>CAJXLE010000016.1 GCA_913055895.1 uncultured Bacteroidota bacterium | reverse complement strand
CCGCAATAGCATGGTGGAATTTAAACGGTAGGTGGCACCCAGGGAGCCACTCACATCCCCGTAGCTGCGATCCAGCGGAGCAAGCCTTTCGCTGTTCTCACGCCCCGTCCGTGGCTGGCCCGGAATGTTGATATTACGGTGATCCCAGCGAAAACCTGCCTGCGTCTTTAATTTCTGGCTGGCACTGTACTGCAGCAACCCGAAAACACCCACATCACGAACCTGGTGGTCGGGCAAAACCCGGTTGATGGCATCGCCATTGTCATTATCCTTGCGCACAGCCTGGACGCCCACAATCAGGTCGGAATAACCGTTGAACTCATACCGGGCTTTCACGTCCGCACTCCAGGTGTTCATACGCATATCCACCGGGGTCTGTTGCATGGTGACCAGCTGGCGGTGGTTGCTCTGCAGGGAAAAGTCGGCATCTATCTTCACCGGATCGAGGTAGAAGGTGTTTTTCGAGAGAACCATGTGGTTGTCCAGGTCCTGGTACCACATCTCGTTGTCTCGGTCCTGGCCGTTCACCAGCGTATCCAGCCCGGGAACACTCATCCCCAGGTCCTTCTCATAGTAATCGTAATAGAGCTTGAACGACCCAAAAGAAGGATTGACCCCGGTGAAGGCATGGAAACTCTGGTTGAGAAACCGGGTGTTGGGTACCACCCGGTCGGAACCCGAGATATAATCGGCATGGCTCTTACGGCCACCCCGAACACCCCAGAAAAAATTGCCGGTGGTGCCTTTCACCCCGACATTGGTGACATACCCACGCGTGTTGGTATGGTATTTCTGGGTGATGTCGCCCTCTATGGTGCCGGTGGGCGCCGGCTTTTCCCTCAAAACATTGATGATGCCCCCCACAGCATCCGAACCGTAAAGCAATGAAGCCGGACCCTTGATCACCTCCACCCGGTCGGTGCCAAACTCATCCACCATAAAGGGATGGTTCTCGGAAAACTGAAAATTCTCCAGCTTCACCCCGTTGTTCAGCACCAGGATGTTGGAATTGCTCAGGCCTCGTATGACGGGCTTGGTCACTCCCTGGCCCTTGCCAATCATATCCACCCCGGGAATCTTACGAAGCTTGCCCATCAGAGAGGGGGCAGACAAACGATCGAGCTGCCGGGGTTTGAGCAGCTCTATCTTGATGGCGTTGTCGTGCTGGGTGGAATAGTTGCCGGCAGAAACCACCACCGCTTCCGACTCAATGACGGTGGGCTTCAGGGCTACTTCACGAGGGGTCGAAGTGTCGTTTTTCAACTCCATGTTGCGTATGATGTTTTGATAGCCAATATGGGAAAACTGTACCTTCAGCTGGCCGGCCGGCAGCCCGCCCAGGGTAAACCGCCCGTCTGCATCCGTGATGGTGCCCTTCTGCAATTCGGGAATAAAAACATTGACACCCTCAACGGGTTGTTGATTTTCCTGGTCTCTGACTGTACCGGTGAGGGTCTGCTGGGCATGGGACTGGACCAGCACACCCAGCATCAGCAAAATATTCACAACGATGCTTTTCATAATGAATTTCTTGTTTGAGAGAAAATTTACAATCGGGAAAGATGTATTGATGCGGAAATCCTGTAAAGGTGACCAAAGGGTCATTTGGACAGCAGTTTGATGCATGCTCCGCATCATGGATGATAGTCAACGGCGGGAGGTCCCCTGGGAGAGTAAGTCCTGTAAAAATCAGACAATACGACCCCCTCAGCGGAAATAAAATATTCGGTGGGTCGCTCCAGTGATTTGAAAAGATCAGGAATCCCTTCGGCGGGTAGCTGTTGGTAAAATTTAAAATCATCAATGAAACAGCCATCACCCTGCAGCAAGATTTCGCCTGCCGCTGCACCATCTTCGTGATGGGGATGGGCATGGTTGTGATAGAGCGGGTGCAGGGGCTGCACCACCACCCCGCCCAGGAGAAAAAGGGCGGCAAAAAGAAATATTAGCCGTGGTGGCCTGATCATTGACATCCTCTTTAAGACATTTAAAAGAAAATTCCCAACCCGGGCTTTCAGCCTTATGTTCAACAATACACCAGACATATTGTTTCCAGGATAATGGAGCGGAAACAATAAATTGCTATTTTTGTGATCGAAGGAGTATGTATATCAAAATATTGGCATACTCATACAACGATGTTTTTTACGCAATGCAGGCAACTCCTTACCCTGCATCATTCAACAAACAGCCTTATAAAATTTCACCGCCCCGGCGGGAGAAAATTTTTGGGGTTAACAAATAACAAAAAAGACAATCAAATGAAACCTGCATCCAAGAACTTACACAATAAGGACATGATTATTCCATGCAGGTTCCATACGGCCAAATAATAAATAAAAAATAATCGTATGAAACGCCACTCCATCCTCATCCTCGCAGTGCTCACCTTAATTTCAGCTTGCAGCATGAAAGAACAAACCGACCTGATCCTCACCAACGCCAAAGTCTACACGGTAAACGACGACTTTAAGATGGCAGAAGCCCTGGCCGTCAAAGATGGCAAAATAGAGGCGGTGGGCAGCTCCGAAAAAATCACCGACCAATACCAGGCCGGCCGCGTGATCGACCTGGAAGGCAAACCTGTCTACCCGGGGTTCATCGACCCCCACTGTCATTTCTATGGCTATTCCATGAACCAGCGGCAGGTAGACCTGGTGGGTACCACCTCTTTTTCGCAGATAATAGATAAACTGAAGGCATACGATCAAGAACACCAGGCTGAATGGATTGTAGGAAGGGGCTGGGATCAAAACGACTGGGAGGTGCAGGAGTTTCCCGACCGCCAAAAGCTGGACCGGGTCTTTCCCGATAAGCCGGTTTACCTGACCCGCATCGACGGCCATGCCGCCCTGGTCAACAGCGTGGCCATGAACAAGGCCGGCATCGACACCGACACGAAGGTGGAAGGAGGCAAGGTGGAGAAAGAAGACGGGAAGCCCACCGGCATCCTCATCGACAATGCCATGGACCTTGTCTCCGACATCATACCTGAGCCCACACGCGAAGAGAAGATTAACGTCCTGCAGCAGGGCGCCCGCAATTGCTTCGGGGTGGGGCTCACCTCCGTGGCAGATGCAGGCCTGGGCTACGATGCCATAACCCTGATGGATTCCCTGCAGAAGGCCGGCCAACTGAAGATGCAGACCTATGTGATGCTCTCCCCCACCCGGCAGAACTATGAACAGTTCATGGAGAAAGGGCCTTACCAGACACCCTACATGCACATCGAGTCGATCAAGCTCTTTGCCGACGGTGCGCTGGGCTCCCGGGGAGCCTGTATGCTGGAACCCTATTCCGACGACCCCGACAACACAGGCTTTCTCGTCACCCCCAGGGAAGAAATCAGGAAACACGCCCAAAAAGCCTACCAGCATGATTACCAGGTGAACACCCACGCCATAGGTGACTCGGCCAACCGGGTGGTGCTGGAGGTATACAGCGACATCCTGGGCGGCCACAACGACCGCAGGTGGCGCATCGAACATGCCCAGGTGATCCACCCCGATGACTTTTCCCTTTTTGGCCAATACTCCATCATCCCGGCTGTCAACACCACCCATGCCACCTCCGACATGTACTGGGCCGATGAGCGGCTGGGACAGGAAAGGCTGAAGCATGCCTACGCCTACAAAAAACTGCTCAAAGAGAATGGCTGGCTCCCCAATGGCAGCGATTTTCCAGTAGAGCACATCAACCCCCTCTACGGATTCTATGCCGCCGTGGCGCGCAAAGACCTGGAAGGCTACCCCGAAGGAGGCTTCCAGCCGGAAAATGCCCTCACCCGCAGGCACGCACTGAAAGCCATGACCACCTGGGCAGCCCGCAGCATGTTTGAAGAGACCATCAAAGGACGCATTGAAAAAGGCATGCAGGCCGACCTGGTGGTCACCGCCAGCGACATCATGGAGATACCCATCGGGCAGGTGCCGCAGGTAAAAGTGCTGCGTACCTTCGTGCAGGGTGAAGAGGTGTTCACCCGGGAGTAGGCGTCAGGACCGGCTGCCGGATACCGTGCTCATAATGGTACGGGCCTTCCCTTGAAGGACCTGCCAGGCTTCCTCCACATGGCGCCCCTCCACATGGGTCTGCGCGATTACCATGCGAAGGGTGTAGATGCCATCGAGCTTGGTGTGGGTGATGTAGATCTTGCCGGTGGCGTTGACCGAATGCAGGAGCTCCTCGTTCAGCTCATTCAGCTTTTCTTCCGATTGGACACCCTCCGGCTTCATGCGGAAACAAACCACGTTCATCGTCATGGGCGCCAGGATCTCAAAGTCGGGATGCCCGGCCACTTTTTGCCTGAAATCCCTTGCCAGTTCCAGGTGATGTTGCAGCTTCTGCTGCAGCCCCTGCAGGCCATAGTAACGCAGCACAAACCACAGCTTAAGGGCCCTGAAACGCCGACCCAGGGGTATGGTCCAGTCGGAATAGTTGTTGACATAATCATCTGAACGGGTCTTCAGATACTCGGGCACCAGCTGGAAAGTGTTGGTTAGTGCTTTGGCATCCCTGACAAAGTAGGCCGAACAGTCGAAATTGGTGAACAGCCATTTGTGGGGATTGAAAACAAAGCTGTCGACAGCCTCGATGCCTTCTATCATCCAACGGTATTCGGACAGTATGAGTGCCGAACCGGCATAGGCGGCATCCACATGAAGCCATATATTGTGCCTGCGGGATATCTCCCCCACCTCTTTTAAGGGATCCACCGCAGTCGAGCCGGTGGTGCCCAGGGTGGCCACCACGCATAGGGGCCGGTAGCCCGCCTCACGATCCTTTTTGATGGCCTCCTCCAGCTTACCGGTCTCCATCCTGAAAGCCTCATCCACCGGTATGCGTACCAGGTTCTTCCTGCCCAGCCCGGCCACCTTGACAGCCCGCTCGATCGATGAGTGCGCCTCAGATGAAGCATATACACGAAAACGTCCCTGGTGCATCAAACCTTCCTCATTGACGTCATATCCGGACGCCTGCTCACGGGCGGTGAGTATGGCCACCAGGCTTGAAGTGGACGCCGAATCCTGTATCACCCCTTCAAAAACACCAGGCAAACCAATGGCGTCGCGCAACCATTCCATCACCTTTTGTTCCAGTTCGGCCACCGCCGGGGAGGTCTCCCATTTCATGCCCTGGGCACCAATGGCTGCTGTCATCATCTCGGCAATAAGCGATGGCAGACTGGTGTTGGCAGGAAAATAGGCAAAAAAACGGGGACTCTGCCAATGGGTGATGCCCTTCAATAGCAGGTCATCAAAATCCCTGATCATCCGGTCGATCTCTTCCCCCTTCTCGGGCAACCCCCCGGGCAATTCATTATAGATGGCTCCGGGGTTCACCTGCGACTTAACCGGGTACTCATCAATGTGTTCGTAATAGCCGGCAATCCACTCAATGGCCTGTTGTGCTTTCTTGCGGAATTCATCCATGTTTTGCATATATCTATTATTTTTTTTAGGAAACGTCCGCAACCTGGCGGAATAAATCAGATACGAGCAGTATAATTGCCAATGAAACAATCCTGTGAAATCCCCATGCAGTGAACACCACAACACGAACACCGATATCATGCGGTTTCCATGGCAGAATTTGTGGTTACGAGAAATCTTGGTTCAAGATGATGCTGATTTATGACGTTCATGCCAAAAATAATAAATACCTGGCAATTCTTCCTCAAACACAAAAACAACACCTAATTATATATTCTTAAAAATCAATCAATTAAACAACTAAAAGAATTTTGACAATCCGGTCTAAATTGTGTAAATTTGATTGAATCAATTTTCATGTTCGCATGAAGAAAAAGAAAGTGCAACGGTACTTTATTGGCAGCCTGGGATTGATCCTGCTGCTATCAATTGTGGGCTTGCAATCTTTTACCAGGCACAACAAAAAACAAACAAAAGGAGGTGCACGTATGGAACTACACAGCAGCGCTTTTCAACAGGAGGAATTCATCCCCGACAAATACTCCTGCCGGGGGGAAGACATCAACCCCGAGCTCACATGGGAAGGTGTACCTGAAGGAACCAAAAGTTTTGCCTTAAGTGTCAAGGACCCCGATGCACCAATCGGTACCTTCGTTCACTGGCTGGTTTACGACATTGACAAAGATACCCGTAAAATACCTGAAAACACCATTCCCGGTAAACAGGTTAAAAACAATTTCGGCAAGCAGGATTACGGCGGACCCTGCCCTCCCTCCGGAATTCACCGTTACTACTTCAGAATCCATGCACTGGATGTGGAATCGCTGGGCAGTATCAGATCCATGGACGACTTCGACAAGAAAGTGGAAGAACACACCATCGCCATGGCTGAGTTGATGGGTAAGTTTGAAAAGAAATAAACCAATGATTTAAACACCAGTATAATCGTCCCCATCCAGGGGGCGATTTTTTTATTTCACCAAGCATTGCTACATTTGCCGAAAATTATCCCATTTCGATGAACACACAGGAAGCGCGTGAACGAATTGAGCAACTGAGAAAAGAGATCCGGGAGCATAACTACAAATACTACGTGTTGGCACAGCCTGCCATCAGTGACTTTGAATACGATACGCTGATGAACGAGCTCATCAGGCTTGAGGAAGAATTTCCACAGTTCAGGGATCCCAACTCGCCAAGCCAGCGGGTGGGCAGCGACATCAACAAGGAGTTTAACCAGGTCAGGCACCGTTACCCGATGTATTCCCTCGGCAACACCTATTCGCCCGAAGAGTTGCAGGAATTCGAAAAACGCATCAAAAAAAGCATGGACGAAGAGATTGAATATGTCTGTGAGCTTAAATACGACGGGGTGGCCATCGCCCTCACCTACCAGGATGGTGTCCTGCAAAAGGCCGTCACCCGGGGCGATGGAGTGCAGGGAGACGATGTCACCCAAAATGTCAAGACCATCAAAAGCATACCCTTGCGGCTCAGGGGCAACGATTATCCGCCCGATTTCGTGATACGCGGTGAGATACTGTTTTCCCACCAGGGTTTTGAGCGCATCAACCGCCAGAAAAAAGAGAAAGGTGAGGCTCCCTTTGCCAACCCCAGGAACGCTGCCGCCGGCACCTTAAAGCTTCAAAAATCATCCACCGTGGCCCAAAGGCCACTCGATTGTTTCCTCTATTCGGTGGTGGGAGAAGACCTGCCTTACGGCAAGCACTACGAAAACCTGCGCAAAGCTGCCGAGTGGGGCTTTAAAATATCGGCCCAGCTTAAGAAATGTCGCAACATAGATGAGATCTTCGACTACATCAACTACTGGGACGAAAAGCGTACACAACTGCCCTACGAGATCGACGGGGTGGTCATCAAAGTCAACTCCCACCGCCAACAGGAAAAGCTGGGCTACACGGCCAAATCACCGCGCTGGGCCATCGCCTATAAGTTCAAAGCCGAGCAGGCCGAGACCATCCTGAAAAGCATCGAATACCAGGTAGGTCGCACCGGTGCCGTAACACCCGTAGCCAACCTGGAGCCGGTGCCCCTGGCCGGTACCACGGTTAAGAGGGCATCCCTTCACAACGAAGACCAGATCAGGCTGCTGGATGTGCGCATCAACGACACCGTATACATTGAAAAGGGCGGGGAGATCATCCCCAAGATCGTGGGGGTGAACAAGGATAAGCGCCCCCCCGACAGCCAGGCCATCGAATTCATCACCCAATGCCCCGAATGTGGCACCGGGCTCATCAAACCCGAGGGCGAAGCCCGTCATTACTGCCCCAACGAAAACGGATGCCCGCCGCAGATCAAGGGTAAGATAGAGCACTTCGTATCACGGCGGGCCATGGACATCGAAGCGGCAGAGGCCACCATCGATGCCCTCTACCAAAAGAACCTGGTGCGGGATGTGGGCGACCTCTACAGCTTGACCAAAGAACAGCTGCTTCAGCTGGATCGCTTTGCCGATAAATCGGCACAAAACCTCACCGACAGCATCGAAGCATCCAAAGAAGTGCCCTTTCCACGGGTTCTTTACGCCCTGGGCATACGCTTTGTCGGGGAGACCGTGGCCAGGAAGCTGGCCACCCATTTCCGCTCCATCGACGAGCTTGCCGGAGCCGGCTACGACCAGCTGATAGCCATTCACGAAATAGGCGACCGCATAGCACGCAGCATCACCCGTTTCTTCAGCCAGGAGAAAAACACCGAGATCATCGAAAAACTCAGAAAGGCAGGAGTGCGACTGGAAACAGAAAAAACGGAAGAAAAGCACAACCATACCCTGCAGGGAGCCACCATTGTCATTTCCGGCACTTTTGAAAACCACTCCAGAAAAGAGCTGCAGGATATGATAGCACAGCACGGGGGCAAGAACACCTCTTCCGTTTCCTCCAATACCGATTATCTGCTGGCCGGCGACAACGCGGGGACCACAAAGATGGAACAGGCCCGCCGGCACAACATACCGGTCATCTCCGAAGATGATTTTCTTAAAATGATCGGTGGGGAAAATCTTTGATCATGAAATATTGTGCATATTGGCTAATTTTATTAAACTTGTAATGTGGATATACTCAGGAAACCAAAAGAAAGAATAGCCCACTGGCTGTTGAAAAGAAAACAGCGGAAAGTCCAACGCGGCAAGACAGTCTCCAATTTCGACACAGCCGAACGTGTGGGTGTGATCTTTTCACTGGAGGAAGAAACCTCCTTTGATCTGACCAACCAGTTTCTCAACTACCTGGCCGGGAAAAAGATTAAAGTCTACGCCCTGGGCTACATACCCCAAAAAGAAATACCATCCAGGATAGCCCCCAACAGCAAGATCAACCTCTTTACCCGAAAGGATCTCAACTGGTATTACATGCCCGTGCACCCCATTGTGCAGCAATTTATCAAACAGGACTTCGACATCCTGATCGACCTGAGCAAACAAAGCCTGGTGCCCCTTAAGTTTGTCAACAACCTCTCAAGGGCCAGGTTTAAGGTGGGCTTGGAATCCAACAACGGCCGTGATTACGACATGATGATCCGCATCGGACCCGACCAGGGACTGCAATACTTTATTGAACAGATCAAACACTACGTAAGTCAAATCAATAAACCCCAATAGCTATGTCTTTTCAGAAATTTAGCGGAACCGGTGTAGCAGTGACCACACCTTTCAGGCAGGACCAATCCGTCGATCACCAGGCGCTGAAAAAACACATCCATTTCCTCCTGGAGAATGGAGTCGACTACCTGGTGGTGCTAGGCACTACCGGCGAATCTGTAACGCTGGATGCACAGGAACAGCTGGCCGTGGTCGACACCGTGCGGGAAGCCAACAACGGAAAAGTACCCATCGTCGTTGGAGCCGGAGGCAACAACACCGCCGCTGTTCTTGAAAAGATCAAAAAGATCGATTTCCACGGGATTGACGCCATCCTCTCTGTCACCCCCTATTACAACAAACCTTCACAAAAAGGAATATACCAGCACTTTAAAACAATAGCCGAAAACAGCCCCGTGCCCGTAATTCTTTATAACGTGCCCGGCCGGACCGGTAAAAACATCGAACCCGAAACCATCGTCTCCCTGGCCCGTGATTTTGACAAGATCGTGGCCGTGAAGGAAGCCTCGGGCAGCCTGGTACAGGCCATGCACATCATCGACCACAAACCTGAAGATTTCCTGGTGGTCTCGGGCGAAGACAACATCACCCTGCCCCTGATGTCGCTCGGCGTGGAAGGGGTTATCTCCGTTGTGGCCAATGCCTTCCCCAAAGAGTGGTCGCATATGGTCAACTATGCCCTGAAAAATGATTTCCGCTCGGCCAGGGACCTGCACTACAAAATGATGACCATTGTGGAAAAATTATTTGCCGAAGGCAACCCGGCTGGCATAAAATGTGCATTAGACATAAGGGGAATCATTCCCAACCGGCTCAGGCTGCCCCTGACAACGGTAAGCCAGCAGCTGGAAGATGAAATGAAGGAGTTGATCGAAAACCTGGATCAGGCCTAGCAAATAAGAAGCGGAACCTGCAATTATCAAAGGTTAACAGGAAAGATCGGGCAGGCCGGGGCAATCATCAGACACCATTCCACATGAACCGGATGGTTCCGCGAAAGAGTTGTGCCGGGGAAAACAACTCTTCCTGAAAACACAACAAGGCCCAAGGAGAGATGACCCTCAAAAGCATCAGGAATATGATTGCAATCAGTCCACATGGAACACAAGCGGTGAGGTGGGCCCGGCCAGGATCGCTCACCCTGGTTACCTGAAAAATCGGGATAACGGGCGTAATAAATTCGCGATACCTCATGACCAATAAAAGAAAAAGGATGTAAAAGCGCAATGAATCTATAATATAAAAAATGTACCCGAAACTTGTTGTTATTCACTAAAATCATCAACATGAGAAAAACGTATCTATTTCTGATTGTGGCCTTTGTCATGGTGATCGTTACCAGTTGCAGTCCCAAAAGAGAAGTAAGAAGAATAGACACCGAACAGCAGGTAGACTTGAGTGGACGCTGGAACGACACCGACTCCAGGATGGTTGCCGACGCCCTGATGGATCAGGTGCTCCATGCCCGCTGGCTGGAGGAGTTCAAACAACAGCACAACGGCGAGCGTCCGATCCTGATCGTGGGCCTGGTCCGAAACAAGTCCCATGAACACATCAATTCGGAAACCTTCATCAAGGATATAGAAAAAGCCATCATCAAAGACGGCTCAGCCCGGCTGGTGCAGGCAGGAAGCCAGCGGGATGCCCTGCGCAATGAGAGGGCCGATCAGCAGGATTTTGCATCATCGAAAACAGCTAAACAGTGGGGCCTTGAGCTGGGTGCCGACTTCATGCTGCAAGGCAACATCAATTCTATTGTCGACCAGTACCGCGATGAGAAAGTAGTGTATTACCAGGTCAACCTGGAGTTGTCCAACCTGGAAACCAACGAGATTGTATGGATCGGCGACAAAAAGATTAAAAAATTTATCGAAAATTAATCCATGGGCCATCTGAAATTTTGGCCATATCCAGGGCAGATTTCATCAAGCAAAAATCCTTTTATCTTCCTGATTTTGGTCGCTCTGCTGGCGGGATGTGCAACCTATTATCAGCAAACCCAACAGTTGCAGAAATACATCAAACGGGGCAACTACGAGAAGGCCGACCGCATGCTCACCCAGGACAGCCAGGCAAAGGAAGGAAAAAACCGGCTGCTCCATTTCCTCAATCATGGCTATGTAGCCTGGATGCAGGACGATTATGAGGAAAGCAACCGCCATTTCTCCAAAGCCGACCGCATCATTGAAGATTATTTGAAGAATTACGGACTGGAAGCCCTGGCCCTGGTCACCAACCCCAATGTAAAACCATACCGGCCTGAAGATTTTGAAGCGGTCATGCTGCATTACTACACAGCCCTGAACTACATCCAGCTGGGCGATTACGAGGACGCACTGGTCGAGTGCCGGAGGATCAACCTTCGCCTGCAGTCCCTGAACGACAAATACGACGACCATAAAAACCGCTATCAAAGGGATGCCTTTGCACACAACCTGATGGGCATGATCTACGAGGCAGCCGGCGATTATAACGATGCTTTCATCGCTTACCGCAACGCACTAAAAGTGTACCAGGAAGACTACAAGCAGTACTTCTCCATGGAAGCACCCTCCCAACTCAAGGAAGATGTGCTCCGCTCTGCTTACTTAACAGGTTTTCAGGATGAAGTGCGCTACTACGAAAAAAAATTCAACACCAATTACCAGTATGAACCCAGGGACCACGGGGAAGTCATCTTCTTCTGGCTCAACGGCCTGGGACCGGTGAAAGATGAATACAGCCTCCGGTTCTCCAAGATACCTTCCCCGCGCAAGGGATATGTGATCATGCGAAACGAAAGGTTCGACCTCTCCTTCCCCATGTACATAGGCGACAAAAGTCAAAGAGAGAAGGAAGGCTTCTCACAGCTTCGCTTCTTCAAAGTGGCCTTCCCAAAATATGTCGAACGCAAACCCGTTTACAAGCAGGCCACCATCCATTGCCGTGACCAATTATACAGCCTGGAAAAAGCCCAGGACATCAATGAAATAGCATTTAAAACGCTGCACGACAGGATGCTTCGCGAAATAGGCAATGCCGTCCTGCGCCTGGCCACAAAAAAAGCCCTCGAAGTAGCCGCCGACCAGGAAAATGAAAACCTTGGCACCCTGATCAACATCGTCAATACCCTTACCGAAAAAGCCGATACGCGAAACTGGCAAACCCTGCCCTACTCCATTCACTATGCCCGCATACCCCTTCGGGAGGGCAAAAACACCCTGCGGCTGAAGACTTATTCTCCCCATGAAAGCACCAAAACGAAAACCTACCACTTTGAAGGACAAGAGAATAAAATCTATTTTGCCTCCTGGCATACCACCGACACTTTTGCTCCACAGATAAGATAGCTGCGGGGCTTTCATCGGACATGGAATGGTAAGGGACAACTACTGCTCCCGGGTGTGCTGATGCTTGAGAACAACCTGGCCCCGGTTTTTCTTGTTCATAAGTCTTTGAATGGCATCGTCCAGTTCATCTATCGTGATCTCCTGAACCAGTCCCGATACATCTACCGCCCATTCGCCTGATAATTTATTCCAGATGGTCTTTCTAAGCTCCCATGGACATTTTGCCGCATCTACCCCCAGCAAACTCACCGCATTCAGGATAAAAGGATACACGGTGGTGTGCAACTCATCGGAGAAGATGTTGCCGCAGGCCGTCACATTGCCCCCGTAATCGCAGGTCTTAAGGATGGTGGCCAGAACATTGCCGCCCACCACATCAACGGCACCTGCCCAGCGGGGTCGCCGCAGGGGCTTGCCCGATCTGTCGTCGGTAACGGTTTTATCTACATGTTCATCCGCTCCCAGCCTGCCGACAAATTCCCGGGAATCGTCGAGGCTGGAAGTGGCAGCAATCACCCTGAAGCCGAGCTTTTTCAACATCAACACGGCCACGCTGCCCACACCTCCTGCTGCACCGGTGACCAACACAGGGCCCTGTTCGGGCTTCTGACCGGCTGCAAGCAAGCGATACACCGACAGTCCGGCCGTGAAACCCGTCGCTCCATATACCATACTCTGATGCAGGGTCATACCTTCGGGCAGGGGCATGATCCACTCGGACGGTACCCTGATGTATTCACCGAAACCACCATCGGTGTTCATCCCCAGGTCGAAACCCGCTACGATCACCTGGTCGCCCGCCTTGAAACGACCGGAACGATCATGCTCCACCACACCGGCCGAATCAATGCCAGGGGTGTGGGGGTAGCGGCGTGTGATGCCCTTATGCCCAGAAGCGGACAAACCATCCTTGTAATTCAGTGCTGAGTAATCCACCCGTACCAGTGTTTCATGGTCAGGCAAATCATCGAAAGACCGGCGTACCACCTGCCGTTTGAAATGGCCATCGGGCTCTTCAAAAACCCGGTAGGCCCTAAAAGTATTCTTTTCCATAATAAAGTTCTCTTTCTGATTTGATTTAAAGAATCGTATCCCCGAACAAATACCGTCTTCAAATCACAAAATTGCATCAAAATGGTTCAATACAAAAGCATCCACCCAACAATTTCCGTGCATTTGTTGTAATTATTAACTATCTTTGAATGAACCACAAACATCAGATAAATAGCCTTACCTATGGCAAAAAAACTGCTTTTTCTCTTGCCTGTCTCCGTGCTGTTGCTTCTATTTTCCTGCAACCCCAAAAAGAAAATCACAAAAAATCTTTACAAGGAATGCGACACCACCCGCATAAATGCCTACAGGAGTGCCGCCCCTTCCGGCAAAACTGCAAGCTGGGTCTCCAATGATTTCATCCGTCAGGCACCTCAGGAAATATCCATCCAGTGGCTGCAGCAAAACCATGCCAGCTGGCTTTCCCTTGAAAAGGAACCTTTCCAAAACATCCACGACACCTCGCGCATCGACACCATCTACCACTTCACAGCAGAAGATGACACGGTTAAATTCTACCGCAGCCGCCCAAAGGACTTATTGATCCACCTGGATATTACCAACCCCCGGCTGTCGCTGACAAGATGTATACGTCCGGGACTGCCCAAAACCACCTTCCTGAAGATCTTCGGCATCACCCCACCCACAGAAAACAAGATCCGGATCCGCAACCGTGAGGGTACACTGATCTTCATTTTTTATTTCCAAAAGGGAAAACTGCAGCGCATCCAAAGTGACATCTACTTCGGGTAACCCTTCATGAAATGTCCCGGACGAGCTTCTCAACGTTTTAAAAAAGATGGACCGGTTGGTCCCTTGCCAGGACCCATAGCAGAGAAATCAAGGAAACTCCCCGCCACAGCCGGATAAGTCACACAAGGCAAAAAAGGCCGGTCCCCGTTCGGGGCCGGCCTTTTTTATGTTTTGTGGTTACCAAAAATCCACCACTGCTCTGTGAGAACTGCTATTTGAGTCCACGGTTGCGCAAGAGGGCCTCGATTTTGGGCTCGCGACCACGGAAGTTCACGTAAAGCTTCATGGGATCCTTGATGCCGTTTTTGGCCAGCAGGGTGCGGAAAGCCTCAGCAGTCTGCTGATCGTAAATACCGTTCTTCTCAAAAGCTTCAAAAGCGTCGTTGTCGAGCACAGCCGACCATATGTAACTGTAGTATCCGGCGCTGTATCCTCCGGTGATGTGACTGAAATAGGTGCTGTGGTAGCGGGGCTCTATTTCAGGTATCAAGCCGATCTTGTCCAGGTATTGCTTCTCAAACTCCATTACGTTAAGATCTTTGGGTTTGGACAGGGTGTGGTAGGCCATATCCAGCATAGAGGCAGCAAGGTACTCGACGTTGTCGAAGCCCTGGTTGAAATAGCTGCTCTTCTCGATCTTGCTGATCAGCTTGTCGGGTATGGATGCCCCGGTCTCATAATGCCTGGCATACTCCTTCATCACCTTAGGATGGGTGGCCCAGTGTTCCATGATCTGTGAAGGCAGCTCCACAAAATCGCGGGCCACAAAAGTACGGGGATAGGTGTTTTCGGCAAAAAGCCCGTCCAGGGCGTGACCAAACTCATGGAAGAGGGTTTCCACCTCATCCATGCTCAGCAGGGCCGGCTTGTCTTCGGTGGGCGTGGTGAAATTGCATACCACAGTTTTTACCGGGTGCACTTCCTCACCCTGTTGGTTCTCGTAATGGCTGCGATAGCTGCCGCACCAGGCTCCCCCGTTCTTGCTCTCCCTGGGATGAAAATCCATGTAGAGCAGACCAAGGTGCGAACCATCCGACTCCTTGACCTCCCAGGCACGGGCATCGGGATGGGGTTTGGGTATGTCTTTCACCTCCTCGAAGGTGATCCCGTAAAGCTTGGTGGCCACATCAAAAGCACCCTGGCGGACATAGTCAAGCTGGAAGTAAGGCCGCAGCTCACTGTCGTCGAGGTTGTACTTGCGTTTGCGCAGTTTCTCAGCATAATACCACCAGTCCCAGCTTTTAAGTTCAAAATCTTTGCCTTCCTCATTGATGATCTGCTGCATCTCTTTGCGCTCCTCCTTGGCCACAGGCAGGGCAGCATCCCATAGCTGGTTGAGCAGGTCCATCACCCTCTCAGGCTTTTTGGCCATGCGGGTCTCCAACTCATAATCGGCATACGTATCGTATCCAAGAAGATGGGCTTTCTTGACGCGCAAATCAACGATCTGTGAAAGGATCTCTTTGTTGTCGTACTCATTGTCGTTGTTGCCCCTGTTCAGGTAAGCCTTATAAAGCTTCTCCCTCAAATCACGGTTTTGGGCATAGCGCAGGAAAGGCAGCATGCTGGGCTTGTGGGTGGTGAAAACCCATTTGCTTTCATGCCCCTTTTCTTTAGCTGTCTCTGCTGCCGTCTGAATAACCGACTCGGGCAAACCGGCCAGGTTCTTCTTGTCTTCAATGACCATCTCAAAGCGGTTGGTCTCCTTGAGCTCATTCTGCCCAAACTCCAGGGTCAGGGACGAGAGCTTCTGGTTGATCTCCTTCAGCTCATCCTTCTTGTCATCCGGCAGGTTGGCCCCGTTGCGGACAAAATTCTTGTAAATATTTTCCAGGAGATAAGACTGTTCCTGGTTCAAATCAAACTGATCGCGGTTTTCATAAACCGTCTTGATCCGCTCGAAAAGCTTGGCATTCAGAGCTATCTCGTCGCGATGTTCCGATAGCATGGGAGAAACCTCCCGGGCCACCTCCTGCAGCGAATCGTTGGTGTTGGCACTGTTCAAGCCGTAAAACACATAGGAGACCTTGTCCAGAAGCTTACCGCTGTATACCATTGCTTCAATGGTATTGTCATAGGTGGGGGCCTGATCGTTGGAGACGATGGCCTCTATCTCCTCTTTGTGCTGTTTCATGCCACGCTCGAAGGCAGGCATATAATCACTTGTCTCTATCTTGTCAAAAGGTGGCACCTGGTAGGGAGTCTGATACTCCTTGAAGAAGGGATTTCCCTCAGATGATGCCTGGTCCTGTTTGGGTGTACATGATGCCATCATGATTGCCGTTGCGATGAATAAAACTCCTATCTTTTTCACTTGTCTGTGGGTTTAAAAATTATACATAAGAAGCGTTGTTTTTTGGATGCTGCTATGACCATTGCGTTTAATGCCATCCCCCAACTTATTTTTTCACTTGACCCATACCATCCATGGGCCTTTGTATGCTGATGGCCTGGCAACCCGGCCTTTCAGAGCTCAAAGACATGTCCGCCGGGAATGCCTAAGGGAAATCCTGAACAACCCGCATTTCGGACGTTTCTCACTTTTGAAAGGCATGCCAACAAAGGGTGTGCACATGAAAGCATTACACATCAATAAGGTTTCAGGGGATGGTTGAAGTACTGAAACTCAATGAGACGTCCTTCAGGGTCTTCTGCATAAAAATGGTATATGTTGAAACGTTCGTTCATCCTGGGCGCCTCCCTGGCTATGGCCTTAAACTTCTCATACATGGCATCCACCTGCTCGCGCGAGGGATAAAAAAAGGTAACCACACCCTGCAGGTCGGCCTCTTCGGCCCGGCAAAAACCAAAGAGCATGTTCCCATGGCGGAAAATTTTACAGGCACCCTGGTCCAGCCACAAACTGCAGCCTACCTGCTCGGTGTAAAATTCTGAGAGCGTATCTAACCGGGTGGTTTTAAAAAAGACAATACCCCCGTTTTTCAGTGAATCTGTTTGAGTCGACATAACTTGAGATGGTTGATTTGAAACTATTTTGAACGAATTTAAAAATAACAAAAAAAAGAGGGGTAGGATCAGAACAAAGTATTTTTTCATAATTTGTAATAGTTTATCGACCGAATAAGACGAATATATAGAGTAAAAACAGATGTCTGTCTTCCGTTCGACTGATCATACAGTAAGAAAAGGGGTTCTTAAACTGCCGGCAATGATGAGCAAAACCTGCGAACGACTCATTCAAATGTACCCAAATCCTAACAATATTAAAAATATATATAGCTTTTATCTGTCTCATGGGCCGGCCCCATCCAATAATCATTATAATATCAAAACCGGAGGATGATTTGATCTTCTAATTTCCATCTGGCAATAAATGAATTTAAATATAATCAAATGAAACCTGCATCCAGCAACCTACACAACAAGGACATGATTATTCCATGCAGGTTCCATACGGCCAATTTATTAGAAAAAAAATAACCTTATGAAAAAAACGATCCTTTGCTTTTTTTGCGCCCTGGGTTTTGCATCTGTTCAGCTCACTACCATGGGCCAGGAACCTGTACGCACCGCACCCCTTAACCCCGATTTCAAACAATATCTCCAGGAACAAAAAAAGTCCGGAGAGACCCAGGACAAAAAAAATGGTTATGCCCCGCCTCCCTTCCGGGTGCATTTTGGCAATTATGAAACCAAGGTACAATCTAAAGCAGCCCAACAGCTTCCCGTCAGATATGATCTAAGAGACAAAGGTTGGATCACCCCTGTAAAAAACCAGGGAGACTTCGGCACATGCTGGGCTTTTTCAGCCATAGGTGCAATAGAATCGCGATGGCTGCGCATGGATGGCGAACGAAAAGACCTCTCAGAAAAAAACATGGTTACCTGCCACGGTTATGCCGGTGGTCCCGATGACGGGGGCAACCAATACCTGGCCGCGGCTTACCTTACCAGGCTCCAGGGACCTTTGACGGAGCAAGCCGATCCCTATTTCACCCTCACCGACACCAGTACCTGCCGGAGACATGGACAGCCTCCTGCCTATATCCCCGAGATGCGTTTCCTGCCCAACAACCGGGAAGAAGTAAAAAGAGCCATCATGAACTATGGGGCCATCAGCACCTCGATGTACGCCAATGAGGACGCCCGCTATTACAACCCAGATGATTACACCTGGTATTACAATGGCAGTGAAGCCTCCAACCATGGCATTCTTATTGTCGGATGGGATGACAACAAACAGGTTACCGGCGGACCGGATTCTCCGGAGACCAGGGGTGCATGGATCATCAAGAACAGCTGGGGAAACGGTTTTGGCAATTCCGGCTATTTCTACCTGGCTTATGACGACAACCAGGTGTTGACCAGCAACGCTTTTTATCCCAATAAAGAAAAAACAGAGAACATCGACTCCCTGCACCATTACGACAAGCTGGGTATGGTTACCTCGCTTGGTTCCGGAAATGAGACCCTCTATGGCCTGACCCGTTTTGAATTGCAGGAATCAGAGTCGATTCAAAGGATTGGCACCTTTACCAGTGCTTATGGCACGGAAATAGAGATCATCATTTACGACGATTTCGACCAGCAGACAGGCCGCCCTGTCAACCCAACCGACACACTGCCCGCCATAACAGCAAAATACCCCGGGTACCATGTCTTTAACATGGCCAGCGAAGCTTCAGGGGAGGTTTATGTGCAGCTACGCTATACTACTCCCGACTATGGCTATCCCCTGCCTGTTGAATCGGCCATAAGTGGCTATGCCAGTCCCCAGATCCAGGAAACGGGAACCAACTGGTTCAGCTCCGATGGGCAGCAATGGATACCCATGGGCAGTGACAGCCAGGCAAATCCCTACGACCTGTGTATACGCGCTTATACCCGCAACAAATCGCCTGTAGCCGCACTGGGGACTGAGCGGCGGTATTACTGCATCGAAGAAACCCTTACTTTTCGCGACCGTTCCTCCGGAGACATCGACTCCTACAACTGGCATTTCGGTAATGGAGCCGAGCCGAAGGAAGCTACGGGTCCCGGCCCCCATCAGGTGAACTATGATGCCCCGGGCAACAAGACCATTGCCCTGAAGGTGGAAGGACCGGCTGGCAGCGATTCCATTGCCAGACGCGACTATGTGGTGGTCTCCGGCGACCTCCATATTTTCTTTGGTGACTCCCTGAAGGAAAAACCCCTGGGCGACACCCTGCAGCTGCAGGTGAACGGTCATGCCCAAACCTACGACTGGTCTGGAGACGGATTGATCTCCTCCTCGGGAAATACAGCCCTGGTCTCCCTGAAAGGCGAACAGGAACAAACCACCACCATCCGGGCGACCGGGCATACAGGTAACTGTACTGACAGCGACTCGATACGTGTCAGGTTCATACAGGGTCCCGGTTATGATGATGTATGCAGTGCCCTTACCCTGGAACCCGGTGTTAACGAGAACCTCACCAATCAATACGCCACCGTGCAGGCCAACGAACCCATGCCCGACACCTCGGGTCCCTTCGCCTGTACCGAACCCATGAAATGGTGCAATGAAGGGGGACTGCAACATACGGTATGGTTCCGTTTTGAGGTGCCCCTGGAGGGACAGCTCTCGGCCATCACCTCGGGTATGGACACCCAAATTGCCATCTACCAGGCAGGAAATTGTGAAGATATACTCACCGAAGATCAACACACCTTGTTGGCAGCCAACGACGATTATTTCGGGAAAGACAACAACTTTGCAGCCGCCATCATGGACCTGGAGGGACTTACCCCGGGGCAGACTTACTGGTTGCAGCTCGACGGCTCAGCAGGAGGGGCAACCGGGACCTTCTCCATAGAGCTTACCGGCACCGCAGTAGACGTTGACAACAAACCCGCCCGGCAGGAGCAGACCCTTGAAATCTACCCCAACCCTTCCGGGGGTACCATCAACATGGTCTTCGACCAACCCCTTCCCCGGCCTGCCAGGCTGGAGGTACTCACCCCCGATGGGCGAAAAATACACACCCGCGTACTTCAGTCCTTTTCAGCAGGTGAGACCAGGCAAATACAGCTGCCTGTGAAGGCACCGGGCATCTACATACTGCGTGTCATCAACTCCACAAACACCACCACCCGAAGGCTCATCATCCGTTAACCCGTCAGCCACATGCCCTGTGCACGACTGTCGGCTTCCGGCTGCAAGTGATCTCACGGCATACCAACCGGCAAGACACCATAAATAAGGGCCGTCCCGCTTCTGCGGGACGGCCCTGCCATTACCAAGTACAAGACAGCTAAAAATATATCTATAATTACCCTAAACCTAAAATTTATAAACACATTATTCTTTGTCCTGGTACTCGGCAAGGATGTCTTTAACCCCGTCGGGAGCCACCCGGCCGTAGGTCTTGTCACCCACCAGCACCACGGGTGCCAGTCCGCAGGCTCCCACACAACGCAGACAGTTGAGTGAGAATTTGCCGTCTTCCGATGTTTCTCCAACTGCTATTCCCAGCTGACGCTTAAACTCCTGCAGCACATTATCAGCCCCCCTTACATAACAGGCGGTACCGGTGCAGATACTGATGGGGTACCTTCCCTGTGGAATCATGGTGAAAAACGAGTAGAAGGTAACTACCCCGTAAACCTTGGCTACGGGCAGTCCCAGCTCCTGGGCCACCGCCTCCTGTATCTCGGCAGGCAGGTATCCAAAGTGCTCCTGTGTTTGCTGCAAAACATTGATCAGCTCACCGGGTTCGTTGTTATGGGCCTGGCATATCTCGCGGATCTTTGTCAGATCCTGTTCTTTGATTTTAACTTTTATTCTGGACATGGACGATTCCTCCTGATTTTTGATGTTGCCTTAACTGATTTCGATTTTGCGGCTTATGTCGAAATAATTGGTATGCAGTAACTCATGCGCTTTTTCTCCCATGGCCTCGCCTAGGAACTCCTTGTAGAGGGTTTGTATTTCAGGATTTTCATGAGACTTGCGAATGGGTTTGTTCTTGTCCTCCTCATAGATGGCCTTCTGACGGGCCTTGAGGATGGTCGTGTCGTTGTGGTGCAGGGGCTGTCCACCACCCCCGATACATCCCCCGGGGCAGGCCATGATCTCGATGGCATGGAATTCCGATTCACCGCTCCTAATCGCTTCCAGCAGCTTCCGGGCGTTGCCCAGCCCATGCGCAATACCAATGTTGATGGGTGTTCCATTGAAATCTACCGTCGCTTTGCGGATGCCTTCAAATCCACGCAGCTGTTCGAAATCTATATTGCCATCAAGGTTTCCGCCTGTATGCATCTCATAAGCTGTTCGGGTGGCTGCTTCAATAACACCTCCTGTAGTACCGAATATGACACCGGCACCGGTCGACTCACCCATGGGGCGATCGAAATCTTCCTCCGGCATGTCCATCAGGTTAAAGTTGGCCTCCCTGATCAGGTGTGCCAGCTCACGGGTAGAGACAGAGAAATCCACATCGGGGTTGCCTTCCACGGAGAATTCCTCCCGCTGGCTCTCATACTTCTTGGCCAGGCAGGGCATGATCGATACCACCACCATGTTCTCACGTTTGGTCTCTATCTTGTCGGCAAAATAGGTCTTGGCGATGGAACCAAACATCTGCTGCGGCGAACGGGCCGAAGAGGGTATGTCTTTCATATCGGGGAAATGGTGCTCAATGAAGCGCACCCAGGCCGGACAGCAGGAGGTGAGCATGGGCAGCTTCACATCCTGGTCGCCATCCAGGTGTCTTTTCAGGCGGTCGAGCAGCTCGGTGCCCTCCTCCATGATCGTCAGGTCGGCCGCAAAATCGGTGTCGAAGACATAGTCGAAGCCCAGACGGCGCAGGGCCGAGACCATCTTACCGGTGACCAGTGTGCCGGGCTCCTGCCCGAACTCTTCGCCCAGGGCAGCCCTTACGGCAGGGGCGGTCTGTGCCACAACAGTGGTGTTGGGATCGGAGATCGCATCGATCAGATCGCGCGAATGGTCCACTTCGGTCAGCGCACCTGTGGGACATACAGCCACACACTGTCCGCAATAGGTACAGGGCGAATATTGCAGGTCCATCTCAAATGCAGGTGCCACGGCAGCATCAAATCCCCGGTTGAAGGCATTCAGTGCACCCACGGTCTGGAAGTCATTGCACATGCTCTCGCAGCGGCGGCACATGATGCACTTGTCCAGCTCCCGTACAATGGATGGGGAATAATCGGTTTTGTAGGTCGACATCTCGGCGTACTCCTGTCCGGGTATCTCCCGGATGCCGAGCCTGACGGCCAGGTCCTGCAGTTCGCAGTTGCCCGACTTCTTGCAGGTGAGGCAGTCCTTGGGATGGTCGGAGAGGATGAACTCAACCACTGTACGTCGGGCATTGATCACCCGCATGGTATGGGTTTTGACATCCATACCATCGAACACCTCCGTGGCGCAGGCAGGAGCCAGGTTCTTGCGTCCCTCCACTTCCACACTGCACACCCGGCAACCTCCAGGCTTGTTTTCAATACCGATATCCTCAAGGTTCATGTAGCACAGAACGGGAATATCGATGCCAACTTGCTTGGCCGCTTTATATATGGTGGTTCCTTTGGGAACTTCCACCTGTTTGTTATCTATCGTTAACTTTACGTTTTCCATCGTCTATCCGTTATTTTATTGTTACAGCATCAAATTTACAAGCATCCACGCAGGCACCGCACTTGATACATATATCCTGGTCGATCTCATGTACCTGTTTGCGTTCGCCGGTGATGGCTCCTACCGGGCATTTCCGGGCACAGGCCGTACATCCCACACAGTTTTCGGGGATGATCTCGTAGCGCATCAGGTCCTTGCACGAGCCGGCAGGGCAGCGCTGATCCTCCACATGGGCCACATATTCATTCCAGAAATTCTCCATGGTGGAGAGCACGGGGCTTGGAGCTGTCTGTCCCAGACCACAGAGGGAGGTGTCGGCAATCACATGACACATATTCTTCAACCGCTGCAAGTCCTTCTTTTCAGCCTTACCCTGGGTGATGCGCTCCAGTAATTCATGCAGGCGCTTGTTGCCCACACGGCAGGGGGCACATTTGCCGCACGACTCTTCTACGGTGAACTCCAGGAAAAATTTGGCCACCGACACCATGCAGTCGTCCTCATCCATTACGATCATACCGCCGGAGCCCATCATGGAGCCTACAGCCAGCAGGTTGTCGAAATCAATGGGGGTGTCCAGGTGCTCCTCGGTCAGGCATCCCCCCGAAGGACCACCGGTCTGTACAGCCTTGAACTTCTTACCATCCTTGATGCCCCCGCCGATCTCAAAGATCACCTCACGCAGGGTGGTGCCCATGGGCACCTCGATCAAACCCACGTTGTTGACCTTACCGGCCAGGGCGAAAACCTTGGTGCCTGTCGACTTCTCCGTGCCGATCTTCTTGAACCATCCGGCACCCTTGTTGATGATCACCGGTACGTTGGCATAGGTCTCTACATTGTTCACGTTGGTGGGCTTGCCAAGATAGCCCGACTCGGCGGGGAAAGGCGGCTTGAAGGTGGGCTCACCCCGCTCGCCTTCCATCGAATGGATCAGGGCCGTCTCTTCGCCGCAGACAAAAGCCCCGGCACCATAACGCAGCTGGACATCAAAATTGAAATCGGTGCCAAAGACGCCCTCGCCCAGCATGCCATACTCACGTGCCTGCTCGATGGCAATCTTCAGGCGTTTGATGGCCAGCGGATATTCGGCCCTTATATATATCAATCCTTTGTCGGCCCCGGTGGCATAACCACAGATGGCCATGGCCTCGAGCACAGCATGGGGATCGCCCTCGAGGATCGAGCGGTCCATAAAAGCACCGGGGTCGCCCTCGTCGGCATTACAAACCACATACTTGGGTTGCTCCTGGTTCTTATAGGCAAACTCCCACTTAAGGCCGGCGGGAAATCCGCCGCCACCCCGTCCGCGCAGACCCGACTCCTTCACCTGGTCGATCACCTGCTGGGGTGTCATCTCACTCAATACCGTGCCCAAAGCAAAATACCCGTCGCGGGCTATATATTCATCAATATTTTCCGGATCAATAAAACCACAGTTGCGCAAAGCAATGCGTATCTGCTTTTTATAGAAATCCATGTGCTTGGAATCTTTCACCTTGCCACCCTCGGGTGCCTCATACAACAGGCGGTCAACCTGACGACCCTTGATCAGGTGCTCCTCCACAATCTCCCCGGTATCATCGGGCTTGACCTCAGTATAGAATGTGTTGTCAGGCAGTACTTTGACTATGGGACCCTTCTCACAAAACCCGAAGCAACCGGTCATGATCACCTGTACCTCATCCTGCAGGTTGTGCTCCTGCAAGCTCTCCTTTAAGCTTTCGGTGATGGAATCTGCTGCTGAAGCACGGCATCCGGTTCCGCCACAAACGAGTAAGTGCATTTTATATCTTGTCATGTGCTTATCCTCCTGATTTTAATTATTCCTCATCAATGGTTCTGTAATTCTGCGGCAAGATGCCATCTACCAGCTCACCACGCTTGATGTACCTCTCTATGATCTCATCAGCCTTGTCTTTGGTGACATAACCAAAAACCACAGGTTCCTCACCGGGCTTGGTCACTTCAATGGTGGGCTCGGCATAGCTGTATCCCATGTCGCCGGCCTGGGTGACCACTGCTTCTACATTGCGCTTTTCCAGTGCTTCCACCAGAAAATCGTAAATTTCCTTGGCGCCCGATGCAATGCCGCTGGTGGCCATTCCCACCTTGATCTGAACGTATGATTCAGCATCATCGGCTTTCTCTCGCAGATCTACCTTCTTCTGCAGATCCTGCTTCTTCTTTTTGAGGTCTTCGAGTGATTTAATTTTTCCCATAGTTGCTGTTGATTTGATGATGTTCTGTATCTTGTGTGTTGTTCTTGTTGGTTTTCTCTTTCTTATGGGTTGATCTTGTCGGTGTTCTGATTTCCTTATCCCCTGCAATTTTCTTACCCTTTCTGAAGCATTTCCACCAGGAAAACGGTACAAATATAATATAAATTGTTATTTTTTTAACACTGTTATTTGCTTAACAGTCTATTTAAAAATATTTTAAATAATGGCCTATGAAGCATAAAGTATACTGAAAATCAGCAAACAACCCATTGCCGGTATGGGGTAAAACTAGGACAAATAGGTCAGGCCGGCAACTTTTTCAGGCATGTTCTATAACCGAAGTACCGGAACCCGGGTTGAGTTCCTGAAAATAGGAATTTATCAACTCCCGCAAATCATTTCGCAACCCGGGGTGGTCAATCGGCCACCCCTCCAGGGCCTGCTTGATCTCTCGGGTATCCAGAACAAAGCTCCTGCTGTTGAATGCATGCCGGTAAACAAAATCCCGGGCAGGATTGGCCACGATCAGCTGGTGGAGGGTACCCGGCAGATCACCAATGGCCGGCAGGTCGATGTGGGAGCGGACAAAATCTGCCCTCACCTTGGTGCCTTCTCCCGGGGTTGATTCGATATAAAAGGTTCCGCCTGTGCGTTCGCTGTTCTGCTTGAGCAGTGACAATCCCAGTCCCACATGCCGGCTCTTGCGTGAAGTGTAATAAGGATCCATGGCCCTTTGCAGGGTGTCCTGGTCCATACCCCTTCCGTTGTCCGCCACCTGGAGGCGAAAAAGGTCTGTCGACTCGTCCTCCACCACGTCCATCTCCACCAGGGAGGCCTCTGCCCTAAGGGCGTTCTGTACAATATCGAGCATGTGATAGGCCAAAGATTTCATAACAGCTCCATTTTGCGTTCGCCGGTGCCTTCCAGGGCCATACAAATCTCCCTCCAGGTGAGATCGGCCAGTTGAAAGCGGGTACCACCCCGACCTATATCCTCGGGATGATGTGCATCCGAGCCTCGCAGGAAAGAATAATCCGCCAGGTAGGGATGCTCGCGTACCAGGGTCTCGACATTGCTGTGGCGAGAGATCTCCAGGGCATCGCATTTTAGCCCCGGGGGTATGAACCCCAGCTGGGCTATGATGCCGTTGCGCAGGCGGTCGATGTGGGCCGGGATAAAAAGCCCGCCCAGTCGGTGAACCGCCTGCTCCACCTCATCAACGCCCATATCCACAGACGAGATCAGCAGTTTTTGCGGATAGTCGACGATCTGCTCCTGCTCGTCGACCACCACCTGGTAGCCAAACTTGTCGGGATCATTGGGTATGTCGGCCAGCTGCCCATACAAGAGCCGGTCAAAGGCATCGAGCTCCCTGAAGGAAGGAAAATAGGCCAGGCAGTGCACTTCTTCGCGGGTATTGACCTCGACACCACACAGCACAGACAGTCCCTGGTCGCTGGCTACCCTGGCAACCGACCGGCATTGCCGCCCGGAATTGTGGTCCGTCACGGCAATCATGTCCAGTCCGGCCTCCACAGCGTGCCGCACCAGGTTCTGTGGTCCCATATCCAGACTTCCGCAGGGCGAAAGCGCTGTGTGAAGATGCATGTCGGCCTTATAATATTTCATGTTCCTTAAAAGCTTCATAAAGCTCACCCACCATCTCAAATGCCTCTCTTGTGGTGCCCAGCACCGGCACACCCTCCTCGTTGCTCTGCTGAGCTGCATCGTCGTCGGGGCCATGGCCCTTGACCAGTATCACCGCTGCCAGGTCCTTGAGCGAGGCAATGGCCATAACATTCTTGTGGGTCTGAAGGGTAATCCAAACCTGGCCCTCCCGGGCATGTCCCATCACATCACTCAGGAGGTCGGACGCATACCCACCGGTAACCTGGCGGTCCAGTCCGTCTTTTCCGCTGTAGGCGGTCAATCCAAATTTCTCTATTAAATCTGAAACTACCATAGTTGTATTGTTTTTTACTGGTTGCCCAATAGTTTGTTGTCTCCCCATATCCTTCGCATAATGTCGTATGACTCGTCGGGACGCTGGATCTTCTTTTGCTCATATTTGCGCTGTATAAAGATGCAGTCCCGCAGGCTGCCCTTGTTGTTGACAATGTCTTCGGCCAGGGCGCTGCATGAAGGGGCGCCACATACGCCACAGTCCACACCCGGCAGGGTATTCATCAGGTCCTTCACCCGGCGCATCTTGTTCAGGGCACGGGTCATATCCTCATCCAGCTTCATGATGGACCGGGGCACCACCGGTTGGAGGGCAAGGTTTTCGGTCAGGTATCCCCGGTAATGTTGAATACCCGACTGCGGACGGCGCCCTTCCCGCTCCAGTTTCTCCTGTTCGCGGGCCTTGTTGCGCAGGCGCTCGACCGTCAGAAAGCGGTTGGCAGGATTCAGGATGCCGCCCGCACAACTCTCATCGCATGCACGCAGCTCCAGGAAGTCCACCCCGCTCATCTCCTCATTCTCCACTTTCTCCAAAAATTCGATGACGTTATGTATGCCGTCGATCGCCAGGCACCGTCCCTCCACCTGGTCGGCCTCACCATGGGTCAGGCTCCACAGGACACCCTCCGGGCAAAGGGCTTCGGGCGCTTTCTGTTTCGGTTCGTTAAAGGAATTTTTCTGGTTTTTGATGGTGGAATAGACCTTGTTGTAGATATAATCCATGTTGATGACCCCGTCGATGTAGGATTGCGACTCCCCCACCGGGCTTTTGATGGCTGCTATCTTGGCGGCACACTGGGTGACATAAAAGATGCCGATGTCACCGGGATCGTACCCCTGGTCCTCCAGCTTGCGGCGGTAATACAAGGCGGTGATATCCAGCGGCGGCTTCTGCAGGATGATGTGGTCCACCAGGGCGGGAAACTTAACCTGTATAAGCCGCACCACAGCAGGACAAAAGGCGGAGATCAGCGGTCTTTCCTGCTCACTCTGCTCCAGGTAGTCGTGCGTGGACTCCTTCAGCAACGAGGCCGCATGCTCCACTTCCACCACTTCGCTGAAGCCCACCTGCCTGAGGGCATCCATGATCAGGGTTTTGTCAACGTCCTCGGGAAACTGACCAAAAAGCAGCTCGGGAACCAGCAACACGGAATGGCCGAAGTCAAAAACCCGGCGGAAATCATCCTGCTCCACTGTAATGGCGCTAACCGGGCAGGCCCGGTAGCACTCCCCGCAGTCGACACAACGCTCAGCCAGCAACCTGGCCTTGCCGTTGACCACACGCAGGGCGCCGGTGGGACATACATTCATGCAATGGGCGCAGCCAATGCATATGTCTTCCTGTATCTTAAGAGCGTGGTGAAAAGCTTGTGCACTCATAATCATTTGAATTTTTTGATGATCGTCAGCTCCGTACCCTCGTTCACGGTAGAGGTGATCTCCAGGTCGTCGGAATTGTTCTTTATGTTGGAAAGGCCCATGCCGGCGCCAAAACCCATCTCCCGCACCTCTTCCGAGGCAGTGGAATAGCCGTCCTCCATAGCCTGCTCAATGTCCTCGATGCCGGGTCCCCGGTCCTGTATCTCCAGCCTGATCTGCCCGGGTTCTATTTCCACATGTATCCTGCCCTCGTATGCATGGGCCACGATATTGACCTCCGCCTCGTACAAGGCAATGACGATCCTCTTGATCAGCTTGGGCTCAATGCCAATCTGCTTGAGGATTTTCTTCAGGTGACTCGAGGCAAATCCCGCACTGGAAAAATCGCCGCCCTGGATTTCATAATCATATTCCATGGCCTAAAAAATGGGTTTGATTCCGGCCTCATAGAGCAAACCGGAAGTGTAAAACACCGAGTAGGACGTCTGCATGATCACCATCTCGTTTTCCCGGGCCAGGCGGACCATGTCTTCGGTCACCCGCTTGTTGCGGGCAAAAAGGATGCAGCTGATGTCGCTCATCTCGGCCGTGCGCAACGCCTGTACATTGGCCAGGCCGGTGATCAGCAGGGTATGGTCCGTCTCCAGGGTCAACACATCGCTCATCAGATCAGATGCAAAAGCCCTGGTGATGCGGGGATGAACATCTTCCCCGCACAAAATCCGGGAATTGGTGATTCGTGCTATTTCTTCAATTGTCATGGGCATAACCAGATGTTGTGTGCTGTTTGTCATAGACCACAAATATAATTAATTGTTATTAATTTAACAGTGTTATAACGCTAACAATTATATTTATATTATTTCTAAATAAACCAACCCCGTGCAAAAATACAAAAATTGCCACCACCCATGAGCATGCATAGGGCCACCTACG
>CAJXLE010000015.1 GCA_913055895.1 uncultured Bacteroidota bacterium | reverse complement strand
TTCCGTAACCATATTCGGCATTGTCTTCAAACAGCGAATTGGCCCAGGCAGGTCCCCTGCCATCTCTACCGGGCTTATAGGGAGTACTCGGCGCAGAGCCACCATAGATGGATGAACAGCCGGTGGCGTTGGCGATCATCATGCGGTCGCCAAACAACTGGGTAATGACCTTAATGTAGGGAGTTTCGCCACAGCCCGGACAGGCACCATGGAATTCAAACAGCGGTTCGGCAAACTGACTGTTCTTCAGTGTTTTCTCCTTGGGTACCACATTGTCTTTGTAGCCGATTGTTTCGTTCATATAGTCCCATTTCTCGTCCTGGTCCATCTGCGATTCGAGGGGTTTCATCACCAGGGATTTTTCCGGGGAGGGACATACCTCCACACAATTGCCACAACCGGTGCAATCCAGTGGGCTAACCTGTATTCTGAAGTGGTATTGCTTGATGGGGCCTTTGCCCTTGATGGTTTCTATACCTTCGGGTGCTTTTTCCACCTCATCCTCGGTGAGCAGGAAGGGCCTGATCACGGCGTGAGGGCAGACATAAGCACACTGGTTACACTGAATACAGTTATCAGGTATCCATTCAGGTACATTCACCGCGATACCCCGTTTTTCGTACTGTGTGGTACCGGCCGGGAAAGTTCCGTCTTCGCGGCCCACAAAGGCGCTTACGGGCAACTCATCACCTTTCTGCAGGTTCATGGGCATGGCCACATTTCTGACAAAATCGGGAATGTTGTTGGTTTCTTCTTTTTCGCCTTCCACCTTGATGTTCTTCCATTCGGCGGGTATTTCCACCTTCTCTACTTCTCCACCACGGTCCACAGCTTTGTGGTTCATGTTGACGATGTCTTCCCCTTTCTTGCCGAAAGTTTTGACGATAGCTTTCTTCATTTCATCCACAGCCTGTTCATAAGGTATCACCTCGGCCACTTTAAAGAAAGCACTTTGCATGATGGTATTGGTACGTCCGCCCAAACCTATCTCTTCGGCGATCTTGGTGGCATTGATGGTATAGAAATTGATATTCTTTTCGGCCAGTTGTTTCTTCAGGCTATCGGGAAGCTTATCCTTGGTGGTTTCTGCATCCCAGATGCTGTTCAGCAGGAAGGTTCCGCCCTCCTTGATACCTTGAAGCATGTCATACTTCTCAAGGTATGCCGGAACGTGGCAAGCCACAAAGTCGGGATGGCTCACCAGGTATGGCGAACGGATCGGATGATCACCAAACCTCAGGTGGGAAGTGGTTGTGCCACCTGATTTCTTGGAGTCATAAGCAAAATAGCCCTGGGCATATTTATCGGTGGCCTCACCGATGATCTTAATGGAGTTCTTGTTGGCTCCAACGGTTCCGTCACCGCCGATGCCATAGAAACGGCCTTCGAAGGTACCTTCCGGTACTACGCTGACCTCCGGCTGCTTGGGCAGGGACAGGTAGGTGACATCATCCACGATGCCGATGGTGAATCCGTTCTTGGGCTCTTTTTGCTTAAGGTTCTCAAATACCGATACGATGTCGGAAGGTTTGGTGTCTTTGGAGCTTAAACCATAACGGCCACCTACAATCACAGGGGCATCCTTCCTTCCGTAAAACAGGTTGCGCACATCCAGATAAAGGGGTTCGCCCATGGCTCCGGGCTCCTTGGTACGGTCGAGCACTGCAATACGCTTGACACTGTCGGGAAGAACCCTGAAGAAGTACTTTTCAGAGAAAGGACGGTAAAGATGTACGTTCAGCAATCCAACCTTTTCTCCCTTGCTATTGAGATGGTCTACAACTTCCTTGATGGTTTGGGTTACCGACCCCATGGCCACAATCACGTTTTCGGCCTTGTCATCACCATAGAAAGTAAAAGGATGATATTCGCGGCCTGTGAGCTTGGTGATTTCCTGCATGTATTGGTCAACCACATCAGCAACCGGTTCATAGTATTTGTTGCAGGATTCACGAGCCTGGAAGAAGATATCGGGATTCTGCGCGGTTCCCCTGGTTACGGGATGCTCAGGACTCAGGGAGCTATCCCGGAATTTTTGCAGGGCCTGTTGGTCTACAAGGGGAGCCAGCTGGTGGGTCTCCAGGTATTCTACTTTCTGTATTTCGTGAGAATTCCTGAAACCATCAAAGAAATGGGTAAAAGGAATCCTTGTCTTAATGGCAGTGAGGTGGGCTACCGCTGCTATATCCATGATCTCCTGGATACTTCCGCTGGCCAGAAAAGCAAATCCGGTTTGCCTGGCGGCCATCACATCGCTGTGATCTCCGAAGATGGAAAGGGCATGAGTAGCCACACTCCTTGCGCTCACGTGAAAGACAGCAGGAAGCAACTCCCCGGCCATCTTGTACATATTCGGGATCATCAGTAATAAGCCTTGAGAAGCGGTAAAGGTTGATGTTAGCGATCCGGCCTGCAATGAGCCATGCACTGCGCCGGATGCACCACCTTCAGACTGCAGTTCTTTTACTTCGACTTCATCTCCAAAGATGTTTTTTCTTCCATGGGCTGCCCATTCATCAATATACTCAGCCATGGTCGATGAAGGCGTAATGGGATAAATAGCAGCTACCTCACTGAACATATAAGCTACGTGGGAGGCTGCGTAATTCCCGTCACATGTTATAAAATTTTTCTTCTGTGCCATGTTAATTCCTCAAATTATTTAAACTACAAATTGAATCACCCAACAAAATTATAATAAAAATTTCAGCTTTCTCAAGGTCATGACGAAAATCAGGCCACACAATCATTATTCATTTTAATTAAAAATAATGGCTTAGACCCTGCCAGCTGGTGGTAATTACCATCTGCCAAAATAAACACATAAAACAAAGACAATCAATCAAAAAAGCACCCATCTTAGACAACAGGAAAACACCCTGTCGGCAGCCGGTGCATTAAAAACGGCGGGCCTTTGGTCAAAGGCCCGCCGTTGAAGTTAGAATATGTTGCAGAACATTTTTCTCTGTCATTCACTGTTCATGGATATCAGGAATTCCTCATTGGTCTTGGTCCGGGCTATCTTATCCCGCAGGAATTCCATGGCTTCGACCGAGGTCATGTCGGTCAGGTAGTTTCTGAGTATCCATACCTTGTTGAGTACCTCTTCATCCAGCAGCAGTTCTTCGCGGCGGGTGCTGGACATGGTGATGTCGATCGAGGGGAAGATGCGGCGGTTGGAGAGTCTTCTGTCGAGCTGCAGCTCCATATTGCCGGTTCCCTTGAACTCCTCAAAAATGACATCGTCCATCTTAGAGCCTGTTTCTGTCAGTGCAGTGGCCAGTATGGTGAGGGATCCGCCCTCTTCAATGTTCCTGGCGGCTCCGAAGAAGCGTTTGGGTTTGTGCAGGGCATTGGCATCCACACCACCTGAAAGGATCTTGCCGGAAGCCGGGGAGATGGTGTTGAAGGCCCTTGCCAGACGGGTGATCGAGTCGAGCAGGATCACCACATCGTGGCCGCATTCGGTCATCTTCTTGGCTTTCTCCAGTACAATGTTGGCAACGCGCACGTGGCGTTCGGCCGGCTCATCGAAAGTGGAGGAGATGACCTCCCCTTTTACGTTGCGGGCCATGTCGGTTACCTCTTCCGGACGCTCGTCGATGAGCAGGACAATCATGTATACTTCCGGATGGTTGGCCGAGATGGCGTTGGCAATGTCTTTGAGCAGGATGGTCTTACCCGTCTTGGGCTGGGAGACGATCAGTCCCCGCTGACCCTTGCCAATGGGTGCAAACATATCGACCATACGGCATGAAAGGGCATCCTTACCCGTATTGGTGGTCAGCTTGAATTTTTCCTCGGGGAACAGGGGTGTCAGGTAATCGAAAGGTACACGGTCGCGAATGAAATCGGGGCTGCGGCCGTTGATCTTTTGGACCTTGATCAGCGGGAAGTATTTTTCTCCCTCTTTGGGGGGACGAATGGTTCCCTCAACTGTATCGCCGGTTTTCAGACCAAAGAGTTTGATCTGCGATTGGCTCACGTAAATGTCGTCGGGACTGTTCAGGTAGTTGTACTCGGCCGAACGCAGAAAGCCGTAGCCGTCGGGCATGATCTCAAGGACACCGGAGTTGGAAATGATGCCTTCAAATTCATACTGGCTGCGGTCCTGCGTTTTTTTCTTCTTCTGCTGATCCTTCTGCTGCTGATCCTTCTGCTGCTGATCTTTCTGCTGCAGATCTTTCTGCTGCAGATCCTTCTGCTGCTGGTCTTTCTGCTGCTGGTTTTTCTGCTGTTGATCCCTTCTCTGCTGGTCCTTTCTCTTCTGCTTCTCCTTTTGTTCTTTTTCCGCCTGCTGCTGATCCTTTTGCTTTTGCTGCTTTTCCTGACCAGCAGCTTCGGCTTCAGCTTCAGCTTTCTCCTGGGTTGGTTGTTCCCTTGACGCCTGGTCTTCCTTGCTGGGCTCTATAGTTTCGGTTTCCGCCTGGGTCTCCTGTTTCTTAGTGTTTCTCCTTGAGGAGCCTCCTTTTGAAGATTCTTTCGATTGCCGGGTCGATTGGCGGGAAGTTTTCTTAGAGGAAGTCTTTTTCTCAGGTTTGGATTCTTCCGTAGCGTTAATGGCCTGCTGATCCAGGATCTTGTAAATCAGATCTTGTTTTTTCAATGAATCAGCCCGCTTCACATTCAGCTCCTTGGCAATCTGACGCAATTCAGAAACCAATTTCTTGTTCAGTTCGAGAATATCGTACATAAGTAGATGATTAATTGGAAATTAAAATTATTAAGATTGTCGATTTAAGTAAAAGTGCGATGTATTATAAAAGTGTCGGGGGAAAAGAAGGATAACCATGAAGGAAATCCGGTGCAATAATAAAGATTTCACAGAAATTACCCAAATAAAACAACAAAATCTTTCATAATATTGTCGCTTAAAGGTAAAAAAAATTTTTTTAATTCATTCAATTGATTATATTCACAGATTGAAAGCAACAATTTTTTCCCTTCTTTGTTCGTTGTTTGAGAACCTAGAAAGATCTCCATGAGGCAGCTAAAAATCATTAAACAGGTTACCAACCGGGAAGCCCTCTCGGTTGACAAGTATTTGCATGAGATCAGCAAGGAAGATTTGCTGACTGCCGAACAGGAGGTTGAGCTGGCCAGACGAATAAAGAAAGGCGACGAGCAGGCACTGGAAAAGCTTATTCGCTCGAACCTCCGGTTTGTCGTCTCGGTGGCCAAGCAATACCAGAACCAGGGATTGAGCCTTCCCGATCTGATCAATGAAGGGAACCTTGGCCTCATCAAGGCTGCGCGCCGCTTTGATGAAACACGGGGTTTCAAATTCATCTCCTATGCCGTTTGGTGGATCCGGCAGTCCATCCTGCAGGCCCTAGCCGAACAGGCCCGCATTGTGCGACTTCCTCTGAACAAGATAGGTTCCATCAACAAGATCAACCGGGCCCTGGCCGAGCTTGAACAGCGTCATGAGCGCGAACCTTCCATCCAGGAGATATCCAAGACCCTGGAGCTGGCGCCCGAGGAGATCAAAGAGGCCATGAAAAACTCCAACAAGCCCCTGTCCATGGATGCACCCCTGAATGAGGAAGAGGAAGACAGCATGTACGACATCATGGAAAGCGATGAGAATCCCCCGCCGGATGAAAACCTGATCAATGAATCGCTCAACCGTGAGATAGAGAGGGCCCTCTCCTCCCTGACCGAAAGGGAGGCTAAGATCATACGACTGTATTACGGTCTGGGCAACAAACATCCCTTTACCCTTGAAGAGATTGGAGAGAAGATCAACCTCACCCGAGAACGGGTAAGGCAAATCAAGGAGAAGGCCATCAAGCGGCTCAAGCACACCACCCGCAACAAAATCCTCAAATCCTACCTGGGATAAAAACAGCCTTTCATCCCGGGGCTGATGCTCCCGGGTCCGAACCACCGGGGTCCAATGCTTTTACCAGCGCACACCCAACAGCCTGAATACCGGCTTCAGTAGTAGCTGTGAGACTTTCCGCCCAATCCGATCATAACAACATCATAAAAACATTTACCCCAACAGTTCGATGGAACATGTTTCATTTGATGTAATTTTACATATTTAACAACGGGTCCTGTTTTTGATATGTACATGCCCCCCAGAGATTTATTGAGGGATAGTGCATCATGGCAGGAATTGATCATGTGTATTTACACTTATCGCGAAAACCTGTCATTTTATTAAGGACATATTAAGACAACAGGATCAGGTAGTAAAAAATTTATAAGCATTTCACAATATGGAACTAACTGATTTCAACCTGCCTTATATCACTTCAGATGTGCAGGGTATAGGGGGGCAGATCAAAGAACAGGCCGAAGATTTCGTGGTTGGTGAAATCCCTGTCTATGAGCCGGAAGGAACAGGAGAACACCTGTTCATCCAGCTCACCAAAAAGGGCATCAACACGCGTGAGGTTCAAAAGACGCTGGCCCGGATTTTTCAGACCTCGCGTGGTGATGTCAACTACGCCGGCATCAAGGACAAGCATGCGGTGGCAACACAATATTTCAGTGTCTGGCTCAGGCAGGGACAAAACAAGGACCTTGCCTACCAGCTGGAAGAGGAGTTACCGGTGACCATAGAAAAAATTGCCTTTCACCAAAGAAAGATCAAGAGCGGTCATCTGCTAGGCAACCGTTTCAACATACGCATCCGGCAACTCGACATGCCGGTGGGTGAAGCAGCCAAAAAAGCAGAGGAGATAGCAGGCATGATCCACAACCGGGGCCTTCCCAATTTTTACGGCAGTCAGCGTTTTGGAGTCGAAGGCGACAATGCCCGTAAGGGTATGGAGATCCTGTTGGGACAGCGACGCGAAAAAAACAAATGGCTGCGGCGTTTCCTCACCTCCAGCTACCAGAGCTACCTGTTCAACTACTATATGTATCGCAGAATGGGGGAGGGTCTGTATGCAACCATCCTGGAAGGCGACATAGCCAAAAAGCATGAGACAGGTGGCATCTTTGTGGTGGAAGATGCCGGGGCCGAGCAACCGCGTTTTGACAACAAGGAGATTTCCTTTACGGGACCTGTTTACGGCAAAAAGATGACACCGGCCCAGGGCAGGGCAGGCGAGCTGGAGCAGCAGATACTGGCCGAACAAGGGATGGATATTGAAACCTTGCGCTCCGGCAGGCTCACTGGCACGCGGCGCCAAGGCATCCTTGTTCCGCAGATAGAGGTGGAGTCGGAAGAAGCTTCACTCAGGCTGCATTTCACCTTGCCCAAGGGTGCTTTTGCCACCATGGTGGTGCGCGAATTCACAAAAAATTTCTGAAGGGGCTGGCAGCTGATGCAATTTCACTATTTTTGTAATGAACAAATCAGGGGCCGGGATGTCCAGGGCACCCGGCTTTTCTCTAAAAACAAGGATCTATGAAACATTTGGTCGCCCCTTCCATGTTATCGGCAGATTTTGCCAACCTGCAACGTGACACCGAGATGGTCAACAACAGCGATGCCGATTGGTTCCATCTCGACATCATGGACGGCATGTTTGTTCCCAACATCTCCTTCGGGCTGCCGGTGGTAAAAGCCATTGGCCGTCACGCCCGTAAGCCGCTGGATGTGCACCTGATGATAGAGGACCCCGACCGTTACCTGGATGATTTTCACAATGCCGGGGCCGACCTGCTGACGGTGCACATGGAAGCCTGCCGCCACCTGCACCGCAGCATCCAGAAGATCCATTCCCTGGGCATGAAGGCAGGCGTTTCGCTGAATCCGCATACCCCTGTTAATGCACTTGAGGCCATCATACGGGAGGTGGACCTGGTGCTGATCATGTCGGTCAACCCGGGTTTCGGCGGCCAGCAGTTCATTCCCCAGGCGTTTGAAAAAATCCGCCGGCTGCAGCAGCTGATACGCAAAAGCGGATCATCGGCCCTGATCGAGGTGGACGGGGGTGTCACCACCGCTAATGCTTCCGACCTGGTGGATGCCGGGGCCAACGTCCTGGTTGCCGGCAGTTTTGTTTTCAAGTCGGACGATCCCCCTGCCACCATTCAAAACCTGAAGCAGCTTAAAAAATAGTTGATCCCTCTTCGCATCCCTCATCAATTGGGGATAAATGCTGCAGTGGCGTATTTTACATAAATCCTTGATTGTCAGGCTTAAGTTTTTCCGTCTCATTCACCATGATGGGAGCCACCCTCCTTGCTGCCTGCGGCAGCAGGTAGGGCCTATCGATACCTTGGACAAAACCGCCCGTTTATTCTTTCCCGTCTACATAATCCTGCAGGTACTTGTAGGCTTCTGTCAGTTCGCCATCACGGGTGATGGTGGCCCTTTCTATGATGCGCCTGTCGTCATGCCCCAGCAGCGAAGGAAATATTTCATCCAGCAGGGTTTGTCCAAATTCCTGGGAAGCATCGCGTGGCAGCTCACCTGGCAGGTTGTCGACAGCCATCATGGTGATGTTGCCCTTATTGCTGAAGGGGGGGGCCTCCTGTTGGGTTACCGGGTTGTAATCATAAAAAGGATCGGCAATGGTGGAGGCCCTTGTGGTGGATGCGATCGGACCATCCACATCGCAGCTCACATCGGCGATGACCGAAATATTGAAATCCTGCTCCTGCATGTCTTCGGCGGTGATAAAGTGTGGTGAACGCGGATCCCAGTAATGGGCGGCAATATACAGGTCGGCAACCTTCTGAAAGGGTTTGAACGTTGATTCGTACTCATCGGGATGGTGGAAGAAGTGGTGCAGGTCGAATTTTTTTCCGTGTTTGTGCCGAACGTAGTGTTCCGGATCAAGACGCGTGAGCACAGGCTCATTAAAATTGCGCTCCAGGAATTCCTGCGGTTTGACTTCCCGGATATTGAGAGCCCGAAGGGTTTCCATAGCCCCGTTGGCCACCCTGCCACCGCCGGTGATCAGGATCTTCCCGGGTTTGATTTCCAGGCGCCTGAGGCCGGAAAACATCTCTTGCATATCGTGGCATTCATGGGCCGGCTTGAGGGGGAAGGAGTCGTGGCGGAGTTCCCATGCCCTGAGACCGTTGTAGGCACCCACCATACCGGCCCACCTGCCAAATGCAATCAGCCGCCTGCCGTTGTAATCGGTCAGGTATTCATAATCGATCAGGGTGATCTTCTTACGGACGATCTCCTGGAGCATACGCCGGTTATGGGGTTGTTTTTTCCCTACGTGGGCGAAGAACATATAAGTCTTTTCGGGAATGAAGGCTGTATAGTCTACTTCCTTGATACCCAGGAGCACATCGCAATGGCTCAGATCTTCCTGCATGTTAAGGTCCAGGTAACGGTATTCCTGGTCTTCAAAGCCACGGATAAAGCTTGGCTGTATGGTTAACTGCTTATTGTGGAAACGCTCCTGGAAGGTAAGGCATTGAGCGGGGGTCAGTGGGACACGGCGGTCGGGAGGATTTTTGGTCTCCCGCAAAATACCCACACGGTTGAGGTCGTTCATAGGTTTAGAGTTTGAGGTTATGTCAGGTAAATATAACTTTTTTCCGGTGAAATGCCTAGAGGGACAATAGAATTTGTACCTTTGCGTTCAACATACACGGGGCTGACATGGCATTGACGGTAGGATCAATCGGAATGGCAGCATGCCGAGCGTTGGGAATCCGGCTCGTAAATCTCAATTCCCGTCGCCTATAAATGGCAACGAAGACTACGCACTCGCTGCTTAATCACGCGAAAGCGGTTTAAGCTTCATCCCGACGACAAGAGGTCGCGGGACGAGTCGCCTCTCCGGCGGCGCTGACCAGCCGCGGCCGGGCCAAGAGGTGTCACCACAAAGCTGGTATAGCTCAGTCACCGCCCCGATGGCTGGGTGAAACTAAAGGGGCTAGGAAACGTCGAAGGTTGGTTCCTGACCATGTCGTTTCCGAAATTCAAACAAGGAACTAAGCATGTAGAAACCATTTCGGTTTCTTATCCGGACGCGGGTTCGATTCCCGCCAGCTCCACACTCCCCGCCGAAGCACCAGCACAGGCGGATAGGCACTCTCCCAGGGTTAAGACGTTGGGAGAGTGTCTTTTTTAAAACCCCATCGGTGAGCTTCGGCGGATGGTATCCACGCCTCCCCTCCGAAGCCCGACTGCGTCAAAGGCTGCCTCGGGCATACTTCAGAGTTCAATTAAATAAAAAAAGTTCATTTGAACCACAGCATGGCATTAATGGGTATATTCTTTCTCCAGAGCTTGGATCACTTCCATGGCTTTCGGTGAAAAAACAGCGGGTCCGAATATGAGCAAGCCCACATCAGGTCCGGGAAATTTTCCGGTGGCTTCTTCAGGCAGGTAGCGGGTCGTAAGTGAAAGTGCCTGGCTGAATAGCACCTCCTCTTTTCTGAACTGCTCCATCCACCATTTTAGTGAATCAAGGCTTTCGCCCACCTGGACCATATGCTCCAGGTAGGGAATATAAAACCCGTCCTTCCGCAGTTCCCGGGCAAGGTTGTCTTTTTCCGAGGGTTTTAAAGCCAGGCGGTAGCAACGTTTGAAAAACTTTTTGCTGAATTCGGTCTCAATGGCGCACCGATAAGCCGGAGTACGAAACAAAGCCTTCCACAGCTGACCCGGCGGTTCCCGATCCTGTCGGAACAAATGGGCAATCTCAAAAAATATGTTCCATTCCGGAATAATCTATGGAGACCTTCGGCTCAGAGGCCCGGATCGGGCCGGAAGTATATACCAGCCCCAAAAAACAGATTGAAACAAATCTTATAATCATAATGGCGGTTTTAGGCAATGACGACCCGAAATCTCTATTGCTGCAAGTTCAGATTATGATCGAGTCTCATTCCCTGTCTTCACCTTCCATTATGAGGTTCGTATCCCATAATGGAAGATGAGGGCAGGTAAGGGATAGGTTATTGCTTGCCCGAAAAATCATATTCCTTAGGTGGTTCTGCCCCCATCAGGTGTCGGACAAAATAATCCCACCGGCGGCGGGTCATGTAATGGTTGTAGCGGTATCCATGGCGGCTGCCGGGGAAAAGGATCAGGTCGAAATCCTTGTTGGCCTTGATCAGCTCTTGCACCACCAGCAGGGTATTGTAGGGCGGCACGTTGTCGTCCATCATGCCGTGGGCCAGCAGCAGGTGACCTTCAAGGTTCTCTGCCAGCAGCTGGTTGGCCTGGCTGTGGTAATTGGTGGTGTCCTCACCGTAGCGTTTGAGCATGCCGTGCCATTTTTCGCCCCAGGGCGCTTCGTAGTTGCGGTTGTCGTGGTTGCCGGACTGGGAGACGGCCACCTTAAAGAAATCCGGGTAACGCATGATGGCATCGGCCGAAGCGTATCCGCCACCAGAATGGCCGTATATGCCGGCCCGGTCAATGTCTATCCAGGGATGCCTGTCGGCCAGCTGTTTCATCACTGTGATCTGGTCGGGCAGGGTATTGTCGCCCATGTTGCCGTAGTAGGCATCGTGGAACGACTTGGAGCGGCCCGGGGTGCCCATGCCGTTGATGGCCACCACTACAAAACCGAGTTCGGCCAGGGCCTGGCGGCTGCTCACAGCCCTGAAGCTGAAACTGCGGACACTGCCACTCTGCGGTCCGGGATAAATGTGGTTGATGATGGGGTATTGCTTGTTGGGGTCGAAATCGGTGGGTTTGTACATGATCCCGTAAAGGTTGGTCTTGCCGTCTCGGGCTTTGGCCCTGATCAGCTCAGGCTTCTGCCAGCCGGTCTCCATCAGCGGAGCGATGTCTTCCTTCTCCAGCCTCATCAGCACCGAACCATCCATATCCCTTAGCACGGTCACAGCAGGCTTATCCACCGACGACCAGGTATCCACAAAATACCGGCCGTTAGGGGCAAGGCTGATGCTGTGGTCGCCCTGCTCCGGGGTGAGGCATTCCAGACCGGTGCCGTCCATCGATATCCTGTAAAGATATTCGTGGTAAGGGTTACCCGGTTCGCGGCACGAACCGACAAAGTAAATCAACTCCCTTTCGTGGTCGATCTCTACAATGCGCTTCATGTTCCAGCTGCCCTCGGTAACCTGCCGAATCATCTCTCCGGTTTCCAGGTTGTAGATATACAGGTGTCCCCAGTTGTCGCGGTTGGAAAACCACAGGACCCTGCTCTTATCAAAAAAAACCCGCCAGTTGGGCTCGGAAAAGCCCGATTCAAAGAAAGTGCTGGTCTCCTCGGTAAGCACATCCCTCACCTCGCCGGTCTGTGCATCGGCCAGCCGGAGTGTGACCTCCTGGTAGTCGCGTGAGGTGGAAACGAAAGCCAGCCTGGACCCGTCTTCGCTCCATTGGGCATCCAGCAGGGAACCATCCCAGTCGGCCACATGATCGGTGATGGTGGATCGCTGGGCATCCGGCTCCATCTCCAGGGGCACCACCTTTAGTGGGTCCAGGTGGATGATCACCCGGTGCATACGGAAGATGTGCTCGTCGCCGGGCAGCGGATAGTTCCATGCTTCCAGCTTCGGATGACCCACATTGGTGGTGGTCAGGTACATATCCTTGACCTGCCGGGCATCCTGGCGGAAAGTGGCGACTTTCCTGGAGTCGGGCGACCACCGTACCACCGGCTCATCGCTTTTTATCCACCCGGCATTGTTGGTGGCATAGCCAAAGTCCTTTTTGCCATCGCGGGTGAGCTGTTTCTCTTCGCCCGAGTCTTTTCTTTTGAGCCACAAGTTGTGATCCCTGATGAAGAGTTCTTTCTTTTCATCCGGGGAAACGCTGGCGGCCTCAAAAAGACCGGAAGGCCCGTCCTTTTCTTCCCGTTCCTTTAATTCCCCGGTCTCCAAATGATAGGCATATTGCATAAAAAAGATGCGCTGACCATCTTCGGAAAACCGGATGCGTTGAAAGGGAAGGTTGTCCGGGTCGATTTGTCTGTCCTCCTTTTGCGACAAAACTTCTGCAAGCTTTGAGTGATCGAACAGGGGTTTCCGCTTGTGATCTTCCGGATGAACCACAAGAAACCGATGGCCCTCGGGCGTGTTGGTGTTGTACCAGAACCGGTTGTCATTTGTCCAGCCCTGGCTGTTGATGCGATTCAGGATCAAACCGTTGAGGCTGTCGGCCATCATGCTCTGGGCCCGGGCATAATCATCCCGGGTAAGCTTTTTGCCGGGATTTTCATAGTCCTGGCCCATGGATGCTGCCATAAGAGGCAGACAAAAGGCTAGCAACAGCAAAGTAAAACTTCTTATAATCTGCTCCATAATTATATATATTGCATCTTTTTTAGAAAAAGTACCAATCCACTCCTGCTGAATAAAGCTAATAAAAATTCTCTGTTCCTCACCATGGTCTTAAGATTAGAAATATCCAAGATAAAGATTCAAATTTCATAATAAAAACAGGTTCTGTTCAGCACACAACCATACATAATCAACCATATTTGGGATCATAGTCTTGATAAATTAGGGAGGTATAAAATAATAAAATAAAACACAAACAGTTATTGACTTGATAAAGGCCGAAAAAAGGCCTTTTTATCTTTCAACCCACGACACGAAACGCCCTTTCCCCGGAAGGGTGAGGCTCATATGGTCAAGATTCAATCAACACACCATCAAATAAACCTGCTAAACACCCAAATACTATGGTATACCAAAAATGGATCATCCTGATATTGCTGATGGCACTTGCCACCTGTTCCGACAAAGCCAAAAAAGCTTCTTATGAAGGATTTTCCAAAGACGAGCTCCAGTTTATATCCAAATTCGACCACAACCTGTTGAACCGGATGGCAAGGAAATCCCTGTCGATTGAACGCAAGGAGGTGTCATCGGTGGAACAGATCCGGCCTATCCAAAAAAAACAGGTCAAACCAGTGGTTTACTCACAGCTTTTCTCCACGGGATACATGGAGAAAGACCACCAGAAGCAGGTTTTCATCTCCCAGATATTGCCACAGATCCTGATCACCAAATATTACCTCAACCAGCAGAAGGAAGTGCTGGAGATGCTCATCTCGGAGGATACCCTGGTGGTAGGGGACCAGTTCGACCAGAAACAGGAATTCATTGAACGCCAGATGAGAAAATACGGTGCCAACAGCGCCGGCGAACTGGTAGAGCGCCTTACCACCCACCCCACCAGCCTTATCCTGGCACAGGCAGCCATAGAGAGTAACTGGGGAAGCACCCGCAGCTATGCCCAAGCCAACAACCCTTTTCACATCATATCGGAGGATTCCACCGATCCACGCATCAAAACGTTTGACCAGGACGGATCGGTGGTGTACCTGAAAAAATACCGGGATCTGCCGGCCGCCATAGCCGACTATTTCAGAAACATCAACCGGGCCGAACGACTGGCTGGATTCCGCCGGGAGCGTCAATCTACCGACGACCCCCTCAAGCTGGCACAATACCTTGATGATTACACAAACAAATACGGGAAAGCCTACACCAAACGGCTCACCAACATGATCCGCCAAAACAAACTGACCCGCTATGACAACTATGAGATCGACTCCTCCTACATCAACATCCTGACAAAAGATGAGATACAGTCGATCATTGATGAGAACACCGAAAGGGAAAAGAACATTGTCGAAGGCGATGCCGGGCGCATCAGGAAGATACAATCCAGAAGCGTCGATATTCAGTACAAATCCATCGGCAACCCGGAAGATATTGTCGAGGTGAACAGCAAATACGTGGTACCCAACGTATACACCAACGTGATAGACCTGAAATACCTGCCCCTGAAAGAAAAGAAAGACAAATTCATCGACATGCTGCTGCCTTCGGTTCTGACCGCAGCCCATGGCATCGAGCAAACCAGGGAACGCCTGGAGGCCATCCGTGAAAGGAAAAGCAGCGGCCAGGCTGTAGCCCGTGAAGACAGCCTTTTCCTTGAAAAGCAGCTCAGGGCATGGAAAGCAGATGATTTACAAACCCTTCTCAACGAAAAGCTGATCACCCGGCCCAACAGCATCATGCTGGCCCAGGCTGCCCTGGAGACCGGCTGGGGCAGCTCGCGGTTCTTTGTGGCGGCCAACAACACTTTTGGTGTCTGGTCGTTCGATGAGGATGAGTCGCGCATACAGGCCCACGGCACCCGCGACGGTACTCCTGTGTACGTAAAGAAATACGACAACCTGTCGGCCAGCATCATCGATTATTACAAGGTCATAGCCCGGGGTCCCTATGACGAATACCGGGAGGCCAGGAAAAGAACACGGGATCCCTACCAACTGGTGGAATACCTTTACAGGTACAGCGAACTGGGACAGGAATACATCAACCGCCTGAAAACAGTGATGCGCAAAGCCGATATGAAAAAATACGACGATTACCAACTGGATCCCACCTACATCAAAAGGGATTAACCGAACCGGATAAGCGCAAAAACAGAAAAAAGTTTGGTATTATGCTAAAAAAATATATCCCCCCCGCCAACATCCTTTTCATGGTCCTGCTGTTGATGGCCTCGGGCATGATTTTTCTCCCCCCCCATGCCAGGGCCCAAAACACACAGGAAGGACACATCAACAGCTTTGTTTACCACCGGTTTGGAAACAGCCGCTATCCCTCCACCAACATTACCATGGAAACCTTCAAGGAGCATCTGCAGTTCCTGAAAGAAAACAATTACCGGGTCATAACCCTCGGAGAAGCTGCTGAGTTGCTCGATTCCCCCGCGCAGATCCCTCAAAAAACCGCCGTGCTGACCGTGGATGACGGATACAAATCATTTATCACCCATGCCGTGCCCCTCCTGGAAAAATACGGGTACAAAGCCACCATATTCGTTTGCACGAAGTATGTGGGCAGATCCGGATACCTGTCCTGGAGCGACATCCGCTCGCTGCGCAAAAAGGGTTATGAGTTCGGCAACCATTCGCATTCGCATGAGCATTTTTTGAACCTTTCCGACGCCCAGACCCGCAGGGAGTTCAAAGAGGACCTCAGCCGGTCGGAAGACCTGTTCCACCGGCACCTGGGGTACCAGCCGGATCTTTATTGCTATCCATACGGGGAATACAACCCCGACATGCAGGAAATTCTCAAAAACAGGGGATATAAGGCAGCAGCAGCTCAAAAATCGGGGGTCATTTACACCGGAAGCGACCATTATGCCCTGCCCCGCTTCCCCATGACATCTACATATGGTGAGATAGAAAAATTCCGGTCCAAAGCCCGGATGAAGGCATTGCCCGTTATCAATGAAAAGCCGCGCAATCCTGAGATCAAAGGAGAAAACCCGCCCGGACTCACCCTCCGCATCGATCCGTCAGCGATCAACCCCCAGGGCCTTCAATGTTTTGTCAACGGGCGAAAAAACTGCAAAATAACCCGCCGACGCGACACTGAGCTGATCATAGAGGTAGAAGCCAAAGACAAGCTCACCACACGGCGCACCCTCTATACCATCACAGCCCCTTCGAAGGACGGGACCCGTTGGAAATGGTATTCACACTTGTGGGTGAACACCCAATACGGGGAATGACCAAACCCACCTACCGGTGTACTAGAACAGACCTAAAAAAGCCAGCAACGGTTTCATCCCGGGACTGACCCTTTGTAAGGCACCATCCTATGGGAATTTAAAGCAACATCCTTCTAACGACCATAAATCAGGGTTTAAAAAACAAATTGCCCCGTTAACCCCTACCAATTCCACTATTTATTTTCATTTTGAATAATCATTATATCAAATTGAAAATCAAATCCATATAATAAAACCTTGTGTTTCCAGAAGCTCCTTGAACTGGAAATTTTGATTGACCGAACGCCTTTTTTTTGATATATTGTTCTAACATTTTGTGCCCCAAAAATATATGGGAGTTCAACGCCATAAATACGTACAATCCTGATAACTAAGACAACATGTTAGGAAATATCTCAAGGAGGGCTTTTTTGTGGTTGACCGGAGGCTCAGGAGCAGCGCTCATGTTCAAACCGGCTCAACAATTCGTAGAAAAGCTCATTCCCTATGTCAACCCACCCAAATATCCCAGGCCAGGTGAGTGGGCCTTTTTCGCCACCACTTGCAGAGAGTGTCCGGCCGGATGCGGCATGCTGATGTGGCACCGCGACGGCAGGGTGACCAAAGCAGAAGGCAACCCCTTCCACCCCCTCAACAGGGGCAAACTATGTATACGCGGACAATCGGCTGTCCAGGGACAATACGATCCCGACAGGCTCAAAAAAGTTCTCCGCAAAAATGATGATGGCAGCCACCAGGAAGCCAGCTGGCAGGAGGCCATCGAGGACATGCGGAACACCCTGATCCGTTCAAAAGCCACGGTTGTCTCGGACCTGCAGACGGGTTCCATGGCGAAGACCATCAAGAATTTCACCAACAAATTTGGAGGCCGCAACCCTGTCTATTACGAGGCCTTCAATTATGAATCCATTCGCAAAGCACACAAGGAAATATATGGCCAGGACTCCATACCACGCTACAACCTGGAAGGCTCCGACCTGATAGTGAGTGTCAACACCGATTTTCTGGAGACCTGGCTGGCACCGGTGGAATATGCACGCACGTTTGGCGATTTCCACAGCCTGAAAAACAACCGCATCGGCAAACACATATACCTGGGAGCATCCCGGACCATGTCGGCGGCCAATGCCGATCGCTTCATCCGCCTGGAACCCGGCAGGGAGGCCATCCTATTATACCGGATTGCACAAAAACTGAAGGAAAGAGGAGCCATCAGGGATGCCCGCCAACAGGATATGATACCCAACCCACAGGCAGATGCCGGCATAGACGAGGAAAGCCTGGAAGCATTAACCGACCGGATAGCCCGGGCCCGGGATCCCTTTATACTGACGGGCTCACCCTCCGACAACTCACCCCAGGCCATTGAGAGCGTCAAGGCGGGGGCCCTGCTCAATGAGCTGCTGGGCAACCGCCAACGGATGGATTTTGCCCAGTACCACGCCCTGAGCCTGGCAAATTATAAAGAACAGGTGCACGAGGCTTTTGCCGACCTTACCGACAACGACATCCTCATCATACACAACACCAACCCCGTATACAGCGAACCGGGCATAGCCGCCCACATACGTAAAGCAGGCAAAGTCGTTTACATTGGCACGATCATGAACGAAACAGCCAAAATGGCCGACTGGGTCCTGCCCGCCAACTATTCCCTCGAGGAATGGGGCGACTTTGAACCGTGGCGGGGCACCCTATCGCTGATGCAGCCCACCATGACCACCATATTCAACACACGGGGGGCAGGAGAGATCTTCATGGACCTGAACAGGGATTCTATAACCTATAAGGACCGGGTGCGTACCTACTGGCAGGACTGGGCCCTGCAGAACAACGGAGCCCTTAAGCGCGGCAACAAAGCCCTTGCACCTGACAAAAACAAACAGTTCTACGACCAAGCCCTTCAGTCGGCCTGCATACAGGCATCCTTCACCCCGCAACACCCGGCAATGAAAAGGCTTAAACCCCATGGGGGTGCCCTTCAGCCGCAACTGAAGACCAACCGTTTTCATTTCATGCTCTACCCCTCCCTTTTTCTTTATGACGGGCGGCTCTCCAACCGCACCTGGCTGCAGGAGATATCCCATCCCGTCACCAACATCGTATGGCAGAGCTGGGTGGACATGAACACCCAAAAGGCCGAAAAGATGGGCATCCGGGACGGTGAAAAGATCACCATAAGTGCCGAGAAGGAGATCATCGAAGCACCGGTGCGCCTGAACGAAGATACAGATCCCAATACCATAGCCATGTATGCCGGACAGGGACACTGGTCGATGGGAAAAAATGCATCGGGCACAGGCGTCAACGCTTTTCCCATGCTTCCCCCCAACGGCGACAACAAAGGCGTGAAAGTGGAAAAGACCGGTGTGATGGATGCGCCCCTTTACCTGCAGCCCACACAGGATCAGCACGAACGTAAACTGCTCAGGGATGTCGAGCTGGAGGCACTCACCAGTGGCACAGCTCACAAAGATAAGATCAACTGGCCACTGCCGAAGGGTTACGACAAAAAGCATGACATGTATGAGCCCCACGAGCATGACGACCACCGGTGGGGCATGGTCATCGACCTGCAGAGATGCATCGGTTGCAAAGCATGTGAAGCCGCCTGCTATGCTGAAAACAACATCATCACGGTGGGCAAAAAGAACCTTGAGGAAGGCCGCGAGATGAGCTGGCTCAAGGTGACATCCTACAAGATCGATAAAGAACGGATGGGCTTTTTGCCCGTTCCCTGCCAGCACTGCGACAGTGCACCCTGTGAGCCTGTATGCCCGGTCTTTGCATCCGTCCATACCGAGGAAGGGCTCAATGCACAAATATACAACCGTTGCATCGGAACACGCTACTGCTCGAACAACTGTCCCTACAAAGTACGGCGCTTCAACTGGGTGCGCCACAAACATGAATACCCCACCAACCTGCAGCTCAACCCCGAGGTGACGGTGCGGGATCATGGAGTCATGGAGAAATGCACTTTCTGCGTGCAACGGATCAAGAGCGTGGAACAAAAAGCCAAGATAGAGGACAGGCCTGTCAGGGACCAGGAGGTACAGCCGGCCTGCGTGCAAACGTGTCCCACCGATGCCATCGTCTTTGGCGACCTGCACGACAAAAACTCGCAGGTTAGGAAACTGTATGACGACAGGCGAAGGTATCAGCTGCTGGCTGAGCTGAACACCAAACCAGCTGTGATTTATTTAAAGAAAATAAATATAAAAACTTAGTACCCGTGAACAATCCACTAAAAAAAGAGCTGTCTTTCGAAGGGGTAAACAACCTCATACTGGACTTGTTAAAAACTCCGGGACGCCGATATTTTATGACCCTGGGGGCATTGCTGCTGATAGCCGGTGCCGGCATCCTGGCATGGACCTACCAGACCGAGGCAGGACTGGGTGTCACCGGGATCAATCACCCGGTGGGATGGGGTACCTACATCACCAACTTTGTCTTCTGGGTGGGTATAGCCCACTCGGGAACCCTGATCTCGGCAGTCCTGTTTCTGGCTCATTCCAAATGGCGGGATGCGGTGTCAAGGGCTACCGAAGCCATGACGGTCTTCGCCGTGATGACTGCCGGCCTCTTCCCCCTGATCCACCTGGGGCGGATATGGGTATTCTATTACATCCTGCCCTATCCCAACCAGCGTGACCTGTTCCCCAACTTCATGAGCCCGCTGGTGGGAGATGTGATCGCCGTGCTGACCTACCTTATTGTCAGTGCCCTGTTTTTCTACTTTGGCATGATTCCCGACGCAGCAGCTGCCAGGGACCGTTTTCTCAGAAAATACGGCAAAGATTACTGGCGGACCAAACTGTTCAAAATCATCTCGGGAGGCTGGGCCGGAACACTAGGCGAATGGCGCCATTACAACCGCTCCTACCTGCTTTTTGCAGCCCTGGCCACACCCCTGGTGGTCAGCGTCCACTCCATAGTATCCTGGGACTTTGCCAACGGCATCCTGGCCGGCTGGCATTCATCGATATTCCCTCCCTACTTCGTAGCCGGAGCCATCCACTCCGGCCTGGCCATGGCCCTGATCCTGCTGGTGCCCATGCGCTCGTGGCTCAGACTCAAACAGGTGATCACCGACTGGCACCTGGAGATGATTGCCAAAACCCTGCTGGTGACCACCCTGATCATAGCCTACACCTATCTCATCGAGCCCCTGATCGAAATATACAGCGGAAGCGAAATACACATACAATTCACCCAATGGAGGATGTCGGGTGAGATGTCATGGATGTACTGGATGATGGTGGCCTTCAACGTGGTGGTGCCCCTCTCCTTCCTCTTCAAAAAGGTCAGGCGCAACATCAGGTGGCTCTTCATAGCTGGTATATTGATCAACATCGGCATGTGGTTCGAAAGGTACTTCATCGTGGTGAGCTCACAGGCCCACGACTTCCTGCCCCACAACTGGGGGGCATACCAGCCCAGCCTGGTGGAGATGGCCGTCACCGTGGGCATGTTTGGCTTCTTCTTCCTGCTCTTCATTGGTTTTACACGTTTCCTGCCCGTCATACCCCTGGCCGACTATAAGGAATACCTGCTGATCGGCAAGGTGCCCGACCGCGATGAGTGCCTGGGCACACGCAGGGAGCCGGAATTATGGAAGGGCATGCGCAAGAAGCTTTTTGTCTTCTCCAGCGCCCAGGCCATCTCTGATTGTGTCAAGCAGATGTGCGAGAAGGGCCACCGCAACATGGACACTTTTTCTCCCACCAAGCTCAACGAGGTGGAAAAACATATGGGCACGGGCAAGAGTCCGGTCAGCTACTGGACCCTGGCAGGAGCCCTGGTGGGGCTGGCCGCGGGTTTCTTCCTGACCACCGAGACAGCCGATGTCTACGACCTGTTCGTGGGAGGCAAAGCCCCCCAGTCGCTCCTTCCCTACACGCTGGTGATGTTCGAGCTGATGATCCTTTTTGGCGCCCTGGCCAACTTCCTCTCGGCCATGTACTACACCCGTCTGTACAAACAAAAAATTCATCCCTGGTACCGACCCAGCTTTGGCGTGGATAAATACGGACTGCTGGTAGGCTATGAGCCAGGGGAGGAACAAGAAATAAACAGCATCGTCCAAACCTTTGAACCCGAAGAAGAACATGACCAACCGCAATAGAAATACAGGCATCATCGCGGGGATCACGGCAGTGATCGCCATCATCATGATCATCTTGTGGGCCCTTCAGCTCGAAGGCGAGCAAACCCCCAGGGTCTGGCGGGCCTTTTTGATCAACTACCTTTTCCTGACCTCCCTGGCAGGGGGACTTATGGTATGGCCCGCCATCATTGTCACCGCCGGTGGCAACTGGATGGGCTCCCTTGAGAAGGTATGCTGGGCAGGATTTGCGCTTTCTCTTCCCTCCCTGGTGGCTTTGATGGTACTGTGGGCCGGATCGGAAAGCTGGGTGCCCTGGCTCGAACCGGCCGGACACCGGGCCTGGTGGATGGACAACACCTTTTTATTCAGCCGCAACCTCATCATGCAGGTGCTTTTCTGGGCACTGGCCTGGTTGTTCCTGAAAAAAAGGCACAGCAAGAAAAAGCATGTCTACAGCGCCTGGCTGGTATTCATCTATGCCGTGACTTTCTCACTGATAGGCTTTGATTTTATCATGCCCCTCGATCCCCACTGGAAAAGCATGGTGGTGGGCGGATACTATTTCGTCAGCTCGCTGTATATAGCCGCTGCCGCCTGGGCTTTCATATCCGTCATCATTCAAAAGCCCGACACCAGGACACTGCGGACCATCGGCAAGCTGGTGTTCGCCTTTTGCCTGCTCACCACCTACCTGATGTTTAGCCAGCTGTTGCCCAGCTGGTATGAGAACCAGCCCCATATGACCAGCTTCATCATACCCCGCTACAACCTTTCCTGGGTAGGCATCAGTTACCTGCTCCTGGTAATGGTGTACCTGGGTCCCATACCCCTGCTGGTAAGCGGCTGGTCGAAACGCAACCCCCTGTTCCTGGGCATCGTCTCGGCGATGATCCTGGCAGGCATGTGGATCGAGCGGTGGTGGCTGGTAGACGCAGTATACAAAAAAGACCAGGTTATATTTGGCTGGCCTGAGATAGCCCCTACCCTGGCCTTCCTGGCAATCATAATCACAGGAATCACCCTGGCCATAAGGAGGATTCCAAGATTGGTGGAACCCGATAAGATACAGACATGAAAAACGTCTTCGACATTTCCAAACGCCCCATAACAAAGATCCTGATGGTGGTCATGCTGGCCCTGCTGGCCATCGGGACCTGGATGTTTCACAACTTTTACGAAAGCCGCATAGGTGAGGAACAGCCCATCCCCTTCAGCCACCGGGTGCATGTGGAAAACAAAAACATCAGCTGTGTGGTGTGCCACGAGGGTGCCATACAGACATCCCGGGCGGGGGTGCCGCCAGTGGAGACCTGTATGCTCTGTCATGAGAAGATCATCGTGCACCACCCTGAGATTCAAAAGGTCCATGAGCATTACAACAACAACGAGCCCATCTACTGGGAAAAGGTCAATGAAGTACCCGACTTTGTGCACTTTAACCATTCCCTGCACACCTTCCGCCAGGTCGACTGCGGGGAGTGTCACGGCAACATAAAGGCCATGGACCGGGTATCGAGGGTTCACGAGTTGAACATGGGCTTTTGCGTGGAGTGTCATAAGGAAGAAAAAGCCAGCATCGATTGTTTTACCTGTCATCGTTAAGATTAAGATATGTTAGCATTCACCAGAAAACCCAACAGCGCAGCGCTTGCTTTTATCATCGCCGGATCGGTGTGGTTCGTGGTGGGCACCATTTACGGACTCTTCTCGGCCATTCACCTGGTGTCGCCCGAATTTTTCGACAACATACCGGCCCTGGTTTTTGGAAGAACACGTGCCATCCATGTGAACACCGTTTTGTACGGTTTTGTGGGCAGCCTCCTGATAGGCCTGGGCATGTACTATACACCTGCTTTGCTTAAACGACGCATATGGTCGGAACAGCTTGGCTGGCTGAGCTTTATGTTTTGGACAGTGACGGTGCTGAGCGGTCCCATCACCTTCTCGATGGGCATGTCGCAGGGCAGGGAATACACCGAATACCTGTGGATATTTGATGTATCGCTGGTGCTGGCCGTGCTCACCATGGTGGTCAACATGGTGATGACCATCCTCCGGCGAAAGGAGAACCTGCTTTACGTGTCGGTATGGTATTTCACCGCCACCTTCCTGTGGGTGGGCGGCAGCTACTTCCTGGGCAACGTGATGTGGAACCCTTCCACAGGCGCCCTGCCGGGTATCCTCGACTCCATCTTCCACTGGTTCTGGGGTCACGTGCTGCCGGGACTCCTGCTCACCCCCATGGCAGTAGGTGTGGCTTATTTCGTGATCCCCCGCATCACCAGAACACCCCTTTATTCACATACCCTCTCCATACTGGGTTTCTGGACCCTGGTGGTCTTCTATTCACACATCGGCGGCCACCACATCGTTCAGGCTCCCATGCCCAACTGGCTGAAGATGATCTCGGCGGTGGACTCCATGTTTATGTTCCTGCCGGTGATCATCGTGATCGTCAACCTTTGGATGACCTGGCGTGGCAAGGGCGGAAGGATATTCGGCGACCCGGCAGGCAAATGGATTGCCCTGGGCCTTTTCTGGTACCTGATCGTCGGTGCACAGGGCTCCCTGCAGTCGCTGCCCGAGATGCAGGTGATCACCCACTTCAACAACTGGACGGTGGGACACGCCCACATCGCCATACTGGGCTTTTCAGGCTTCCTGGCCATCGGTGGCCTCTGGCATATACTGCCCATGATTACCCGCCGCCAGCTCTACTCCAAAAAACTGGTGGAAGTGCAGTTCGGCCTGGTGATGATTGGTCTCACAGGCTTTTTCATCGTGCTGACCATTGCAGGTCTCATCCAGGGCGAATCATGGTACAACGGCGAGGTGATATACCGCGTGTTGCCTGAGCTGGATGCTTATATGGTGTTGCGGGCAGCCCTGGGTATGTTCATCATCTTTGGCGCTTTCATAGGACTCTACAACGTGATCATGACCATAAAAAAAGGAAAACCTATTGACTCTGTGGAACACAATTAAAGCTGGTGCTGTATGAAAATGACCCCTAAAATATTCATCATAGGAAGCGTCCTGGTCTGGGCTGCTTCCATCTCCCTGATGGTGATCTTCCCCTGGATATCCATGGAAGATGAGCCGTCAGACATCTGGACCCCCATGAATGAAAAGGAGAAGGCCGGCCATGACATTTATGTCAACAACGGATGCCACTACTGCCATTCCCTGTATGTGAGAACCATCGACTGGGGCAAGGGGGCTGAGCGCATCTCCAAGATGGGTGATTACTACCAGATGCAGCCGGCCATCCTGGGCACCGAACGGACAGGCCCCGACCTCTCGCAGGAAGGTGGCGAACATACCGACGACTGGCACAAAGCACATTTTATCAACCCCCGCTACACCAACCCCCTCTCGCTGATGCCCAGCTGGGAATTCCTGGGCGAGAAAAAAATAGAACAGCTCACGGCTTACATGCAACACCTGGGATGGAAGATGGCCGACAAACGGATGGCAAGGCAGGAGAAGTGGCAGGAAAAAGCCATCGAAGCTTACGAGGCCGGGCCCGACTCCAACATCACCTGGCTGCACAACAACGTACCCGAAGAATGGCGCAACATGCCCAACCCCTACCCTGCCACCGATGCGGCACTGGCCCGCGGCAGGAACATATATGAGAATTTCTGCCTGAACTGCCACGGCCCGGTGGGCGACGGACAGGGCAAGGCAGCCAAATACCTCGATCCCCCACCCGTGAATTTCACCACTTTAAAAAGGCACCTGGCAGAGGACAAATACATCGGGGGCATCTTTTACTACCAGATCATGAACGGGATCACCGGCACGGCCATGCCCTACTTTAAAAGGCAACTCGAGTCGGAAAAGATCTGGGACGTGTCCAACTTCGTAGCCGTGTGGTTTGTCGGTTATACCGACGCCAACATCGAACCCAGGGGCATAGACGCATCCTACGAGCCCGAATGGGAAAACCCGTACCTGGAAGATCCCCCGACAATGGAAGAAATGGATAAGAAAAAGGAGGAGGACCAATGAGCGCCGTAGAAATTTTTGCAAGGCTATGGATTGCTTACCTGGTGATTGTCTTTATCATGGTCATCGTAGCCATCCTATGGGCCAAGCGTACCGGGCAGTTTACAAAGACCCCCCGCGCCTCCAGCCTGCCCCTGGAGATAGACGGGACGGAAACCCTCGAGACAAGACCCCACAAGAGAGAAAACCCGGGAAACAGAAACTTACAGGACGAAAGTCCCCTGAAGGAAAACACAACAAAATAGGCAAAACCATGTTTCAAGAACTGCTTAAACATCAATGGGTCATCATGGCACTTTTTGGCGGCGCCGCTTCCGCACTCTACATCATGCTCTACTATATTGATCTGTGGCGGCCCAGAAAAGTCAAAGACGACGACCCCGAGACATACGATGAAAACTATATGTCTGCCAACCAGGCCATCCCCTGGAGCATCAAGATGATCATCCTGATCCTGGTGGCATTCATGTTCCTCTATACCCTTGTTATGATCTACAATCCAAAAAACTGGTGACATGCACAAATATGAAGAGCACAGGAAGTGGAGCACCCTGGGAAGCTGGTTGTTTATCATCCTGCTTTCAGGCGGTCTGATCGGATGGGCCATGACGATGATGTCGGTCATCAGGGACGTCCCCAGGGAGTGGGATTACGGCACCGTACCCTTCACCCCGGCCAAATCGGTATATTCCACCGAAGTACCCGAAGCAGAGCCCGACGGGTATATGCTGGAGCCGCTGCCCGAGGGCATACCCATTGAAGAAGCCCGCGAGTCACAACCCCATGAAAAAAATTCACCGGACCATGAATAAAAAAATCCTCATACCCGTTGCTGGCACCCTGGCCCTGCTGGTTGGCGGGCTTATCGTAAGCCTGCTGCTGTCAGGTCCACGGATGGAACACCACCCTTCACTGGAAGCCTACGAGGCCGAGCTCAACCAGCCCCCTGAAGATGCTGTGGCCTTTGGCCGGGAGGAGATCTCCCCGGCAAAGATGGAGATACCCGAGCCGACGGAAAAAACCATGAGCCGGGGGAAGACCTATTACAACTATTACTGTGTTTTCTGCCATGGTGAGCAGGGAGAAGGCCACGGTCCGGTGGGGCAAAGCTATGTGCCCAAGCCAGCCAACCTGCATGCCGACAGCATCCTGCAAAAGGATAAGGAAGCCCTCTACAGGGCTATCTTCCAGGGGCCCGGACACGAGCCTGTCATGGACAGGATTGTCAAACCCTCCCACCGCAAGTACATCATGATGTACATCCGCAATGAATTCCGTTAAGGCCGGGGCGGATCAATCATAGTGAATCGAAAACTCTATCTGCTTGTTGTTCAGGCCACGGACAAAATGGGTTGTGGCTATGCTTCGGGATGATTGGATCAACCGGATATCCGTGTGGGGATAAGACTCAAAAAAGTTGTTCAGCTTTTTTTCCAGTTCAGACAAACCGGTGGCGTAAATCTTGTATTTTTTCATCATATTGGGTCGAACAAATGATATATTCCACATTACGGAACGGCAACCCAAAAGTTATAGGAAAAAACACGTAAGTTTGCCCCTTTTGACCAATGGGGTACCCCTTTCTGGTGAAAAAGACAGGCTTTTCCATAAGATATCGACATCACCCATGTTGTACATGCAGGTTGGTAAGACCAGCCTCCCGGGCATGGCGTATGGCGCTGTTGAGTTCCGACCGGGTGATGCGCCTGGAGAGTTCATCGTATCGACCAGCCTGGTAGGAGGGGGTATATTGTGACATCAGGTGGAAGTAGGTATCCCTGGGCAGCTCCTGCGCCACCCACTCCACAATCTTCTCCGTCCCGCTGATGCCGTTGGGCAGGACCAGGTGGCGGATCATCAGGCCGCGGTGCATCATACCGCCGGGGGAAGGCAGGGCCACACCCACCTGGCGGTGCATCTCCTTAAGAGCCGCCCTGGCATGTTGTGGATAATCAAATGCTTCTGACGAATACTTCCCGGCCATCTCCCCGTCAAAATACTTGAAATCGGGCAGGTAAACATCCACCACACCCTCGAGCAGGCGGAGGGTCTCCACTTTCTCATAGCCACTGGTGTTATAGACAAGGGGGATGTTCAAGCCCCGGCCTGCTGCCTCATCCAGGGCCAGTACAATATGGGGACTGTAATGGGTGGGGGTTACCACGTTGATGTTGCTGCAGCCCATCTTTTGGAGGCGCAGCATCATCTGTGCCAGCTCCTCGATGCTCCTTTCACGGCCTTCCCCTCCCATGCTGATCTGCCAGTTGATGCAATACACACACCGCAAACTGCAATGGGTCATGAACACGGTACCCGAACCGCCATCACCGACCAGGGGCTCTTCTTCTCCAAAGTGGGGATGAAAAGAAGATACTTCCAACCGGTCAGTGGAACCACAATCACCCTTTTGACCGTCCAGCCGTTTGGTTTCGCACTCACGGGGACAAAGCCGGCATACATCCATCATCTGCCACAGTATCTCGCCCCGCCGTTTCAGCTCACCGCTGCGGTGCAGCTCCAGGTAACCTGGCGTGTAAGTCCCGAATGTTGAATCTGAAGTTGAACTGTCCATACCAAACAAACCATTAATATGTTTCTCCGGCGGCATACCATTTCCGTGAATCCAGGAGAAGATGCCGGCCAGGGGGATGCCCGTCAGCAAAAAACCTCCCACATTCCGGATGAAAGCCCGCCTCGACAAACCCTTTCGACGTATAATATCCTGGTGCATGACCTTAGTATTGATCGTATTTCGAATGACCTATGGTTGTCAAATGGAGCCTTTTGATTATAGGATTATCCTATGTTTGGATTTCGGTCCTGTTTTAACTTCCCGGGATTGGCCCTGTGCAACTCATCCTGGCTGACCTTGTGGAACGCATCATGAATGGCCTTGTATACCACCATGCTGTTTGGCCCTGTTGAACTTATCCGTCCGGGGCGCGAACGTTTCATTTTATTTTATCCTGATGATATAACGCAAAATACCATCCTGCATTTTAATTTTTCCTGTGTTATACACCATTGGTTATCTTTTTCCCTTCCAGGTCCTTCCTGTCAAATCCGCCCTGTTTGGCTTCGACTGTTTCAGGGCTGTTTAAACGGGTTCCAGTAGCAAGGCCCCTGGGTTAACGGTTGCTCAAACTTCTAAAGTGCCTCAAACGCCTGATGAGCTCCCCTATGTCGCCGGGATCGAAAGGTTTAAGAAGAAAATCGAAGGCACCTTTCTGCGACAGGGCCTCGACGGCATCATCGCTCACAAAGGAAGTTAGGATGATATGGGGATTGCCTGCAAGGGTTCTTATTTGCTCTAAATATGCTCTCCCGGTCGACTTAATTTGGTGGGCATCCATAAAGATCAGATCGGGAGATGTTTGTGCAACAAACGCCAGGGATTCATCTACACCCTGGAAAGCAGCGGTTATTTCCACGCCGCGTTGACGGGAAAGCAATTTCTGCATGATCTCCAGGGTTTTGTATTCGGGATCGATCAGTACAACCCGGAAAACACCAGAAGATTCACCCTTGTTTTCTTTTTGCATGTAACTGACTTTTAACATGATAATAAAAATAAAGTGGATTCTATTCAATGGATCATATCCCCAGCATCTTCTCAAGTTGCTTTCTGCTGTCAATGGTGTCGTCCAGGGCTTTCAGCCTCAGGGAAACGAATGGCTCTTCTTCCTGCTGCAGGGAGTCGAAGTTCAGATTGCGGTATTGGGCTCGGGGGACCATCCCTAGGCGGCTCCCCGGCAGGGTGGTGATGATGCGGAAATTCATGTCTGAAGCATCCAGCAGGATCTTGTTGGTATCTTTTACAGAG
>CAJXLE010000014.1 GCA_913055895.1 uncultured Bacteroidota bacterium | reverse complement strand
CACGTCAATCTTGTCGGGAAACTGCTCCACAAACTCATTGACCCAAACTGCCCAGTTGCGGGAGGTGGACAGCTTATCGCCCTCGAGGTTGAGAAACTCATTGGCAGGGACATTCTCAGGCAATATATAGTGGCCATGTGCTTTCAGCATGGAGGGAAAAATCAGGCAGTGGAAAACAATGTTGTCCTTACCGATAAAATGGATCAGGCTGGTTTCCTCATCCTTCCAGTATTTCTCCCAGTCCCTGCCTATCTCTTCGGCCCAGGCTTTGGTGGCCGAGATATAACCAATGGGTGCATCGAACCATACATAAAGGACTTTCCCTTCTGTTCCTTCAACAGGCACGGGCACACCCCATTCCAAATCGCGTGTCACCGCCCTGGGATGAAGCTTCTGGTTGAGCCAGGACTTGCACTGACCGTAGACATTAGCCTTCCAGTCGTCCTTGTGGCTGTCGATCCACTCTTCCAACCACTCTTCCTGGTACTTATCAAGGGGCAGGTACCAGTGGCGGGTTTTCCTGAGCTGGGGTTCGTTGCCGGAAAGGGCTGAAACAGGGTTGATCAGCTCTTTTGGGCTGAGGCTGGTGCCACATTGCTCACACTGATCGCCATAAGCCTGATCGTAGTGACAGCTGGGACATGTTCCAACGATATACCGGTCGGCCAGGAATTGATTCTCCTGTTCATCAAAGAACTGCTCTTCCTCTTTTTCTATGAACTCCCCTTTGTCATAAAGGGTGCGGAAAAAATCGGATGCCGTCTTGTGGTGAAGGGGATCGGACGTGCGGTGGTAGACATCGAATTCGATGCCCAGGTCCTCGAAACCTTTTTTGTTGATCTCGTGGTATTTATCAACAATCTTCTGGGGTGAGATGCCCTCCTTGCGGGCGCGCAGGGTGATGGGGACACCATGCTCATCCGATCCGCAGATGAAAGCCACATCCTTCCCTTTGAGGCGTAAATACCTTACATAAATGTCGGCGGGCAGATAGGCACCGGCGATATGGCCGATGTGCAACGGTCCGTTGGCATAGGGAAGTGCAGCAGTTACAAGATATCTTTTGGGGTCCTTCATATCATTTTGTTTTGGTTGATGGATTGGCCACAAGCAATTGATCATGACAAAAGGATGTCTTTGTCATGGATTATTTGTCATGGCCGCATCATATTTTCATTATTTGTTCTGTAAGGAAATGCTTAACTTTATCCCGGCAAATATAAGTAAGATAATTTTGTTATAATAATAAGGCCGGCAGCAGATAAGTTAACAAGATCCCCCCTTCTTCTGTTTGCAGCGGGGTTCATTAAAATACAATGAAACTTACCATGACAAAAGAATCATTTCCTTTTGTCATATTAATGATTCTTTTGTCATGGTAAGTTCCATACGGCCAAATTATTAAATAAGAGATAACCGTATGAAACCTGCATCCAAGAACTTACACAACAAGGATATGATTATTCATGCAGGTTCCATAAGGCCAACGAAAAAAATAAAAAATAATCTTATGAATCTATGAGCACCCGAATGACCACACCGCCTCCCCTTGAAGAAGGTGATACCGTTGGCATTGTTGCCCCCGCCAGAAGCATAACCCCTGAGGAGGTAGAACCCGCCATCCGGCTAATAGAGAGCTGGGGGCTGTGGGTGGTGGTGGGCGAAAACCTCTACAGCACCCACCATCAGTTTGCCGGCACCGACGAAGCAAGGGCAGCCGATTTGCAACAGATGATGGACGATGAAAACATCAGGGCCATCCTTTGTGCACGGGGTGGATACGGAACCATCCGGACACTGCAGCATCTGGATTTTCATCATTTTACACGCCACCCCAAGTGGCTGGTGGGATTCAGCGACATCACCGTCCTGCATACTTACATCAATCAACAACTGCATATCAAGACCCTCCATGGCCAGATGCCCCTGAATTTTCCCCGGCAGATGGTCGACAACCACTCCACCGACATGCTGAAAAATGTGCTCTTTGGAAGGCCACTTAGCTATTCCTGGGAGCCGTCAAAAAAGGTGGAGCTGAAAGAGACCCTCACCGGCAGGGTTACCGGAGGGAACCTTTCGGTGATACAGAGTCTTGCGGCCACACCTTACGATCTGCAAACCAAAGGTAAGATCCTTTTCCTGGAGGATGTGGATGAATACCTGTATCACATCGACCGTATGATGATGAACCTCAAACTCTCGGGTAAGCTGAAAGATATTTGTGCCCTGGTTGTAGGCGGAATGACATCCATGAGAGACAACAGCGTGGCTTTTGGCAAAGACGCTTACCAGATCATCTACGACATCATGAAAGAATCAGGTGTGCCGGTCATACCCGATTATCCTTCCGGTCACATGGAAACCAACCTTCCTGTAATCATGGGAAGCGATGTGAAGGTCAATGAGAAGGGCAGTAAAATCACTATTGAATTTTCTGACTGAACAACAGTTCGGTGAAATCATCGGGTATTTTGAACAGGCTTTCGCTGATCTTATCGCGAGCAATGTTTTTGACCTCCAGCCGCTCTCTTTCATCCCTCAGCAGCGTCCGTTCAACAGTCAGCATAGGAAAATAGCCATCCTTATCGGGTATCTGCATATAGAAACGGTAAGTACGCTCGGTGCGTTGTAACAACTTCAGCAGGTCGTCATAAAAATCAAACTGGATTTTGGTTACCCAATAAGCAATTTCGGTATTCAGCTTCTCATTTCTAACCCGCCATTGATAGCACTTATGACCGTTGATACGGCGAAAATTCCCGGTTTTCTTCACCTCATAGTCGCTTTTTGATGTCTGACATTCGGGTGCCACACTGAGCGGCCGGTAAAGTTTTTTCTCCGGATGAAGGGCTGTAACCGTCTCCTTCTCAAGGTTCACCAAAAGTGTTTCTATCAGCTGGCCGCCCTGGCGGTTGTATTTATCAATACGGATCCGGTTGTTCTTGATGTAATAATTGAGATGGGTGGTATCGTAATATGACTTTTTTACAAAAGCAATGCTTCCTTCAAACTCTTGTCCGAAGGAAGCTACAGCCAACATAATCAAAACGGGAAGGCATAGACTTTTTCGTAAAATTTGCATAATTTTGTTCTTCAATCGCTCGCGTTACTTTGTTCGAAATACCCCAAATGAAAGTTTCAAAATTGTTGTGAAAAATACCAATAATAAAGCCGAGTTGGGCCGCAGGGGAGAAAGGCTGGCTGCCCATTATCTTGAGGAACAAGGTTTTCGCATACTGGATCGCAACTGGTACTTCAGAAAAAAAGAGATAGACATACTTGCCGAAGAAGGTCGCTTCCTGGTAGTGGTGGAGGTCAAAACACGTGTTGGAGCTTACAGGATCGCTCCGGGAGGAATGATTTCCCGAAGGAAACAAAAATTCCTGACCGAAGCAGCAGATGCCTATCTTCGGAAATATGGCCTGGACAGGGATGTACGCTTTGATGTGGTGGTCATTCACTTCTTCGACAACCAATACCAACTGGAACATATACCGGATGCTTTTCTGCCGGGGGAATAAAAAAGAAACCGGTAAAACACATCCCATTTTAATCCTGTAACATTGCTAGAAGTCAAACAACATTAAACCCACTGGGTCATGAAAAAATTTATCAATTTCTTCCTGCAGGGGCTTTTGTACATAGCTCCACTGGGACTGACCATCTTCATCCTTTACAACATCCTGAAGTTCATGGATGGGCTGCTTCAGCCCTATATAAAAGAGCTGTTTCACATCAGCATCCCGGGTATAGGTGTGGTGGCCATCATACTGCTGCTGGCTCTGTTGGGCTTCGTGGGACAAACCATCATCGCCAGGCCGGTCAAGCACACTTTCGGCAGACTGGTGGAGCGGGTGCCCTTTCTCAAACTCCTGCATTCGGCATTCAAGGATGTCTTCTCGGGCTTCGTGGGCAAAGAGGGCAAATTCAACCAGCCGGTGCTGGTAAGGGTTAACACCGTCTCCGACCTGGAGAAGCTGGGCTTTCTCACACAGGAGGATGTCAGCAACATTGGTGTCGAAGGCTCAAAGGTGGCGGTATATTTCCCCCACTCCTACAACTGGTCGGGTGAGCTCTTCATCGTACCGGCCAAAGACGTCCGCAAGATCGACGGACCCCCCTCGGAGGTCATGAAATTCATCATATCAGGAGGCGTAGCAAACTATAACTATAAAAAAACAAACTATGAAAAAGTGGATTAAAATTGTATCGGTAACGCTTATTCTCGTATCCATTGTTTGGAATCCTGCAACTGCCCAGGAGGAAGACAAGGGTTATCATTTCGATGAAGTGGTAAGGCTGGAGACCTCCCCGGTGAAAGACCAGCAAAGCTCAGGTACCTGCTGGTGCTTTGCAACTGTCTCCTTCCTTGAAACAGAGTTGCTGAGGATGGGCAGGCCTGAACACGACCTGTCGGAGATGTACCTGGTACGGCACACCTACATTCAGAAAGCCAAAGATTATGTGCGTTTCCACGGACACAACAATTTCAACCAGGGTGGACAGGCCCATGATGCCATCACCGAGATGGAACAGCACGGCATTGTTCCGGAACAGGCATACCCAGGACTGGACTACGGAAGTGACATCCACCGCCATGGTGAGGTGGTCTCGGTGATGACCGGCTACCTGAAGGGGGTCCTCGACAGTAGGAAACCCTATACACCCGTTTGGGATGAAGGTTTCGCCAGCATCCTCGACAACTATTTCGGCGAAGTGCCCGGGGAATTTGAATACAAGGGGGAAACCTATACCCCAGCGTCTTTTGAGGAGTCACTGGGCCTGGACACCGACAACTATGTGGAGCTGACCTCCTTTTCCCACCATCCCTGGTACAAGGCTTTCGACCTGGAGGTTCCCGACAACTGGTCGCATGACAGCTACTACAACCTGCCCCTGGATGAGCTCGTTGAGGTGATGGACCACAGCCTGCAGGAAGGTTATTCCGTGGTTTGGGACGGCGACGTGAGCAGCCAAGGTTTCTCACACAGCAACGGTGTGGCTGTTGTCCCGGCCGATGAGGAAAGCCCTTTCAAAGAGCACCCGGTGGAGGAGCAAACCATCACCCAGGAATTGCGGCAGGAACAGTTCAACAACCAGACGATGACCGACGACCACCTGATGCACCTGACCGGCATCTCTGAAGACCAGGAGGGTACACGCTATTACCTGACCAAAAACTCCTGGAATACCGACAGCAATGCTTACGGGGGTTTTCTCAACATGTCGGAACCTTTCATCCGCCTGAACACCGTAGCCATCATGGTGCACAAAGATGCCATCCCCGATGACATAGCCGAAAAACTGGGATTTGAATAATCTTCTGTGCTTAGCGCAGCGCTAAACGCTGAATTAAGAGCGCTGAATTAATCGACAACCAGGAGGCTGCAGCCGCGGATATCGCTGTGGTCGAACCTTCCCAGCACTTCAAAGGAGCCGTCGGGATGTTTTTTGCCTATGTCCCGGGTTTCGATGAAAGGGCATGAATAGAGGTTGGCCAGGTCGATGATGTTGATGCCGCCACTCATGCCGGTATCGACATATTCAAAGGGATCGTCATGGTCGCGTATCCATAATCTCATCCAGGGGGGTGTATGAAAAAACCCGTTTCCCCGGGAATAGGCTTGCGAGAGCAACTCAGCCATTCCATACTCAGAATGGATCCTTTCTACACCCAGTCCATCTTTAAGGCGCTGGTGCAGATCCTCCCGGGTTATCTCCTCCCTTCTCCCCTTCATGCCTCCTGTTTCCATCACCACGGTATGTTTCAGATGCATGGGGTGGGCTTCTGCCAGGTCCAGCAAGGCAAAGCCCACTCCCAGCAGAAGTGTTTTTTGTTTTTTCCCTTCCAGTTCCTTTAGCTTATCCACCAGGGCCTGTCTGTTGTGCAGGTAAAAGCCGCTGTCGGCATGGGCCGTCTGCCGGATGAGATCGTCGGTCATATAAATGAGCGAGGAGTTGGGGTTATCGGCATAACCGGGCAGCAGAGCCAACAGGCACCAATCACTTAGCGGGCCGTAAAAATACTCGAAAGCACAGGTAAAACTTTTCCGGTAAAGATCCAGCTTTTTGACGTAGTGGCTGCTTCGTTCCATACCTGTGGTGCCGCTGCTGGTAAAAAGCTGCTCCCACGGCGGATCATCCGCGAAAACAAACTGGCTCTTAAAGAATTCCACGGGCAAAAAGGGGATCTGTTCCATTTCGGTGGTATGATGGGGAGATGTACCCAACAAATCACAATAATGACGGTAAACCTGGTTGTGGTGGTATTGGTGATGAAATGCCGAAAGGGCTGTTTGCCGGAAAGCCTTTTCATCACCGGGAGGAAGGTTGAAAATCTGTTTTTCCAGCTGCCTTGGATCACCCGTAACTCCGGTCATCTTCACTTTTCCGATATGTGCCTTCTAAAGGCGTAGCTTATTTCTTTAAGAACGGGCTCTTCCATATCCGGTGAATAGATCCGGATCACTTCGGTATTCTCGCCATGTTTTGAGATGGTACCCAGTGCCCGGTCAAAATTGGTATGGGTGATCTCGTCCTTCACTTTTCCGGTTATTGTCTCCAGTTGATCCCATTCAAGTCGCTCGGGGATCTCCACATAACCGATCTGGGGGTCGTCCAGGTCGACAAAGATGCCTTCTTCTATTTCTTCGAGATGAAAAAATTTATCAATTCGAATAAAAGCATAATCGCGGATGTTGTTTCCGGGGGCCACAGGAGTAAGGCCTTCATATTCATAGGCTTTGACAATGGAAGGCAGGGATTGCGAGGGCACATTGCGCAGGCGGATGGTGTGGTAGGTGGTATCGCCTATGGTGATGTCGCCGAGGGCTGAGGCCAGCTCTTCGCCCAGGCGGTTTTCGGCTGACTGCGCGGCTATTTTAATATCCTGATCGAGGTTGTCGGCCACAATGGGGATGTAGTAAAACTTGACAAAATGGCTTTTATGCCGCATGTGTACTTCAGGAAAAGGATCGGCCGATTCAAGAATCATATAGTCCTTCATTGATTTGATCCTGGCTTTGCGGACGAACTCCTTTTTTCTGATGGAGCCCGATCCGCTTAAAACATTGCTGGTTGTCATGGTATTGGTCTGTAAAGTTCGTATCTCAATAACAGGGGAAATATAGAGATTATTATGAAAAAAAGAAAATAATCCCAAACAAACATTTCAACGGGCCTGTTGATAAAAAACCCGTCCCGCTTCGGCGGGACGGGTTTTTCGCAGAGTCTGACATGCAAGCACCTTTAAATAGGCTTCATCAGGTCATACAGGTGTGGTTAACATTTTACTCTTCTCTATATTTACAGCACATAGGCAAAGCCTGATAGTCTTCGTCCTTTGCCTGCACTTTCCCTGTATCATGTCCGGCTGCAGCAATCCTGCGATGGACATCCATCACTTTTACCTTATCTTCATGATAGGTCATGCTCAGTTGTTTGGTTTCCTGGTCCCAGGTGGCTTTTTTGACACCTTTAACCTTCTGAGCTGCTTTCTCGATACGGTCTTTGCACATGCTGCATTTTCCATCCACTTCAAAAGATGTTTTTTCATATTTGCCCTGTGCGGCGCACTCTGTTCCTTCCTTTTCTCCGGATTGCTGGGCGTGGCTTTGTGAAGGGGCCACCAGCATCATTCCGGCCGTTAGAGCGAGACTTATAATAAGAGTTTTCATAACGTAAAATTTTAGTGAAACAATAAGATCTTTTCGTTTGCAGGTGTATTTCCACGGTGGCAATATGCTATTGAGATAACTTCCTGTGCTTCAGCCTAAGGCTGTTCATCACAACTGATACAGAGCTGAACGACATGGCGGCACCTGCAATCATCGGGTTCAGCAGGAAGCCGTTGACGGGATAAAGCACTCCGGCGGCAATGGGTATGGCGATGACATTATAGAAGAAGGCCCAGAACAGGTTCTGCTTGATGGTTAGAAGGGTTGACCGTGAGAGGGCTATGGCATAGCGAATTTTTTCAAGGTCGCCTTTGACCAGTGTTATCTGGGCACTTTCTATGGCCACATCCGTGCCCTGCCCCATGGCAATGCCGATATCGGCCTGTGCCAGGGCGGGTGAATCGTTGATGCCGTCGCCCACCATGGCGACCTTATGTCCCTGTTGCTGAAGCCTCTTAACATAGGAAAGCTTGTCTTCCGGCAGCACGTCGGCTTTAAAATGCTGAATGCCTGTTTTTTCAGCCACCTCGCGTGCCACGTATTCATTGTCGCCGGTGAGCATATGCACTTCAATGCCTGACTCCTGCAGCTTACGCAGTGCAGCAACGGAGGTAGGCTTAACCTGGTCTTCGACATGGAAGAGCAGCTCCAGCTGGCCGTTGCGGGCCACGTAAACCTGGGAGGCCGCCTGTTTTGTTCCCTCATATTCCTGAAGCAGCTGGCGGGGAATCTCCACCTGGTGTTGTTCCATCAGGCTTCTGTTGCCTATCAGCACCTCATCGTCGGCCGAGGTGGCATAGATGCCCTGTCCGCTGACATATTCAAAGCTTCCCACCTCGTAGCCGTTCTGTGCATGACTGCCCAGATAACGTGTTATGGCGCCTGCCAGGGGGTGTTCCGACCTGGATTCGATGCTGTAAACCAGGTTCAGCAGTTCCTGGTTGCCGGCGGAACCTGTATACCTCATCTCGCTCACCACGGGCTCGCCGGTGGTGATGGTCCCGGTTTTATCGATAACGATCGAGTCCACCTTGTTTACCCGCTCCAGTATGGTGGCATCCTTGATGAGAATACCATTCTCGGCACCCTTGCCTATACCCACCATCAGGGCAGTGGGTGTAGCCAGTCCAAGTGCACACGGACAGGCAATGATCAGCACGGTGACCAGGGTGACGAAGGCATAGGTCAACTGGGGGCTGGGACCCACCAGGTACCATACCAGGGCGCTGACCAGCGCAATGCTTATCACCACAGGTACAAAGATGGCGGCAATGCGGTCGGCCAGCTTTTGGACGGGTGCCTTGCTGCCTTGTGCTTCGCGCACCATGCGGATGATCTGCGACAGGACTGTGTCGGAGCCCACTTTTTCGGCTTTAATGCGGAAAGTACCTGTTTTGTTGAGGGTGGCCCCGATCACCTTATCGCCTTGTTGCTTTTCGACAGGCACCGGCTCGCCGGTGATCATGCTTTCATCGACGGAGGAATAGCCCCCGATGATCGCACCGTCTACCGGTATTTTCTCACCGGGACGGATCATCACGACATCGCCCACCTCGACCTGGTCGACGGGCACCTCGGTTTCTTCACCATTGCGCTCCACACGTGCCGTTTTAACCTGGAGGCCCATCAGGCGCTTGATGGAATCGGATGTACGGCTTTTGGCCCTTGCTTCGAAAAAGCGACCCAGGAGGATCAACGAGATGATCACCGAGGCGGCCTCATAGTAAACATGTGGGGTAATGCCACGTGAGAGAAGGTATTCAGGGAAAAATGTGTTAAAAAGACTGAAAAGAAAGGCGGCGCCGGTACCCAGTGCCACCAGGGTATCCATGTTGGCGGAAAAATGGCGGGCCTGTTTCCAGGCGATCTGGAAAAATTCCCGGCCAAACCAGGTGATCACCGGCAGGGTGAAAGCCAGCATGATCCAGTTGGCATAGGGTATATTGGGAACAAACATGGATATGACAAAGACCGGGAGCGAAAAGGCAATGGCCATAAAGGCATTGTTGCGCGCATGCTTCAGCTTCCTGCGTTCCTTGTCCTGTTCCTCTTCCAGGGTGTTCTGGTTGTCCAGCACCAGGTCGTAGCCTATCTGCTGTATCCAGCCCTTCATCTGGGAAGGGGAGACAACCTGGTCGTCGTACTCCACCAGTACCGATTCATCGGCAAAATTCACCTGCGCCTTCTCAATGCCCTGCTGGGCTCCCAGCATGCTCTCGACACTGGCAGCACAGGAGGCACAATGCATCCCTTCTACTTTATAGCTTTTTTTGATCATATCAGCTGAAATCTTTTGTTAGTTCATGAGTTCCACAGTGTAACCTGCTTCACTGATGCCTTTCTCTATTGCTTTGCGGATTTCTTCGGCGGAAGCCGATTTGGTTACCACTTCAACAATCTTGTTGGGGCTGTTCAAATCGACATCCCAGGATTCGATGCCTTCTATTTCATTCATGTAAGGGGTGATGGCATTCACGCATCCACCACACTTAAGGTTGGTTTTGAACCGCAGTTTTTTCATGATTCGGTTTATTTATGTGGAACATTCATTTTTCACACAAATAAACTCCCTGAGCGGCATAATGTTTTTCAAAATTTTGAGGAAGGTTTATACAGTTTTGTCTGCAAGGGTTATGATCCACTCACAGTGAACATGCCTTGTTTTTGGGAGAAATTTTACACGGGTATCTGGCTCTTTCGGAGAAAGCGGTGAATGAAAGGAGAAGCTATTAATGACGGGAAAAGCAATAGGTCAGGGAAAAACGGGAAATGCCGCTAAAATCGGGAAATGATACTAAAGACGAAAAATGGTGCTAAAACCGGGAAATAATGCCAAAACCAAGGATTTATGCCAAAGACGGTAAATGCTAAAGACGGTTAATGATGGGAAAAACGGGGAATAAAGGGAAAAGCGTTAAACTTTGAGAAATGGAGATAAATGACAGGAACAGGGACCCTGGTAGTAAGTGGAATCAAGGATCAGAAAAAGAAGGGTATGGTGGCAGAAGGGGACATTGCATCAAGATACAATGTCCCTCTTTTTTTCATTGAATTCCTCTTTGCTGATTTCGCCCCTGGCATAGCGTTTCTTTAAAAGATCCAGGGGGGTCTCTTTCTCTTCCTGGGGGTTGGTCATATCATTTGTGCTCGTTGCGGTTGACCGCACTACGAGCCATATGATAAGTACCAAAACGAGGAGACCGATTATCCAGCCCCATCCCATTCCTATGCCCATGCCGTGTCCGAAGCCTTGCATCATAATTGTCATAATTCATTTGGTTTTTGATTTTCACTTTTTTACATCGTGGGACACCAATCCCCCGCGTTTTATTACAAAAAACATAAAACAGGGAGTTAAAGCTGGTCGAGCGACTGGCGGTCCTTGTGCTGAAGCTTTTTGAAGGCGGTTGGGGTAAAACCGGTTACCTGCTTAAACTGGTTGGAAAGGTGGGCCACACTGCTATAACGAAGCTTCCAGGCTATCTCACTCAGGCTGTACTCGTCATAGATCAGCAACTCCTTGACATATTCAATTCTCTGAAGGATCAGGTATTTTTCAATGGTAATGCCTTCTTTTTCAGAAAAAATGTTGCTCAGGTAATGGTAGTTCTTGCCAATCTTATTGGCCAGGTAATCGGAAAAATTGTAAGGACTTTTGTGTCTTTCGGGATCGCGAACCAGGTCTATGATGATGTTCTTGATTTTTTCGACTATCTGCACCTGCTGGTCTTCAATGAGTTCGAAGCCCACCCGGTGAAGTTCCTCCCTGAGCCGGACAAGATCGTAGTTTTCCTTGGGCTCCTTCAAAATCACTTCACCCAGCCTCACGTCGATAAAAGGTATTTCCAGCTGTCCGAGTATATCCTTTACAGCCATGATGCAGCGGGGGCACACCATGTTTTTAATATACAGTTTGTAGTTCTGGCTCATAAGGAGAGGTTCATGAGATGTAAATATAGCAACACGGACCATGGAAGAAGAACGACGATTCTTGTCGGTACGTGGATCAGGCTGAAATTAAAACCTACGAGAGAAGGTAAATAAACTATTCTGGCTTTTCTTCCAACCCGGTATCAAAGCTTTTGGGCGGAATAACCCTCCTTCTGCAGGGCCTGCTGAACCTGCCGGACGACATCTTCGGCATTTTGCCTGTCGGTGGTCACTTTCATGATTTTGTTGGCATGGTTCAGTTTGACCTCCCACAATTGGATTTTGTCAATACCCTCAAGATGCGGTTGCACTTTATTCACACATCCCCCACACTGCAGGTCGGTTTTGAACTTCAACACCTTCTTCTTATTCTTCTTCCCGCTGTTCTTTGCGGCCGCCGGATTTTTTATTTTGTTCTGAATAGACGCTATAAATCCCATCTTTCTTCATCTTTTTGTATTTCTCCGGATCGGAATCCACCCTGAAACGGGCGCCCCGGTCGTAAAGGAACTTCAGCCCGAAGACGCCCATTACGATGACTACCAAAATGATGGCCAGTATGATCAGGTTCAGGTAGAGATCCATCATGTTATAAGTTGTGGATGACTTTCTCGAGCTTTTCCTTGATGAACCCGGCCACACTTTCCAGTTCAGGGTTATCTACAGCTGCCATGGAGGCTTTGGGATCGACCGCTGCCACGTCGATTTTTCCTGGTTCGCTTTCCTGCACCACCAGGTTGCAAGGCAGCATCAGCCCGATATGGGGTTCGGCCGTCAGTGCCTTATGGGCATTGGGTGGGTTGCAGGCACCAAGGATGCGATAATTTCTAAAATCGACGTCAAGTTTCTCCTTCATGGTCGACTTCACATCGATGTCGCTCAATACGCCAAAACCTTCTTCTTTGAGTGCTCCGACCACCTTTTCGATGACCTGGTCGAAATCGCCTTCGATGATTTTATTGGTATAGTAACTCATTGTTTGAATATTTTACAGATTAATCATTTCAATGTTTAAAACAAAACAAGCCGCTTAATGTTTACCTGTGGTCCGCATACGCAAAAAAACCAACAGCCAGACCCTTGTCTTGCCAGGCCTCCATCATACCTTTTACAATATGTCCAGCCAAATCCTGGGGGGGCTGCTGGTGACATGAACCAGGGCTCCGACAGGGCATGGCTTCACTTATCAACAACAGGGCAATCCCTCTGGAAACCATTTTATTGCAACAGCTACAACCGCCTGTGCCTGCCGTTGACGACCAGGTGAAGAATGCCCATCTCACGTGCTTCACGAAAGGCATCTTCCTGCGTGTGAACAATCGGGCGGCCCGGGGCATTAAAGGATGTGTTGATCAGGGCGAAGACCTGGTATTCTTTTTCGAGCAAATCGAGCAGGTCGTAGAGGTAAGGGTTGTCTCCACGGCTGGTAAGGGTTTGTATGCGGGCTGTCCCATCCACGTGAAGGGCCCCCTGTATGGGATCGCTCAGCAAATAAGGTATCTGATAGTCCCTGAGCATGTAATGGCTGAGTTCATCGGCACCGATGGCAGGCTTGAGCCTGGAGAGGTTGCGGGCCAGCATAACAGGGGCCACCGGGCGGTACCATTCCCGGCCTTTGAGGTCCATGCTGATCCAGTGAGCCAGTTCGGGATCATCGGCACGGGCCAGCAGGCTTCGGTTGCCCAGGGCACGGGGACCCGTCTCCCCATAACCGTTGCAGACGGCCACCACCCTGCCATACACCAAAACTTCAGCAACCACATAAAGGTCCTTTTGGGTGTAACGTACCATTTGGTCTTTCAGTCCCCAGTTGTTCAAATAGGGGGTGTGTACCTCCACCCTTCCGTGTTTGTACCATTCAAGACAGGCACCGGCACCTATCGACAAGCCCGAATCGTTGGTGCAGGGGGGAATATAGACTTTCCGGAACATCCCGCTTTCCAGGAGGGCTGTATTGGCTTTGATGTTCAATGCCGATCCCCCGCTGTAATAAAGATAGCCGGCGTGGGTGTGGTTCTTCAGTTCACGCAGTTTTGCCAGGAGCTCACGTTCAAAAATATGCTGGATGGTTGCCGCTATGTCCTGCAGAAAGGGATTTTCCAGGTTGAAGCCTTTCAGGTCTTTCTTCCAGTCTTTTTTCACCTGCCGGAAGAAAGGCTGTTTGTTGCCCCACATATTGCTGAAAAAATCATTGTCCCACAGCCAGTCCTCCAGTTTACGGCTGTAGCGGCCAAAAGAGGAATATCCCATGAACTTGCCCGGCATGCTGTTCTGGTCTTTCTTGCCGGCTCCTATGATGGCAAAAGTCAGGGCATTGGCATTGAAAAGGGAGGACAGGTGCCTCAGGTCCCAGTGCCCCTCAATCAAAGAAAAAGCGCCATTGCGCCAGAGCCATGCAGAAAAGTTGCTTTTGCTGGCGCCCCCGTCAAAGTGCACATGCAGGCTGTTCTCCTTGAAAGGCCCGTAAAAGGGCATACTGGAGAACACATGGGCCAGTTCGTGGTTGACCACCCATGCTTTCACCGGCCTGTCGAGCAGCCAGGCCCTTCCCTCCTCCGGCTCGTGGGCCAGTCTGCTGTTCAGGGGAGCTTCAAAGCGTATGTTCCCCTTCTGGTTGATGAAAGCCCTGCCCACAGGGTTGTCGACAAAGACCAGGTCGAGGTCGAACCGCCCCAGCAGATCCTCCTGCTTCAGCAGGTCGAAAATGTGGACGGGCATGCTGCTGTCATACTTAACACGGGTGATCCGCTCCAGGGCTCCATGCCTGATGATCCTTCCCCCATTAAAAAGGGTGATGTTGTGGTCGTGCACATAATCAGGATAACTGCCATCATCGGTATCCTGGATCCCGTATACAGCCAGTGTGGAATTAATATTTTCCTTTTTATCCATCAGCCATCGTCTTTATCAAGTAACCTGCAGCCGGCAGGGTAATTTACATCACTCCAATAAATTCATTAAAAAAACAACAATCACTGGAATTTTTGATACTTTTACAACCCCAATTAATGATGGTGATAAATTAGTCAAAACCTATCAATTATTTTATCGTAGTAAGGTAAAAATATTTACCTTTTTAAGTGAGAATGCTGCATGGGTTTATCGGATACAGAAATCCAGTCCTTTATTTCAACCATAAAAAACCATTCGGAATACGATTTCAGCGAATATTCTGAAAAGAGCCTTAAGAGAAGGATACAGAAGGTGATTGACGACAACCGCATCGATATGCCCATGTTGATCAAGCGTCTGCAGAATGACCGCCAGTTTCTTGAGAAAACAGTAAGAGACATCACCGTCAACACCACCGAATTGTTCAGAGATCCCAAAGTATGGCAGGATCTTCGTTTCAGGGTGCTGCCCCGGCTTAAGAAAAACAAAACCATCAACATATGGCATGCAGGCTGTTCAACGGGCCAGGAGGTCTACTCCCTGCTGATCCTGCTCAACGAGATGGGGTTGTTTGACAAAGCCAAGGTGCTGGCCACCGACATCAATGAAGATGCCCTGGAGGAAGCTAAGAAAGGCGTTTACAAATACCGCTTCAACATCGGTTACCTGGACAACTTTGACAAGGTGATCAAGGAGAATCCCTTCAACTATGAAGAATACAACGATGTGCCCTACTCCAGGTATTTCAGGATCAACAAATCCGATGACAGCCTGCTGATCAATGATTTTCTGAAGAAAAAACCAATTTTCAGAAAACATGACCTGGTGAGGGGAGAAAATTTTTATTTTGCCAAATTTGACCTGATATTATGCCGCAATGTCATCATCTACTTCAAATACGAGCTGCAATCCAAAGTATTCAAGATGCTGCATGAGCATCTATACACGCATGGTTACCTGCTGTTCGGAATGCATGAAAGCATGCTGGGCGACATTGCCAACCGGTTTGATAAGAAGGGGCATTTCTACCGGAAAAAATATTAATTAAACCGTTCGTTCATGAGCAAACAGGAAATAGGGATTGTTGACACGCGCAATGTGCTTAAAGCCATCAAGGAGACACACGACCTTGACTTTAAGAACCATGCCCTTACTTTCTTTAAAAGAAGGCTGGAACACATCATGGAAAAATACAGCCTTAGGGATGCCGAGGTGCTGACCGATAAGATCAAGAACGACAAGGATTTTTTCGAACAGTTCCTGAAGGAGATGGCCATTGAAACCACCGAGCTTTTCCGTGATCCTTCCCTGTGGCGCTATCTGAAGGACAAGTTTTTTCCCTCGGTGCTGAAAGGACCCGGCAGCTATAAGATCTGGTTCCCTGAAGCATCATCTGGGGAAGAGCTGTATTCAGTGGCCATCCTGTTGAATGAGCTGGGCCTGCTTGATAAGGTGCAGTTGGTAGCCGGCAGCATCAGCCGCCTGCGCCTGGATGGAATCAAACAGGGCAGGCTTGATGTGAACAAGATGGAAGTCAACCACGCCAACTTCAAACGCATCTTCAACGAGGCCGAGCTGGAGGATTATTATACACAGCGGGGCGAGACCGGCTATATCAAACCCGACTTGCTGGAGAACACCGAATTTACCCTGCAAAACACCTACTACGACAAGCCACCGCGCAACGTAAAGCTGATCATGTGGCGCAACCAGATGCTTTACTTCAACCAGATCCTCCAGGAACGTTTGCTCAAGGCGTTCTGCCACACGATGGTCCCCGGCGGACACATGATCATTGGCATGAACGAAAAGATAGATTATTGGAATTCAGGGAAAGATTATATATTAGTAGGCGACAATGAAAATGTGTACAAAAAAAGGTTTTCATAGATGCACAAGGCTGTTATCATAGGAGGATCTGCGGGAAGTTTCAGGGTGATCACCCGCATCCTGCACGCACTGCCAAAAAACTTCCCGCTGCCGGTGCTTTTGAACCTTCACAGGCTCAAGCATGTTCGTTCGGGCTTTGTGGAGGCCCTCTCGATCAAGTCAAACATACCGGTGATCGAGCCCTATGATAAGGAGTCGATCAAGGCGGGCACGGCTTACCTGGCCCCCTCCAACTACCACATGTACATAGAGCTCAACAAGAAGATTGCGCTCTCCACCGAGGAAGCGGTCAACCACTCGAGGCCTTCGATCGACCTGTCGTTTGAGACAGCTGCCCATACCTATCAACGAAACCTCCTGGGCATCATCCTTTCGGGAGCCAACAAGGACGGGGCACGGGGACTGAAGAAGATCAAGGATTCGGGTGGTACGGCCATCGTCCAGGATCCAAAGGAATGTGAGGTAGCCACCATGACCGAAGCCGCCCTAAAGATGACACAGGTTGACCATGTCTTCAGCACCCAGCAAATCATAGATTACTTACTCAAAATAAAGTGACCGCGCCAATGAAATCTACACGCACCACAAAGATACTGGCATTTTCCTCTTTCCTTGCAACCCTCATACTGGCTTTCATCCTGATCGGTGTGCTACAGAACCAGACCACCTCCGGCCCGGGTGCCGGCATTTACCTGCTGGTGATCGCCATGGTGGGAGTAAGCCTGTTCAACATGATACAAATCATGAGGGCGACAGCCGAAAAAATCTCGGCCGACGATTACCTGCAAAAGTCATTTGCCGGGATGGATGAGGAAAGCTATGAGGCGGAACCCGAAAAAAATGAACAACAAAAAGAAGATGAAGATAACCATCGGCTTGATCCTGCCGTATATGAGGACAAAATCATCCCGCAACAGGATGATGACCAGGACCTGACAAAATTTGCGGAGTCCCTGCTGAGCAATATAGCCGGTGAGTTCGATATTGTTCAGGGCCTTTTTTATGTCAGGACAAAAGACAGCGATGTCTTTACCATTGCAGGAAAATTTGCCTATTACGGTGAACAGGAGCCACAGGATTTCAAGATGGGCGTTTCCCTGTCGGGTCAAACCGCCAAAAACCAGAAGGTGCTGCGGTTAAGCAAGATACCGGAAAACTACATCACGGTGCTCTCCGGACTGGGAAGCAGCTCACCACGCAGTCTCATGCTGGTGCCGGTGATCCACCAGGAAAGAACCATTGGTTTGATAGAACTGGCGGCATTCAAACATTTCACCCGCAGCACCGAAAACCTGTTCAACGAATTATCGGAAAGCATTGGTAAAAGAATCCCGGAAATATCATAATTGCGCTATTTCACTATGAATCAAGACAATAATCGCTCAATCACCATCACCAAAAACGACATCATCATAGGGGTTGGCGTCTCCCTGGCCCTGGTGTTTGCTGCATGGCTCACCGACATATTGACCAGCGACCTTACCTTCGGTTTTTCTGCCATTGGAAAGATCCATGCCAACAACCCCATCCATTGGTTCATCGATGGCATTCCGCTGGTGGTGGGCGGTATCATATATTACTTCTATAAACAGCGTGAAAAGGAGGTTGAACTGTTTGAAGAGATCATCCAGCAGCGCGACCTCGATATCGACCGCAACGCCATCTTTGCCAAGAAGATCGGCGAGGGGAAGTACGACGCCCATTTCGAGATAAAAGATGAGAACGATGTGCTGGGCAAATCGTTGCTGCGCATGCGCGACAACCTGCTGGAAGGTCATAAAAGGGAAAAAGAGAGAAACTGGATATCGGAGGGCAAGGACCTTATCTCCGACATCCTGCGCATCCACAACAACATTGACGAGCTGGCCTACGATGTGATCGTCCAACTGATCAAATACATCAACACCGTACAGGGGGCGCTCTACATCTACGATGAAGACGAGAAGAAACTGCGCAATGTAGCCACCTATGCCTACAACCGCCAACGTTTTGTGAACCAGGAGTTCCAGGTAGGCGAAGGCCTGATCGGGGAGTGTGCCTATGAGATGGATTACATCTACCGCACGGAGATACCTGAAAACTATGCCACCATCACTTCGGGCATCCTGGGCGACAAGAAGCCGTCCAGCCTGCTGATCGTGCCGCTGATAGCCGATGAAAAGCTGCAGGGAGTCATCGAGTTTGCAGACATCAACGACGAGATACCCGAGCTGACCATCAACTTTTTGCGTGAGCTGGCCGAGATCATCGCGCGTACCATCTACAACCTGAAGATGAACCAGAAGACCGAGCGTCTGCTTCAGGAGTCGCAGCAAATGACCCAGGAGCTCAAGGAGAACGAGGAGGAGCTGCGGCAAAATGCCGAAGAGATGCGGGCCACACAGGACGAGCTGGAAAAATCGAACAAGAAGCTCGAGACGCAGATCAAGGAGGTGGAGAACGCGCAAAAACGCATGCAGGCTTTGCTTGAGAATGCCTCGGAGGTCATCTCCATATATGATGAAGACATACAACTCAAGTACCAAAGCCCCAACGTTGAAAAGATCCTGGGCTATTCGCAGCAGGAGATGATGGACGGCAAGGACATGAGCAGGCTTTCGGCCAAGGGCGAGGCAGCCCTGAAGGACATGTTCGAGAAGCTCAAGAAGAACCCCGACCAGCCGCAAACCATTCAATATACCTTCATCAAGAAGGACGGGAAGAAGATTTTCCTGGAGACCACCGGCCGCAACATGTTGAACGATCCGGCCATCGAGGGCATCATCCTCAACTCGCGCGACATCACCGAACGCAAGCGGGCCGAGAAGGAAGAGCGCATGAAGAGCAAGATGCAGTCGCTCTCGGAGAACAGCCCCGACCTGATCCTCCGCCTCAACACCCGCGGGCAGTTCTTCTATGCCAACCCGGTGACGGCCGACTACCTGGGCATCAACCCCAAAGAGATCATCAACACCCGCATACGCGACCTTGAGCTGGAGGAAACCCTGGCCACCTTTTTCCAGGAGTCGATCAAAGAGATCAAGGCCGACAACAACCACCAGACCAGGGAGATCACCATCCCTACGGCCAACCTGGGTGAGCGTATCATGAACTTTAAAAGCATCCCCGAGTTCAACGAGAATGAGCTGGAGACCGTCCTCTTCGTGGGCCACGACATCACCGAGGCCAAGCGCATCGAGATGGAGATACAGGACAAAAACAAGAAGATCACCGAGAGCATCAACTACGCCCAACGCATACAGTCGTCCATCCTGCCCGACACCACCATCGTCCAGGAATACCTGCCCAAATCCTTCATCTTCTATGAGCCGCGGGATGTGGTGAGTGGCGACTTCCCCTGGTTCTACAAGAATGAGGACATCATCTTTATCGCGGCGGTCGACTGCACAGGTCACGGTGTGCCGGGCGCCCTGCTGTCTTTCATCGGTTATTTCCAGCTCAACAACATTGTCGACCACAACAAGAACTACACGGCAGCCCAGGTGCTCGACAAGCTGCATTTTGGTGTGCGGGAGACACTAAAGCAGGACCAGTTCGATGCTGAAGCACGCGACGGCATGGACATTGCCCTGTGCCGCATCGACAAGAAGAAGGGCGAGCTGCAGTATGCCGGGGCGCACCGCCCCCTCTACCTGCTCAGGGAGGGTGAGTTAACCCAGTACAAGGGCAACCGCAAGGCCATCGGCGGCATCCCCCATCGCAAGAAGCCTGAAAAAGACTTTGTCAACCACACTTTCAAATACAAAAAGGGCGACAAGATCTTCTTCTTCACCGACGGGCTGCCCGACCAGATAGGTGGTCCCAACAAACGCAAGTACACACCCAAGAAGATACGGGAAAACATCGTGGAGAACAAGGATTTGAGCATGCAACAGTTCAGCACATTCTTCGCGAGTGACTACCGCAAGTGGAAGAAAAACAACAAACAAATAGACGACGTACTCTTGATTGGTATAGAATTTTAATATATTTACTAAGTTTAACTAAACACGATTTATGTTATGGATAAGCATAATGTAAAAGGCTTTTTGGAATTTGTCTACGATTTCTACCGCTCCATGAAGGCCCATGAGATCACCCTGGTATATGAAGGCGAGATCACCCACCAGATCACCAAAGCCTTTACTTCTCTTACCGAATCGAACATGGCCAAGCAGGAAGAATCCAACACAGTACAGAAAAAAGTCTTTCACGTCATGGTTGAATGTTTGCAGAACATCAGCAAACATGCAGATACTTTCGGATCGGACGATTACCTGTTCGCCGGTCGCGGCATTTTCATGGTCAGCAAAGGATCGGAAGATTACCATGTAACCACCGGCAACGTAATTGAAAACAGGAAGATAGAAGAGCTGACCGACATGCTTGAGGAAATCAACAGTTTGGATAAAGAAGGACTAAAACAGCTTTATAAAAGGCAGATGCGGGAAGGCAGACTTTCAGACAAAGGCGGGGCAGGCCTGGGTTTCATCGACATAGCCCGGAAAACAGGCAACAAGCTGGAATACCATTTCCTGCCCATCGATGAGACCAGCTCCTTTTTCCTTCTTTCATCCTCTATATCTAGAACCCTTTAAAATATAAAAAGTACGTATTATGGAAGTTATTAAGATAAAAGGAACGGACGATACCCCCAGTGTTGTTTTGGATAAGGACAATGAGATCTTTGAGATATCCGGACGCTCGTTGCCTGAAGATGTCACTACTTTTTATGAACCCATTCTCAACTGGCTCGATGAGTATGCTGAGAATCCCAACTCCAAGACTGTCTTTTCTTTTAAACTGGTATATTTCAATACGGCTTCATCCAAACTTCTGCTCGACATCCTGATGAAGCTCGAAGAGATGTATGAGAACGGCAACGACATCCTGATCAAGTGGTACTACCCTGAAGACGATGAGGACATGGAAGAGGCCGGGGAAGAATACTCCGACATCGTCGATGTGCCTTTCGAACAGGTTAGCTACGTACTGTAAATCCAAAAGAATATCCCGGATAATATATGAGTGAAGAGATCCTCAAAGCCTTAATGCAGCTTTTTGCCATCATCGCCAAGCAGGATGATGGTGTGGAGACCAATGAGCGCGACTATGTGTTGAATTTCCTGACGCAGCAGCTCAACGACGAAGCCATTGAGGAATACATTGCCCTTTTCGACAAAAAAGCAGGATATACCGGAGCCTCCAGCAACGAGAAGAACAGCGAGCGCAAGCTGACTTCGGTAAAAGATTCGGTGAGGATCCTGAGTTTGTGCAAGAAGATCAACAAGACCCTTACACAGAAACAAAAAGTTATTGTGCTGCTCAGGCTTTTCGAGCTGGTCAATGCCGACCGTAAGTTCACCGAGCAGCGTATGGCCATCATCAATACGGTGGCCGAAGTCTTTAAGATCAGCCAGGATGAGTACACCAGCATTGAAAACTATGTGGTCTACAACGAGGTGGACAAGCTGAACCATCCCAACATCATGATCATCAACGACCAGGAGAACCCCTGCAGCCAGTGCAAGCACATCAGGAGCGGCGACCTGGACGGCAGCATCTTCATCCTGCACATCAGCACCGTCGATCTCTATTTCCTTAGGTACAGCGGCGATGAGGAGATCTACCTCAACGGACTGCCCCTGAACAACAAACGCATTTACCTTTTTGCCCACGGTGGCTCCATCAAACTCCCCAAAGGCAAACCCATCTATTACAGCGATGTGGTGGCCCACTACCTGGCCGACAAAACATCACTGAAAATCTCCTATGTTGCTGAAAACATAGGCTACGAATTTGCCAACGGAGCCGTGGGACTCCGGAACATCAGCTTCTCCGAGAACCAGGGCAAGCTGGTGGGCATCATGGGTGCCAGCGGCGCCGGCAAGACCACCCTGCTCAATGTATTGGCAGGTCTCAACCGACCCACCACCGGTGAGGTGCGCATCAACGGCATCAACCTGCACGAGGAGGAAGAGCAGCTGAAAGGTGTGATTGGCTATATTCCGCAGGACGACCTGTTGATAGAAGAGCTCACCGTCTTTCAGAACCTTTACTACAACGCCAAGCTGGTGTTCAAGGACAAGGAGGAAGATGAGATACGGGGGCTGGTCGACCGAACGCTCTACAGCCTCGGACTGGGCGAGATCAAGGATCTGAAGGTAGGCAGTCCAATGAACAAGCTGATCAGCGGCGGACAGCGCAAAAGACTCAACATAGCCCTGGAGCTGATACGCGAGCCGGCCATCCTGTTTGTCGATGAGCCCACCTCGGGCTTGTCATCACGCGACTCGGAGAATGTGATGGACCTGCTGCGCGAGCTCACCCTCAAGGGCATCCTGATATTTGTGGTCATACACCAGCCCTCGTCGGAGATCTTCAAGATGTTCGACAACATGGTCATCCTGGATGAGGGCGGATACATGGTCTACTACGGCAACCCGGTGGAAAGCGTGATGTACTTCAAAAAGCTGGACGCCCAGATCAACAGCGATGTGGGCGAATGTCCCACCTGTGGTAATGTGAACCCCGAGCTCATCTTCAACATCATGGAGGCCCGGGTGGTGGACGAATACGGCCAGTACACCGACAAACGCAAGGTCTCTCCCCAAAAATGGGAGGAAAGGCTCCATGAGAACGTCACCATCACGCAGGTGCCCGAGGTGGAGGAAGAGCCCCCATCCAGCACCAACCTGCCCAGGTGGCTGACCCAGTTCAGGATCTACACCATCCGGGACATGCTCTCGAAGATCAGCAACAAGCAGTATGTGGCGCTGAACCTCCTGGAAGCACCCATACTGGCTTTCATACTTTCCTACATCATCCGTTACATACCCGATCCCACCTCGGGAGAGTACCTCTTCCGGCTCAATGAGAACATACCCATCTTCATCTTCATGTCGATCATCGTGGCCCTGTTCCTGGGACTGACGGTGAGCGCCGAGGAGATCTTCCGCGACCGCAAGATATTGCGGCGGGAGCAGTTTCTCAACCTGAGCAAATCGAGCTACCTGGCATCAAAAGTATTGCTGCTTACCATCATATCGGCCATACAGGCCATCCTGTTTGTCGCCATCGCCAACAGCATCCTGGAGATACGCGACATGTACTTCGAGTACTGGCTGGTGCTTTTTGTCACCGCTGTTTGTGCCAACATGCTGGGCCTGAACATTTCGGCCAGCTTCAATTCAGCAGTGACCATCTACATCATCATCCCCCTTTTGATGATCCCCATGATGATCCTTAGCGGGGCCATGTTCCCTTTCGACAAGCTCAACCGCTCCATCTCCAGTGTGGAAAAAGTACCCCTGATCGCCGAAATCATGCCCACCAAATGGTCGTACGAGGCCCTGATGGTCAACCAGTACAAAAACAACGATTTTGAGGAGTTCTTTTACGACCTGAAGAAGAAAGAGAGCCAGGCCAACTTCAAGACGGTGTATTATATCCCTGAGCTCAAAAAAAGTGTGGACACGGTGGAAAAATACCTCTCCGTCATCAACGGCAGCAGGTATGCCGGCGGCTCCCAACAGGGCAATGATCCTTCCGGCAGCGGCAACGGCGAGGCCACTTTTCTCAGTGAAGCCGGTACAAGCCGTAAAGCAGGGGATAACGGTGGCAGCATGCAGAAAGAGCAAAACGGTTCTGCCCCGGGCCAAGAAGAAACCCAGGGGGCAGACCAGGACCAGGCCCGGGATATTCCCCCGGAGGTAGCCGAAAAAGTACAGGAAGAGCTCGAGCTGATCCGCAACGAGCTGGGTGAAGAGGCAGACCGCACCGGGATGGAATGTGAGATGAAGGATAAGATGACCCTGGCGCAGGTCAACGAGCAGGTGCTGAGCCAGACCGGCGACTACCTGAAGAAGCTGGATAAGCATTACCAGGGCATCTTCCAGAAGTCCAACAGGAAGCTCGACAACATGCGGGGTTACCTCACAGATAAAAACCCCAAACTTTACCAGCGCAAAAAAGACCGGCATTACAATGAGAGCGTGGCCGACCAGGTCAAAAAGGTGTTCGAGAAAAACAAGATCATCCAGTATAAAGATGAGCTGATCCAGCACATCGACCCCATCTACCACGATCCCGAGGTGGAAGGATTCTTCAATTTCCGGGCACACTTTTTTGCACCGCGGAAACATTTCATGGGCTATTTTTTCAGCACTTTCTGGTTCAATGTGGGTGTTGTGGTGATCATGGCAGTGATTTTGTACATCACCTTATACTACAACGTACTGTACAAAATTCTAAACCTCCCGCACAAAGTTAATTTTAAAAAATTCTTATTCAGTAAATCGCAATATTTTTTTAAATTTACACGATAATGTTATTTTTGTAAAAATCGTCATTGGAATCCTATGAAAGGTAAATTACTCCTATATATCCTGCTTTCCCTTCCACTGATTTTCTCCTGCAAATCTTCCAATGAAAAAAGTTCCAACGATGAATTTCAGGTTCCGGATTCAGTGGCCAACAAGGGAGTTTTGGAGGTTTCCGACCAGGCGATGGAAAACATTACCGAAAACATCTCCTCCCATATTGAAACCGCGGCCCTGATAAAGAATCTGAATGCTCCTTTTTCTAAGGAATATCTGGCTCCTACCGATGATGTAAGCCAGTACACCACCAATTTCGAGCAAGCCCTTATACTGGGCATATTGGGAACGGACCTGGGTTACCTCAATATGTACAACAAGACCACCGTGTCGCTCGATTACCTGAGCTCAATCCGCAAGATGGCCAACAGCATCAAGGTGGGACAGTTTTTTGATTTTGCCACCTTGCACCGGCTGGCCAAGAACAATGAGAACCTCGATTCGCTGATGTATATTTCCCAGCGCAATTTCAACCAGATGGACAAATATTTGAGGGAGAACAACAGGAGCAACCTGAGCACGCTGATGGTGGCCGGCGGATGGATAGAGGGGCTTTATCTCTCGGGCAAGGTGTACCAGTCTAGGCCCGATCCCAAGTTGAGGGAGGCGATAGGAGAGCAGAAGATTATCCTGGGTGATTTGATGATATTGTTGCGCAATTTCAAAAGCAATCCGGATTTTCAAGATTTAATTGACAAGTTTGAGAGGATCAACAAGCTTTACAAAGAAGTGAAAGTCACCATAGAGAAAGGCGAACCTACAAGAGAGGTGGTGGACGGCCGGCTGGTGATCCAGCAAAACACGAAAAGCATGATCACCGTATCGGATGAAGTGCTGAAAAAGATCATCCAGGAGTCGGTAGAAGTAAGAAATGAAATCATCAACCAATAAGATATGAAAAGACTAACCATCATCATCTTCCTGGGGATATTTGCTTGGGGGTTTGCGAACGTCCAAACGGCGCAGGCACAGACCGGGGAGGAGCTTGTGAACGTCTGTACCAAGCTTGTCGATGATGCCACCTATCTGAAAGATTACACTGTGAAGCTTGGCGCAGCCGCACCTGGTGAAGATCCGCCTTCGCAGAAAAAATCGCTGATGCTTCGCAAGGGCACCCATTACCGTTTTATCATATGCAGCTCGCGCGACCATCCCGGCCGCGGCATCCTAAAGGTATACAGCAGCAGCAAGCTGTTGGTATCGAATTATGTGCCGGCCACCGGCAAGATATTCCGTTCGGTGGATTTTAAATGTCAACGTACAGGCCCTTACCACATGTGGGTAGAATTTGAAGACGGCAAAGAAGGCCTGGCGGTGGTGATCCTCTCCTTTGTCAAGAAACTTTAACAGGGGCCCTGTCACGGCGGCAGGCCACCTTTCGTGTCCCGCAAAATACATCCCACCGGATCAATAATAAAAAAAAGCCTCCTGATCAAATGGGGGCTTTTCTTATGAACCACGTGTGGTTGTCCGCAGATGACCTCACAATCAGTTCATATACTGGATGAGACCCAGGAAGCCGATGAAAAAGAGCATCATGATGTTTCCGAAAGTCTTGTTGCGTAGGCTGTGTATGTGGTCGGCAAGAAGGAATGAGAGCGGTATGGCAGTGAAATAAAGCATCTCCACCGAGACGGGGTTGCGCAGGACAAACAGCAGCAGGGTGCCCACAAAGAACCACCACAGCAGTTCATGAAACTTCCTTACATAGATCTTCAGCTTGTGCATTTTCCGGATCATGGAAAAGCTGGCCACAAGCCACCAGAAAGCCATAAATCCATAGAACAGGTAATACGACCAGTTGTAATAGGTGATGGTTTCTTTGGCGGTAAAACTGGCGACAATGGTCTTCCAAAGACCCTGCAGGGTTAGATGGTCGACATAGAAATAGTATCCAAGAACGAAAACCATGGGAAAAGCAAAACCCAGCACCGGCACGAACCATTCGCGCAGGTCAAATGTTCGCAGGATGACCAGTGCAAACCATATGAGCACAATGAAAAATACGGCATGCGCATAGAAAAGGGTGGCCATACCTGCAAACAGGCCGGCCGCGAACAGCCGGTTCAGGATGTAGCGCTTCCGGTAGCCGGCAAAAAGCTGGTCGAGCATCAGAAAAACAAAAAGGCTGGCCGGAAGGGCCGGGTGGTATTGCTGCAGCTGCACAAAGCTGCTGGATATCAACAAATAAACGAGGGGATGAAGGTAGGTTTGCGTGGTGATAAAGATGTATTGCTGGTTAAAGCGCAGGATGATCAAGGCCTGGATGATGAGAATGGCGAAAGCCACGCCCAGGCTGGCAGCGGCATTTTGGCCTATCCATCTCATGGTAAGCTGGTAAAGGGGCATCTGGTGTTGGTGGAAATGGAACCTGCTTATTTCATCACTGGTGAAAGACGACCACCAAAGCAATATGGTGATGACAACCAGGAAGAACAGGATGGTGGGCGATTTGCTGCGTGCGAGTCTTATTAACATGGAGGTTGTTTTTTACAGGTCGTGGCCTATATCTTTGCGGTAATATTTACCTTCAAACTCGATGGAGTCTATATTGTGGTAGATGGTGCTTAAGGCTTGATCAAAGTCGGGCGCCAGGGCCGTCACGGCCATCACCCTGCCACCTGCTGTCACCAGCTGTCCCTGCTCCTTTTTGGTTCCGGCATGAAAGACCTGCACCTTTTCCATATCCTCGGGCATGGTGATGGTTTTGCCTTTTTCGTACTTACCCGGGTAACCCTGGCTGGCGAGGATCACCGCTGCAGCGTAGTCGTCCTCCAGTTCCAGGTGGTAGTTGTCGAGACGTTGATGGGCCACAGCATCCATGGCTTCCAGCAGGTCGGATTTCATCCTGGGCACCACCACCTGCGCTTCGGGATCGCCCATGCGGACGTTGTATTCAATCACATAGGGCTGATCGCCCACTTTCATCAACCCAAAATAGAGAAATCCCCGGTAGTCGATGCGTTCCTTGCGCAGTCCCCGCATGGTGGGTTCAATGACCTGATCCCTGATCTTCTGCATAAAAGCTTCAGAGGCATAGGGAACGGGTGACAGGGCGCCCATGCCACCTGTATTGGGACCGGTGTCGCCCTCTCCTATGCGTTTGTAGTCCTTGGCCGGGGGGAAGATCTTGTAGCTTTTCCCGTCGGTCAGGACAAAAGCCGACAGCTCCCTGCCTTCCAGGAACTCTTCCACAACGACTGTTTTGCTGGCATCGCCAAACTTGCCTTCAAAAAATTCTTTGAATGTTTGTTGGGCTTCGTCCAGGTTTCGGGCTATCACCACACCCTTGCCTGCTGCCAGTCCGTCGGCCTTCAGCACATAGGGCGCACTAAGCTTTTTAAGGTATTCCATGGCCTCATCCAGCTGACCCGGGGCAAAACTCCTGTACGATGCCGTGGGGATGCCATATTTATCCATAAAGCGGTTGGCAAAGTCCTTGCTCCCTTCCAGCAGGGCACCCTTCTTTTCAGGGCCGATCACAGGGATGCGGTTCAGCACAAGGTCCTCCCTGAAATAGTCCACAATGCCGTCGACAAGGGGCTGTTCGGGTCCCACCACCACCATGTCGATTTGTTTGTCGAGCACCACCTGGCGGACGGCATCAAAATCGGTCGGTGAGACTTCTATGTTTTCACCGACACTGGGTGTTCCGCCATTGCCAGGTGCGATGTACAACTTATCCAGCTTGTTGCTTTGGGCCATTTTCCAGGCCAGGGTGTGCTCTCTTCCCCCTGAACCGATAATAAGTACATTCATGGTGGTTGGTTTTGTGCTTTATCTGCCAAAAATAATAAAAAAGGCTTTCATCTGTCCAATGAAAGCCTTAATTGATGGAGCGAATATTTTTGTGTTAGCGGCTGATGACCAGCGTGCGCTGACCCAGGTAATCCTTGTCGTCGAAGAACTTGAGCACATAAACACCGCCCTGGTAACCCTGTACATTCAACTGACGGGTGATGTCCTGGTTTCTTCCCTCAAAGCGAACCACTTCCTGGAGTTGTCCGACAGTATTGATCACTTGCACCTGGATCTTCGAACCGTTGGTCTTCAGGTTCATGGTAAGGGTGACCGTCTCGTCCGCCGGGTTGGGGTAAATCTTTAGTCCGTATTCTGTTTCCAGCTCGTCGTCGCCGGTATCGGGCCCTACGGCAATGGTTATCACATCGCTGGTGTCGCCGGGGCACTGGTTTTGATCGGTGACCGCCAGGGTGTAATCACCTGGTGCCAGGCCGGTGAATTGACCTGTTTGATTGATCTCTACAGAGTCCGGGTTGAGGACATAGGTCAGCGGGGATGTTCCGCCGGATGCTGCAGCGGTAATGGTGCCGTCCGCAGCTCCATCGGTCGACACATAAGTGGTATCTATGTTGTCGATGGTGATGGGGTCGGGTTGTTCCAGGACAATGCTGTTGGTGCTTACCGGGCCGCAATTGTTGGCATCGGTGACTTCCACCGTATAGGTTCCTGCAGCCAGGTCGCTGAAGCTTCCACCGGAATTGGTTATATCTTCGGGCTGTAGCGTATAGCTAAGGTCGCCGCTGCCACCGGAAGCGTCCACCTGTATGGAGCCGTTGGCATCGCCGTGGCATCCGGTGATGTTGGTGGAGCTGACATCGTTGATGGTGATGGGCTCGGGTTCGCTTATCTCCACTACGCTGTCAACGGGACCGCAGCCGTTCTCATCTGTCACTTCGATGGTGTAGGTGCCGCCTGTCAGACCGGTGAACTCACCCAGGAAATTCTCATAGCCACCCGGGTCGAGTGCATAGCTGAGGGAGCCGGTACCGCCGGTGGCTTCCACTTCGATCGATCCGTTGGGATCGCCGGCACAGGTAAGCACTTTCTTGATGTCCACGCTGGTGATCTCTATGGCCGGGGGACCAGTCAACTCAACCGTGGTATCGATGGTCTGACAACCAAACTCATCGCTCACCTCCACGGTATAGGTGCCTGTGCCCAGTCCGCTGAAAGAACCCGTGGCGTTGGACGTGGTTGCGGAATTATCGCCGGGCACCAGGGTATAGGTGAGCTCGCCTGCGCCGTTGGCAGCGCTGGCATTGATGGCGCCATTGGTGCTGCTGGCACAGTTGGTCACATTGGTGATGTCTACCCCTGTGAAATCAACCGGCTCCGGATCGTTGAGGGTCAGCGTGGTATCAACTGGTCCGCAGCCGTTGGCGTCTGTAACTTCTACCGTATAGGTTCCTGCACCCAGTCCGGTAAACTCGCCTGTACCATTGGTCGTTCCATCAGGCTGAAGGGTATAGCTGAGCTCGCCGGTGCCGCCCTGGCCGGATACGGTGATGCTGCCGTCAGCTCCGCCCGGACAGGTTACATCGGTATAACCTGCACTGGGTATGGTGATGGGAGTAGGATCATCGATGGTGATTTCTTCCGTTGCCACGGGACCACAACCATCTGCGTCGGTCACCTCTACTGTATAGGTGCCGGCATCCAGACCGGTGAACTGGCCCTGGCTGTTGCTTATATCGTCAGGCTGGAGGGTATATGTCAGGGATCCTGATCCACCGCTGGCTGATACTTCCAGGCTGCCATCGGCCCCACCACTGCAGCTGGCATCAGAACTGGAGACCACCGATGTGGTAATGGCTGTAGGCTCATTGATCACAAACTCGCTGGAGGTGACCGGTCCACAATCATTGGCATCGCTGACCTCTACCGTATAGGTGCCTGCCGACAAGCCGGTGAATTCGCCCGTGTTGTTGCTGGCTATGTTGCTGGTGGTACTGGAGTTGAGGGTATACGTCAGATCACCGCTGCCGCCTTCGGCGGTTACAGAAAGGCTGCCATCGCTGCCACCGTTGCAGGTCACATCGCTGATAGATGATGAGGTGATGATGATCTCGGCAGGCTGACCAATGACAATGTCAGAGCTGGTTACAG
>CAJXLE010000013.1 GCA_913055895.1 uncultured Bacteroidota bacterium | reverse complement strand
GGTCCTTGAACTCCTCTATCTGAACTTCGGTGGAATAGGGAACTTCCTTTTTAAAGGACATGAAGATCTTCTCGCGGATGATTTCTGCTACAAAAAAGCGCTCGGTCCGGTTGGTCAGGGCATCCTTCGGATAGTAAGGCGGATTCTCGGGCAGGAGCTCCAGGATCTTCTCGTAAATGGCTGAAAGGTTGTGTCCTTCTTTTGCCGATGCCGGTATGATTGTTGATCCGGGAAGGGTCTCCTGCCAGAGATGGATCAGTTTTTGTACTTCTTCTTCGCTGGTGAGATCTATCTTGTTGATCACCAGTATTACCGGAACAGTGGCCTTGCGTATGCGTTCGAGATACCCTTCGTTCTTGTCGTATTTCTCCTTGACATCGGTCATGTAGAGCAGGATGTCTGCATCTTCCATGGCCAGGTCAATGAAGCGGAGCATTTTTTCCTGTAGCTTGTAGTGCGGATTTAAAATCCCGGGAGTGTCAGAGTAGATGATCTGAAAATTTTCTCCGCTCACAATTCCCTGTATCCTGTGCCGGGTGGTTTGAGCCTTGGAGGTGATGATGGAAAGCTTTTCCCCCACCAGGATGTTCATCAGTGTTGATTTCCCGACATTCGGGTTGCCTATGATATTTACAAAACCAGCCTTGTGCTCCATCGATGCCTGAGTTAAAAGAATGCACAAAAATAATATAATTTTCAGGCATACATGCTCTTTGTCAATTTTTTCAATCTTCCCGGAGCACAAAAAAAGGATGCCCCGGTGAGGGACATCCTTTCAAGGCTTTTTTTGCCTAATTTGATTATATCCTGCTTGACTTTCCGGCCAGGTGGAATTTATCCTGCGGGACCGGTAGCAATTCAATGGCTCAGTAACCCTGAAGCTTTTCAGAGAGTTTTTTCCTGGTGAAGAAAATCCGGCTCTTGACGGTTCCTATCTTGAGATTCAGTTGCTCGGCAATCTCCTTGTATTTATACCCGGAAAGGAACATTTTGAAGGGTACACGGAACTCATCGGGCAACTCCTGGATCTTCTTGTTGATCTCAATGATGGCAAACTCACTGTCCGGTCTTACCGGAGCCCTGTCTTCGGCCTGGTTTAGGAAATAATTGTTTTCTGTTTTGTCGTTGTGCGTGTTCTCTTTTTGTTTTTTCCTGTAGTTATTGATGAAGGTGTTCTTCATGATGGTGAAAGTCCAGGCTTTCAGATTGGAGTAACCAACAAATTTATCACGGTTGGCAAGAGCCTTGTAGTAGGTCTCCTGCAGCAAATCCTTGGCTTCTTCGTGGTCGGAAGTCAAACTCATGGCAAATCTTTCCAGTTTATCCTCGAGTTTTATAAGCTGCTGATTGAATTCTATTGCTGTCATAGCTTTGTGGTTTTTGTTGTTAAATGTTTAAGCAAATATACAAAAACTTTAAACACCGATCCAAATCTTTTAAGAAATATTTTTTGATACAGCGCTCCATTCTAAATGGCTTGTGTCGACAAAGAGCACCATAAATAGGACTTTTGGATCTTCTATTCCGGTCCAATCTAAATAACAACATCATGAAAAAGATGTTTGAAAAATTTCGCCAATAAGCCCCATAAAGGTTAAACAAAAGGGCACCCTTTAGGAATCAAGGTGTCAGTTGTTTCAGAGAAGGTTGTCTAAAGGGTGGGTAGTTTGGATCTTTGCTTGTTTGATCCCTAAGCCGTGTAGGTGTTACCGGGCGGATGTTGAAAGATGAGGATATTTACGAGTAGGGATGTCTAACAATATGGTTGTTAAAGGTCCGGCTGTTTACAGCTATGGTTGTTTCCCAGTATGGCTTTTCCCGGCTGGTGTTATTATTTATGACAGACAGGTTTTGCTAGAGATAGGGAAGGCGTTCGTTGAACGACATGGGGGATGAAATCTTCTCCATGTTGGTGGGAAGTCTCATGTCCGTTTCAAAGATCTTCATGCCACTGATGAAGATTTCCTGTTCCGGGAAAGCCTCGGCCAGGTCGCGGATAAACTGTTCCAGCTTCTCGCCGGTGAGTGCAGTGGTAATGGAGGTAAAAATGTAATCGGCCTGTATCATCTTGTTGGTCTCCACCACATCTTTGAAGGGCACCGAACTGCCCAGGTAGATAACACTTTGCCCGGCCTTTTTGATCAGGTAATTATAAAAGAGCAGTCCCAGTTCATGAAATTCATTTTCGGGGAGAAAAAGGATGAATTTTTTGGCATTCTTCTTATCCGGGATCATCAGGTTGTCGATGGCCACCATGAGCTTTTGACGGAAGAGGTTGGATATGAAATGCTCCTGGGCCGGGTTGATGGAACCGGTTTGCCACAGCAGGCCAATTTTCTCGAAGAAAGGAAAAATGAGCTTGATGATGGTCTGTTCAAAACCGTCGTGCATGATGGCATTGGAAAGTATCTGGTCGAATTTCGCTTCGTCCAGGTCCACAATGGCTATGACCATCTTCTCTATCTGGCTCTCAACATCCTTCGAGTTGTAGGTGAACTTCATCACCTTTTCTGAGAGAGCATCATTGTTGAGTTTGGATATTTCGGAAATTTTCCAGCCCTGCCGGTTGAGAATGGCTATATTCAGGAGTTTCTTCAGATCCGTTTCGGAATAGTATCTGATATTGGTTTGGGTCCGTTTGGGTTTGATGATCTCGTACCTCTTCTCCCAAATACGTATGGTGTGGGCTTTTATGCCCGAGAGTTTTTCCAGTTCTCTTATCGAATAACGCGCCATGCCCTTAGTGTTGTTGGTCAAATAAAATGAAAAAGTAACATATGGTGAATGTCAGTTGCCTGTTTCGATGTTATCACATCCTTTAACAATTCATGAATTGTTTTGTTTAAAACACAAAGGTGTTCATTAGACATAGTTTTAAACGAGCATTGCTCATGGCAATCATGACTAGGTATAGGGCCTGTTGTATGTTGAATTTATAACAAGTGGACAAGAATGGGATATGCAATCTTCGTAACTTTATGGCGTTGTTGTTTTTTATTCTGAGAATATATCTGGAAAAATGGTTTAAAATGGAGGGGCAAAATATTAAACAATTTTTTAATTTAGCTTTTTAAACAATATGTTATGGATCATATTACGGTGGTGTGGCTCAGGAGGGATCTTCGCCTTCACGATCATGCGGCCCTTTTTCATGCCTTAAAGGAAAGATCGGCTGTCTTGCCTGTTTTTATTTTCGACCGGCACATTTTGGACGAACTGGATGATCGCGACGACCCACGGGTTACCTTCATACACGATGAACTCTCGGCAATAAAGCACCAGCTTGAGCAACTTGGCTCCTCCCTGCTTGTAGTCCATGGCTATCCTGAGAAAATATTTGAGGATCTTTTGGAGCGTTATACCATAGACGCGGTGTATTTCAACCGCGATTATGAGCCGCGGGCAACCGAACGCGACCAACGGGTCCGTCAAATCCTGGAGCGACGCCAGGTGGAGGTCAGATCTTTCAAGGACCAGGTGATCTTTGAAGGCAATGAAGTCTGTAAGAGCGATGGCAAGCCCTATAAAGTATACACCCCCTACATGAAAAGATGGAAGGCTGCTATGGGGTATGAGCATCCGGGGCATTATGGTCTGATGAAGCAGGATGTGATGAAACATGCCTCCGGGTTTTACCGGACAAAGCCCTTTAGCTTGCCTGCATTGAAGACCCTGGGTTTTGAAAGGAGCCAACTGTCTTTTCCTGACCGGGAGTTGGATGAACAAGTAATTGAAAATTATGATGCCCGGCGCGATTATCCTGCCCTGAACGGTACCACCCGCCTGGGAGTGCATTTGCGTTTTGGCACCATCAGCATTCGCCAGGCGGTGCAGACAGCCCTGCAGCTCAATGAGACCTGGCTGAATGAGCTGATATGGCGCGAGTTTTTTATGATGATCCTCTGGAATTTCCCCGGGGTGGTGGACCAATCCTTTAAAAAACGATATGATGAGATAGAGTGGCGCAATGATGAGTCTGATTTTCAGGCCTGGGCGGCAGGGGAGACGGGCTATCCGCTGGTGGATGCCGGCATGCGTGAGCTCAATCAAACCGGGTACATGCACAACCGGGTGCGGATGGTGACGGCTTCTTTCCTGACCAAACATCTGCTGATCGACTGGCGATGGGGTGAATCGTATTTTGCCGGCAAGCTGCTCGATTACGAGCTTGCCTCCAATAATGGCGGTTGGCAGTGGGCTGCCGGCTCAGGGTGCGATGCCGCGCCCTATTTCAGGATTTTCAACCCCCAGCGCCAGGCGGGGCGGTTCGACCCACAGGGGCATTATATGGCCCGGTGGGTGCCTGAGTTTTTTTCCGGAAATTATAGAAATCCCATTGTGGATCATAAATTTGCAAGAGAGAGGGCCCTGCAGGTCTATCAAAAGGCAGTCAAAAAATAAGTCATTCAATAAAAAGACCCTCATATGAAAGTATTACTGATAGGAGCCACCGGGTTTATTGGTCGTCATTTGTTCAAAACGTTAAAACAACGGGGCCATGAGCTGTATGTCTTCACCCGCAACGAGCAACGTGCACGCACCATCCTGGGCGGTGGAGCCCATTTCAGGCAATGGCGGAATGATGAACACATTGTTATGCAGGAATATGCCCACAAAGTGGAGGCGGTGGTCAACCTGGCGGGAGAAGGCATCGCAGCCCGGCGTTGGAGCGCCGAGCAGAAGAGAAAGATCCTCTCTAGCCGGGTCAACATAGGCAAGGCCATCAGCACGGCGCTCCACAGAAGCCATGACAAACCCTATCTTTTGATCCAGGGTTCGGCCATTGGCTATTACGGCTTCCACACCCACTACACTTTTCGCGAGGGCATGCCGCCGGGGGAGGGCTTCCTGCCCATGGTCACTTACCAGTGGGAGGATTCAGTTCGCCATGTCGATGACCGCAACACCCGCAAGGTCTTTATCCGTACAGGTCTTGTCCTGGGTAGAGATGGCGGTTTGCTGCCCCGTATGATGCTGCCCTTTAAACTGTTTGCAGGCGGCCCCCTGGGTAGTGGCGATCAGTGGCTCTCATGGATACATATTGACGACCAGGTCCGGGCCATTGTGGAATTGCTTGAGGCCGGCAACTCTTCGGGGGTCTACAACCTGACGGCTCCCCATCCTGTGAAGATGCGCGATTTTGCTAAAACACTTGGCAGGGTGATGGGCCGTCCCACCTGGCTGCCCGTACCCTCTTTCTTGCTGAAAGGTGTCTTTGGTGAGATGGCCAGGGAAACCATGCTGCAGGGACAGAGGGTGGTGCCGGGTCGATTGGAGGAGCGGGGATTTGAATTTCAGTATCCCCGGCTTGAAGAAGCCCTACAAGACCTGGTTGCCGGGTCCGGCCGTTAAAAATCCAGTTCCAGCTGAACGGCCTGTCCGCCCTTGTTGTAATCAAGCTGGGATACAGAAAGACCCAACAGGCGTACCTTTTTGTCGCCAAGTGCAACCTGCCCCAGCACCTCTTTGGCTGTCCGGTGCAAAGTTTGAAAATCAGCAATTTGGCTTTTCAGTGTCATGCTCCGGGTGATCTGCCGAAAGTCGCTGAACTTGACCTTCAGGGTCAGGGTGCGCCCAAAGGAGCCTGACCGCTGCATGCGGCGCATCAGTTCTTTTTCAATATGGTACAGGGCCGTGATGATCTCAAAGTTTTCCTGCAGGTCCTTATCAAAGGTTCTTTCTGTTCCAACCGACTTGCGGATGCGTTGGGGGTTGACCGTCCGCTCATCAATGGCACGGGCTATGTTGTAATAATGCAGCCCCACCTTCCCAAAATGACGCGTCATCCAGGCCAACGACTGCCTTTTCAGGTCACCGCCTGTTTGAATACCCAGCCGGTCCATCTTTTGAGCCGTTACCTTACCCACTCCATGAATCTTTTCCACCGGCAGCTTCTCCACGAAGTCTTCAGCATCGGCTGGCTTGATCACATACAGCCCATCGGGTTTGTCGTAATCCGACGCCGTTTTGGCCAGGAACTTGTTGATGGAGACACCGGCCGAAGCGGTGAGACCTGTTTTCTCGAATATACGCTCTTTGATCTCCCGGGCAATGAGCGTGGCACTGCGCATGCCTTTCTTGTTCTCCGTGACATCGAGAAAAGCCTCGTCGATGGAAAGGGGCTCCACCAGGTCGGTGTAGTCGATGAAGATTTCCATGATCTCTCCCGAGATGGCTTTGTAGACATCCATCCTGTTGCTTACAAAAATCAGGTGGGGGCATTTGTCTTTGGCGACCTTGGAGGACATGGCCGAACGAACGCCATACTTGCGGGCCTCATAGCTGGCAGCGGCCACCACACCCCGTTCACTTCCCTTGCCCACGGCTACAGGCTTGCCGCGTAGTTCAGGATTGTCACGTTGTTCGATGGATGCGTAAAAAGCATCCATGTCGATGTGGATGATTTTTCTTGCCATACCCGGGTGTAAAGATAGGAAAATGCCTGGGTGGTGTACAACATGAATTGATTTTTACAATTCATATAGATTGGCCACATTCAGAGGATGCCCGTGAACCTGTAGATCAAATTAAGTGGTGTACACCGAGTTGAACATCACATAATCCGTGGTGATGTCCGATCCCCAGGCGGTAGCCTCTTCCTTCCCGTTGTTCAGGGACAGGTGTACCCGTATGTGCGATTCACGGAGCAGTTTTTTGATCAGGTTTTTGTTGAAATCCATGGGCATGCCTTTGTCAAGCACCTGCACCAGTTCTTTCTGGTTGCCAATAAACAAATCTACCTGGTCGGCCTTAAAATTGGCCCCTGCATTGCCGGCGGCCATGATGATGCGCCCCCAGTTCGGATCGCGTCCAAACATGGCGGTCTTCACCAGCAGCGAATCGGATACGGCCCGGGCGATCTTCCTGGCTGTATCATAGGATTCGGCATGGTTTATCCGGTATTCCACAAATTTGGAAGCACCCTCTGCATCGGAGATGATCAGCTTGGCCAGGTGCATCATCATCTCCACCAGGTGTTCTTCGAAAACCGCGAAATTGGGGTCGTTTTCCGACTTGATCTCTTTGTTGCCCGCCATCCCGTTGGCCAAAACAGCGGCCATATCATTGGTGGAGGTGTCACCGTCCACGGTGATCATGTTGAAGGAGCGGTCTACCGCTTTTTTGAAAGTTTTGTCCAGCAATTGCTTGTCGATGGCTGCATCGGTTACCACAAATGCCAGCATGGTGGCCATATTGGGATGGATCATGCCCGAGCCTTTGGCGATGCCTGCAATATTGATCTCTTTGCCGGCCAGCTCAAAGCTGATGTGGCCCTCTTTGGCAAAGGTGTCGGTGGTGAGTATGGCGTTGGCGGCAAAACTGCCGGCTTTGGGGTCGTTGCTGAGCTTTGGGATGTTTACTTTGATGCCCTCCACGATGTCTTCGGTGGGGAAGGGTTCTCCGATCAGACCGGTGGAAGCCACCAGGACCATCTCCTGGTCGATGTCCAGCGCTTTTGCTGTGGTGCGGGCCATGGCCTCAGCACCCCGGTAGCCCTGCTCTCCTGTGGCTGCATTGGCATTGCCGGCATTGATCACGATCACCTGGGCCAGGTTGTCGGCTATATGCTTTTTCGAGAGTTTCACGGGTTCGGCCACCACATCGTTTTGGGTAAAGGTGGCAGCAGCATGGGCCGGCTGTTCGGAATAGATGATGGCCAGGTCGCGGCGCATGGATTTGATGCCGGTATGGGCACCCCAACATTTGATACCCTTCACATTGGTGAGGTTGTTTAAAAGATCGTCTGCGTTAACTTTCTGTGGGTTCATGTGGTTGTATTTTAATTCATGTATGGGCCATATGGAACTGATCCCACTTCAGCGGGAATCCTTCCTATGGTTGTTTTTTTAGATAATCTGTCATATGTGAATTGTACGATTAAAAGATCATTCCCTGTTGGAATTGTAACAGCTTATGTTGGCATTGCCCGCTCATAATGGAATAATTGTTTGAATCGGACATTAGGGCATGAGGGGTATAAGCTCCAGGGCAGAGGTTTCATCCAGCCCCATCATGATGTTCATGTTTTGTATGGCCTGCCCTGCTGCTCCTTTAACCAGGTTGTCCAGGGCCGCAAAGACCATGATGTTATCGGTGCGCTCATCATAATGAACGGAGATGTCGGTATAGTTGGTCCCGCGTACATGTTTGATCTGCGGGGGATCGTTGAGGATGCGGATAAAGCGTTCATGCTGGTAATACTTCGTGTACATTTCTTCCAGGTGTTGCTGCGAGAGGCTTTTTACCGGGAAGGCATACAGTGATGTGAGAATGCCCCTGTCTACCGGTAGCAGATGGGGTGTAAACTGAACCGTGACATCGCGGTTGGTGCTGTGGCCGAGGGCCTCCTGGATCTCAATGGTGTGCCGGTGTTTTTGAATACCATACGGTTTGAAATTATCCCCCACGTTGGGATAGTGGGTAACCAGCTTGGGTTTCACGCCTGCCCCCGTCACACCAGTCTTGGAATCGAAAATAAGCCTGTGGGGGTCTACCACACCCTCTTTTAAAAGGGGAAAAGCCGTCAGTATGGCGCCGGTGGGGAAACATCCCGGGTTGGCAACCAGCCGGCTGTTTCGGATCTGCTCCCTGTTAAGTTCGGGTAGTCCGAAGACGAACTCTTTAAAGCCTTCCGGGTAGCTATGTTCCTTCTGATACCAGTGAGTATAGATTTCAGGACCACTCAGGCGAAAATCACCCGACAGGTCGATGATCTTAAAGGGTTTGTCTTTCCATTTGCGCACGTATTCCATGGATACACCATGGGGCAGGGCCAGAAAGACCAGGTCGGGCTGATGCTGATCTATGTCTTTGGCCGTGTGCAGTTTTTCATCGCAAATGCCTCTGAATTGCGCATGTATATCTGAGAAAAGTTTACCCTGATGGGTCTCTGAAGTGATCAGAACAATGTTCACCTGCTTGTGCAGGGAAAGTATGCGCACCAGCTCTGAACCGGTATATCCGGTGGCACCTATTATAGCTATTTTTATCATGTCGGTTGAATTTCCTGGATTGACTCAAACAGGACCTCCAGGGTCTTCTCAAGGTCCTGATAGGGTATGTTCAAAGGCGGAACCAGGCGCAGCACATTTTCGGCCGTGGCATTGGCGAGCACCCCTTTTTCAAGCATTTTTCGCATCAGGGGTTGGGTTTCAAATTTAAATTCTATTCCAACCATCAGTCCCATTCCCCTGACTTCCCGGATGCCAAACCGACCCGTATCGCGTTGGCGGATGTTTTGCTGGAGCCATTCTCCTTTTTCTCCGGCCTGCTGGACCAGGTTTTCCTTTTCAATCACTTCGATGGTGGCCAGCGCAGCAGCTGTCACCAGGGGGTTGCCTCCGAAAGTGGTACCGTGGTCGCCCGGATCCAGTGTTTCCGCCACCTTCTCATTGGCCAGGATGGCGCCAATGGGCACGCCACCCCCAAGAGCCTTGGCAGCGGTCAGTATATCGGGTTGAACGCCGTAGTATTCGCCGGCAAAGAAATGGCCCGTGCGGCCCATGCCACACTGTATTTCATCGAAGATCAGAACCATGTTGTTGTCATCGCATATCTCCCGGAGGGACTGGATGAAAGACCGGCCGGCCATATGAATGCCGCCTTCACCCTGCAGGGGTTCGACGATGATGGCAGCGGTATCCTGGTCGATGGCTTTTCGAAGGGCTTCCAGGTCGTTGAATTCAATTTGCCGGAAACCTTCAGGAATGGGTTCAAAGCCCTCCTGCATCTTTTTCTTGCCTGTGGCAATGGTGGCCATGGTCCGGCCATGAAAAGAGCCGGTGAAAGAGATGATGTCGCCACCACGTTTGTGGGTATGGGCATATTTACGGGCTATCTTGATGGCTCCCTCGTTGGATTCGGCTCCACTGTTGGTAAAGAACACGCGGTCCATCCCTGAGTGCTGAACCAGTTTTTCCGCCAGCAACATCTGGGGCTTGCTGATGAAGAAATTGGAAATGTGCATCAGCTCGGAAGCTTGCCTTTGAATGGCTTCTACAACGTGTGGATGGCAATGCCCCACACTGTTCACGGCAATGCCTGCCATCACGTCGATGTATTCGTTGTCCTGGTCATCCCAGACACGACTGCCACGGCCCCGGACCAGTGTCAGGGGCAAGCGCTTGAAGACAGGCAGATAGTAACGGCGATCCAGGTCCTGGTAATTCGTGGGTGGTTGTTTGTTCATGATAAGGGTTGTTGAAAATTACAATGGATGCGGTTGATGGTTCAGGTTAGCGAAGAAAACGGGTGGCCCTGGCCTTTTGGGGGTCCAAGATGCTTTCAAGCAAGGCCTCTGGACGGGTGCCGTTGGTGATCACGGCTGAGGCTGCCCCTTCTTCCAGGGCTATTTCACAGGCCCGTACCTTCGGGATCATCCCTCCTTTGATCGTGGATCCCTTTAGTGCTTCTATCTCATCGTGCCGGAGGCTGGTGATGAGCGTGGCCGGATCGTTTACATCCCGCATCAACCCATCCACATCGGTCAGCATAAGAAAATGCCCGGCTTTCAGGGCTCCGGCCAGGTGACCGGCAAACATGTCGGCATTGACATTGTAGTCATATCCATCTTTGCCTGAAGAGATGGTCGATACCACGGGCACATAACCGTGGTCCATCAGGAGATTTAACAATGTTGCATCGATATGTTCCACATCGCCCACCAGGCCTATATCGACTTTTTCTTCCTTCTCATTGATATGGTATCTCCTGGTCACACACACCATTCCCCCATCTTTCCCGGAAAGTCCAACCGCGCTCAGACCCATCGCGTTGAGCATACGCACCAGTCTGCTGTTTACATGACCTTTTAATGCCATCTCAATGTACTTCATGGCTTCTTCCGTGGTTCGGCGGTGACCGGCCACAAATTCACTTTCCAGGCCGGCCATCTTGAGGGTGTCCTCGATAAACGGTCCGCCGCCATGAACCACCAGGAGACGGTAGCCTGAATGCATCAATGTGGCCAGCTTTTCTACGATCCCGGATGTTACCCGCTCATCCAGCATGGCGTTTCCGCCATACTTGACCACAATGACCTGATTTTGGTTGTTTTGATTCATTTATATCTTAAAAACATTTATAAAGCTAAATGGTTCGCCCGGCTTATCATTCATTTGCGGGAAAGCGTTGCTAAATGCCGGGAGCTCATCCGTTGAAAGGCAGGTTTGCAGGTGGCGCACACTTAGGCTATACGGCCAAAATTATACAAAATAACCCAATAAAGCAAGGTAAATGGGCCGGGAAAAGCGGAAAAAGACCCTTTTGCTATCTGTCGCCATCAATATGTTCCTGGCAGAGCATCTTAAAGGTTAAAAGGCACACCAATTAAAGATTGTAATCAACATCAAGCTGCTGTGCCACCTCCCTAAGATCCTGCCTGACTGCCTCGAGCAGCTCAATGCCTTCTTTCCGCGCCCTTTGTTCCATCTCCCTTTCAGGATCTCCGGGTATTTTGACCTGGGGTTGACCCTCAGCTGACTCTGCCTGTCGGAAAGTGTCGATCCACTGGTCCATACGCTGCCTGAAGGTTTCCTTATCCTGGAAGGCGTCGATGCGCATGGCACCGAAGAAATGGCCCAGGCCCCTGCCGGTCTGCTGATCCGGGGGGTCGAGGTAGGCCACCTGCGGCGGCACAAAAGGCCCGAAATTGGCGCCGGAAAAGACGGCTGAAAAGATGTCGACAACAGAGTTCAGGCAGTAGCCCTTGTGGCTGGCATGCAGCGGGTCACCTCCAAGGGGAAGGATGGCCCCGCCTTGCTTGATGACGTCAGGATCTCTTGAGGGACGACCTTCAGCGTCCTGGACAAAACCTTCCTCAATGTCTTCGCCTTTCTGGCCTTTGATCTTGAGTTTGCCACGGGCAATGGGCGTGGTGGCAAAGTCCGCCACAAAAGGGGGATGCTGGCCGGCGGGTATGGCCACGGCTATGGGGTTGGTTCCCAGCATGCGACTTTTGGAATGGGTGGGTGCCACCAGCGCATTGGCATTGGTCATGGCCACACCAATCATGTCTTTTTCCAGAGCCATCATCGAGTAATACCCCGCAATGCCGAAATGGCTGGAGTTTTGGGTGGAGACCCATCCCGTGCCCACCTGCCCGGCTTTTTCCATGGCTATCTCCATCGAGCGCCTGGCAGCCACCATGCCAAAAGCCCCGTCGCCGTCGACAACAGCAGTACCCGGTGTTTCCCTGGTGACCCTGACGTTGGGATGGATGTTGATGCGGCCTTTCTCCCACATCTGGTAGTAATCCTTGATGCGTATCATGCCATGCGAAGATATGCCCCGCTCTTCAGCCGCCACCAGTATGTCGGCCATGGTGGTGGCATCTTGATGAGCGCATCCCATCTTTTTGAAGATGCCGTAGGTGAAATCCTTTAGATGTTCAATTGAATGCATCCGGACTAGGTGTTGATGTTTTTATAAAATGAGTTGGCCTGGGCCCGCGGCGTGATCTCTATGTTGTTCAGGTTGACATGGGCGGGCATGTTCACGGCGAAAACGATCACATCTGCCACGTCGTCACCTGTCAGTGGTGTGTAGCCTTTATAGGTGCTGTCGGCCTTTTCCTTGTCGCCCTTGAAACGAACCACCGAAAACTCTGTCTCCACCAGTCCGGGCGATATGCTGGTCACCTTGATGTTATCCCTGAGCATGTCTATGCGCATGGCCTTGGTCAGTGCCTCTACCGCATGTTTGGTGGCACAGTAAACGTTGCCTTTTTCATACACTTCCCTCCCGGCAATGGAACCGACATTGATGATGTGGCCATCGGCTTTTTCCACCATCAGGGGAGCCACCTTGCGCGTCATATAGAGCAGTCCCTTGACGTTGGTGTCGATCATCCGCTCCCAGTCGTCGATCTCGCCATCCTGGATGTGGCTGAGCCCCACGGCCAGCCCGGCATTGTTGACCAATACACGGACCTCCTTCCATTTGTCCGGCATCTTGTCTATTTCGCGGCTCACCGCCTCTTTGTCGCGGACGTCAAAATTGAGAATGTGAACATTGGCCGGGTAACTATGCTGGATGGCGTTTTTGAGCTCTACCAGCCGATCTTCCCTTCTTCCTGTGATGATCACATCGTAGCCGTTTCCGGCCATCTTAAGAGATGTGGCGCGACCTATTCCTGATGTGGCACCTGTTACAAGAGCTATTGGGTTCATGGTTTGAACTTTTTTTAAATTCTACGCGAAATTAAGAAAAATATTGTTATGCGACCAGGACTTTTGCCGCTTAGCGGTATATATAGATAGGTTTAAGTACAATCTATATTGCCCGTGTCTATAGCTAAATCACCGCTTAGCGGTAAAAGCGGCAAAAGTTCCCTCAAAGACCTTTTCTGCGGGCCCGGTGAGCCAGACGTTTCGGAAAATGTTTCCGCCGGTGTCTTCAAAGTCGACCCGGAGGGTGCCGCCGCGGGCTTCCAGGGTATATGAAGATTTGTCAGACCGGTTGCGGATGTGGGCGCTTATGGCCGCTGCAACAGAGCCCGTGCCACAAGCCAGGGTTTCGGCTTCCACACCCCTTTCATAGGTCCGGATGTAAATATGCCTGTCTGCCACCATCTTCACGAAATTTACGTTGACCCCGCCGGCAAAAATGTCGGGGTCGTAACGCAGCGTCCGTCCCTGGGTGTAGATGTCCACCTGGTCCGGATCACCCACCCATTGCACGTAATGGGGTGAGCCCGTGTCGATGACATCGTTGCCCTGGTGCTGCCATACCTGGGTTACATCCTGCATCTTTAGCGAGATGGTCTTCGCATCGAGTACAATGGCCTGGTGGTAACCGTCGGATGCCCCAAAAGTGGTTTTTTCCGAAATGATGCCCAGCGAATGGGCGAAGAGCACGATGCACCGCCCGCCGTTTCCGCACATGGTACTCTCCCTGCCGTCGGCATTGAAGTACCGCATCGAAAAGTCTGAATTCTCGCTTTCTTCAAGCAACATCAGTCCGTCGGCACCAATGCCAAATCTTCGCCGGCACATGTGCCGGATTGTATTTTTGTCAGGCTCAAAACCACCATCCCTGTTGTCAAGCAGGATAAAATCGTTCCCAGCACCGTGGTATTTATGGAATTTTTGCGTCATACGGGCCTGTTAATTTATGTTAAATATAATTTTCACATTGAACACGGGCATATATTTTGTTATCTTACCTGGTGTAAACGAATCCTAAAAACGTAAAGTTATGAATTTTAAAAGGAATTTAGGTACAATAATCGTCGCCGTGGTGACAGCATTGCTGACGGTAGTGATTTATTCAAGCGTTACGAGTGATGAAGACCGGCCGGGTGGTACCGCCATCAGCAAAAGGTCGTTCGAAAAAGATACCAATGGCATCCATTTTGCCAACCTTCCCGCTGATTTTCAGACGGATAAGTTTAATTTTACGCTGGCCGCAGAAAATACCGTTCATGCTGTGGTTCACGTAAAGACTCAATTCACCCGTGAGTCGCAATATAACAACCCCTTCTACGAATTTTTCTTTGGCGAGCAATTCCAAAGGCCCCAAAGGGAAGTAGAAGGGTATGGATCGGGTGTGATCATATCAGCTGATGGTTATATTGTAACGAACAACCATGTGGTGAAAAACTCCGATAAAGTGACCGTTACCCTGAATGATGAGCGGACCAAGGATGCCGAGGTTGTCGGGACCGACCCGGCTACCGACCTTGCGCTGCTTAAGATTGACGGGGAAGATCTTCCCCACCTGAAGTTTGGTAATTCTCAGGACATCAAGCTGGGCGAATGGGTGCTGGCTGTAGGAAACCCTTTTAATATTGGTACAACCGTGACTGCGGGGATCGTTAGTGCCAAAGGGCGTAATATTGGAATTTTAAGAGACAGGGGTCAAAACAACCAGTTGTCTATTGAATCGTTCATCCAGACCGATGCAGCTGTCAACAAAGGAAACAGTGGCGGGGCACTGGTCAACATTGAGGGCGAGCTCATTGGTATCAATTCGGCCATTGCATCTCCCACAGGGTCCTATTCGGGTTATTCGTTTGCCATTCCTTCGGCCATTGCTCAGAAAGTGGTGGAAGACCTGATCAAGTATGGCGAGGTCCAGCGGGCCATGCTTAATGTGCGCATCAGCGACATCAATTCCCAGGTGGCCGATGAATATGACCTGGATACACGTGAGGGCGCCCTGGTGCGTGCCGTGGGTCGTGACGGTGCCGCCGACCGTGCCGGCATTCGTCCGGGTGATGTGATCATCAAGGTGGATGGCGACAAGATTCATGATGTAGCTGAACTGCAAACCACCATCAACAGCTACAGGCCGGGCGATGAAACTACCGTAACTGTGATTAGAGAGGGCAAAAAGAAACAATTTGACGTGACCTTACGTAACAGACAGGGTAGTACCGAGATCATCACCGGCGAACAAACCCTCGAGAAGCTGGGGGCCAAGTTCAAGCCCGTTGATGAAGACCTGAAGAGACGTATAGGCATTGGTTACGGCGTTCAGGTGGTCAGCCTGGAGAAAGGCGCCCTGAGCAGTGCCGACATCAGGGAAGGTTTCATCATCACATCCGTTGAAGGACAGAGAATCAACAGCGTTAATGATATTAAGCAGATCTTCAGTGAAGCACCGGCAGGAAGCAAAGTACGAGTCGAAGGGCTCTATCCGGGCGGTGACTATGTATATGTTTACCAGGTTGAGATGCCTGAGTAACCGGGCAGATAGGCGGGGGCTTTTTCTGAAACAGCCCTGCTTTTCGAGTCAAACAACATAATAAGAACCGGGGCCGTTGAGTTACCATCAATGGGTCCGGTTCTTTATTTTTTGTTTAAAATAGAGGCGGACGATGATTGTAAAATTAAAAAGAGCTGTGTAAATTTCGGAGAACCAAAAACCCAAACCTATAATTGTATCTGATCCTAAAATTCCAGGCCAATGAGACAGCTAAAAATTACCAAATCCATTACCAACAGAGAAAGCCCATCAGTTGATAAGTACTTACAGGAAATCGGCAGAGAGGATTTGTTGACGGTTGAAGAGGAAGTTCAACTGGCTCAACGCATCCGCAAGGGGGATCAGGCTGCCCTGGAGAAGCTTACGAGGGCCAACCTGCGCTTTGTGGTTTCCGTTGCCAAGCAGTATCAGAACCAGGGCCTGAGTCTGCCCGATCTGATCAATGAGGGCAACCTTGGGTTGATCAAGGCAGCCAGGAAGTTTGATGAGACCAAGGGCTTTAAATTCATTTCCTATGCGGTATGGTGGATCCGTCAGTCCATATTGCAAGCTTTGGCCGAACAATCCAGGATCGTGCGCTTGCCGTTAAACCAGGTAGGATCACTCAATAAGATCAACAAGATACAAACCCGCTTTGAGCAGGAGAATGAGCGTACACCTTCACAGGAGGAGCTGGCCGCCACCATGGAGATGCCCACTGAGAAAGTGCTGGAGACCATGAAGGTCAGCGGCAAGCAGATGTCGGTGGAAGCTCCTTTTTCCGACGGGGAGGAGAATTGCCTGTTGGACGTGATGCCCAATGAAAATTCTCCCAACGCCGATAAGACCCTGATCAACGAGTCGCTGACCAATGAAGTGGAAAGGGCCCTTTCCACCCTTACCGAGCGTGAGCGTGAGATCATCCGCCATTTCTTTGGCATAGGTGTACAGGACATGACCCTCGAGGAGATAGGCAACAAATTTGGCCTGACGAGGGAACGGGTACGCCAGATTAAGGAAAAGGCCATTCGCAGGTTGCGCCATCGCTCAAGAAGCAAGCTGCTGAAGATGTACCTGGGCTGAGAAAATTCATCCGGCGTCCTTTTGCCTCAATCCTGGCGTTGGTAAGTGGTTGTTGATGGGCAAAAGAAATCATATATTATCCAGTACAAAAGGCTCTTTGCTCTTATCTGATGCCAGATAGAGGGCCTTTTGCACTGGATAATTCTATATCCAATCCCTGTCAGTTTGATGCCTCCTTCTGGCGTTTTTTCAGCAAGTCCTGCAGTTCGTACATCTCGTCCCGCAGACGGGCCGCTTCTTTAAAATCCAGTTCCGAGGCGGCTTTCTCCATGGCTTTCTTATTTTTCTCGATGGCTTTTTCCAGGGCATCGGTGCTCATGTATTGCACCACAGGATCGGCGGCTGCGTCCACCTGCTGGGGTTCGGTATAGGCAGAAGGCTGGGCCTGCCCGATTTTTTCCCGGTAGTCGGCCATCACCGAGCGGGAAGCTTTTTCGATTTGTCGGGGGGTGATGTTGTGTTTTTCATTGTAGGCCAGCTGTTTCTCCCTTCTACGGTTGGTCTCGTCGATGGTCTGCTGCATCGAACGTGTCACCCGGTCGGCATACATGATCACCTGTCCCTGCAGGTTGCGGGCAGCCCGGCCGGCCGTCTGGGTCAGCGAGACCGTCGAACGCAGGAAACCCTCTTTGTCGGCATCCAGGATGGCCACCAGCGACACTTCAGGCAGGTCGAGCCCCTCGCGCAACAGGTTTACCCCGATAAGCACGTCGAACGTGCCGCTCCTCAGCCCGTCCATGATCTCCACCCGCTCCAGGGTGTCGATGTCGGAATGGATGTACCGGCATTTGACGCCGAAACGGGTAAGGTATTTGGTCAGCTCTTCGGCCATACGCTTGGTAAGGGTGGTCACCAACACCCGCTGGTCTTTGCGGGAGCGCTGGCGGGTCTCCTCCATCAGGTCGTCGATCTGGTTTTGTGTGGGTCGCACCTCTATCTGTGGGTCCAGCAGACCAGTGGGGCGTATGACCTGCTCTACGAACACCCCTCCCGACTTTTCCAGCTCATAGCTGGCCGGGGTGGCACTGACAAACACCACCTGGTTGACCAGGTTCTCAAACTCCTCGAATTTCAGAGGTCGGTTGTCGACCGCAGCCGGTAGCCGGAAGCCGTATTCCACCAGGTTTTTCTTCCGTGAATGGTCGCCGCCGTACATCGCATGGATCTGGGGTACGGTCACATGGCTTTCGTCCACCACCGTGACAAAATCGTCGGGGAAATAATCCAGCAGGCAGAAAGGCCTTGATCCTGGTGCCCTGCCGTCGAAATAGCGGCTGTAATTCTCTATGCCCGGACAATATCCCAGCTCCCTGATCATCTCCAGGTCGTACTCCACGCGCTGCTTGATGCGTTTGGCCTCGAGTTCCTTGCCTTCATCCCTGAAATGCTGTACCTGATCGTTCAAATCCAGCTGAATCTGCCGGATGGCATGCTGCATGCGTTCCTTCGTGGTGACGAAGATGTTGGCCGGATAGATCACGGCCCGGTCGTGCCGGTCGATGGTGCTGTTGTTGTAGGGGTCAAACGATTCGATCTCATCCACCTCGTCGCCCCAGAACATGATGCGGTAGGCATGATCGCCATAAGCCAGGAAAACATCCACGGTATCGCCGTTGACCCTGAACTGTCCCTGCTTGAACTCCAGTTCGCTCCTGGCATAGAGGCTGTCCACCAGGCGGCGTAGAAATTCGTTGCGTCCGATGTTCTGACCGGTCTCCACCGTGATGGTGTTTTGATGAAAATCTTCGGGGTTGCCAATGCCATAAAGACAGGAGACCGACGAGACGACAATCACATCCCTTCTTCCCGAGAGCAGCGAGGAAGTGGCACTCAACCGGAGCTTCTCGATCTCCTCGTTGATGGACAGGTCTTTTTCTATATAGGTGTCGGTCACCGGTATGTAGGCCTCGGGCTGATAATAATCGTAATAGGAGACGAAATATTCTACGGCGTTGTCGGGAAAAAACTCCTTGAACTCACCATAGAGCTGTGCAGCCAGTGTTTTGTTGTGGCTCAGCACCAGGGTGGGGCGGTTGATGTTCTTGATCATATTGGCAATGGAGAAGGTTTTCCCCGAGCCTGTTACCCCCAGGAGGGTTTGAAACTTATCCCCCCTTTCAATGCCTTCTGTCAGTTCACTTATGGCTTGTGGCTGATCGCCGGTGGGGGTGTATTTGGATGTGATATTGAATTCCATAGAGACCTTAAATTTACATCAATTCTTTAAGGGTTGCCAATTATTTTCCTGATCTGTGAAAGACACCATAAATGGCCAGGTGGTCGCTGTAGCCTCCAAAATAATTGGGCCCGCCATAGGTGCGGTTGGGAACTTTCATGCCGGCCTTGGGGTTTTCGTAAAGCACCCAGGGTGCATCAAATATTTTCACGTCGCCGGGTTGAATGGTGTATCCCCGGCCGTCTTTTATCAGCCCTGCCGATACGATGAAATTGTCGAGCATGAACCATTCGTATTTATAGTTGTAGGTGCCTTTGCCTTCCTGGTCTTTCGGGTAGAGCATGTTGTAGAGTTCTCCCTTTTTGATGTTTTCGGGGGGACGGGCCTGCAGTGTTTTTTGAAGGCTGGTGTTGACCGGTTCATCGTTAAAGTCGCCTATGACAATGATGTTGGCAGCGGGATCGCGATGCAGGATGGAATCGGTATGCTCCTTCAGTATCCCGGCCGAATGGATGCGGTACTTACGGGTTTCTTTGCGTCCGCCATATCTGGACTTCCAGTGGTTGACATAGACATGAAGGGTGTCTCCTCCCTGGGCCACACCTTTAACGTAGAGTATATCCCGAACTTTTGTTTGGTCATCGAAAGGGAAATGGATGGGGATGAACTGCCGGCGGAGATACGAAAATTTGTCGGGCCTGTAAAGCAGGGCCACATCGATGCCCCGCTCATCGGGGCTGTCATGATGGATCATGCTGTAATACATGCCCGAGAAATGCCGGGTTTGGAGAAGGTCGACCAGCACCTGGCGGTTTTCTGTTTCAGCAAGCCCTATGATCGGGGGATAGCCATTCATTGATGTCAGGACCCGGCTGATGTGTTTCAGTTTGGTTTGATAGCGCTCCCGGGTCCACTGCTTTTCTGAAGTGGGGGTAAAATCATCGTCTTTTACGGAAGGGTCGTCGATGGTGTCAAACAGGTTTTCCACATTGTAAAAGGCCACTGTGAATTCTTCGCCTTTCCCGGCTTGCTGGCTTTGGGCGGTCGACACGACCAGGATGAGAAAAGCAAATAAGACGATTCTTCTCATGGTGGTTGGTTTTTGGATTGTCATACTGTCGGTTGTCCCTTTTGATGATGAGGTCTTGTTTTGGTATTTTTTTTTATTAATTTTCCCTTTCACAACCTACAACAATAAAGGTGCCCAAATTGTGCGGGTGAAAATTGTATCATTTGAAGGTATCTTCACTATTTTTGTAAAATAATAAAGCATGACACGGAAAAAATCAAGCGATATGGTGAACAGGAAAAAAGGCGGACAAAAAGGAAAAGGCAGGGAAAGCAATAAGGAGAAACAGCAGGATGTTTCCATCCGGTTAAACAAATATATTGCCGACAGTGGTTTGTGTTCCCGCCGGGAGGCCGATGAGCTGATTGCCTCCGGACAGATCACCGTGAACGGGGAGAAGGTCACCCAGCTGGGTGTACGCATTCAGCCAACCGATGTGGTCAGGTACAGGGATAAGGTGCTGAAAAACGAAAAGCCTGTTTACATTTTGCTGAACAAACCCAAAGATGTGGTGACCACGGTCAGGGATGAACATGCCAAGCGCTCTGTGATCGACCTGGTAAAGAATGCCTGTCCCGAGCGGGTTTACCCTGTAGGCCGACTGGACAGGAATACCACGGGGGTGCTGCTTCTGACGAACGACGGGGAGTTGACCAAAAGGCTTACCCATCCGCGTTATGAGAAAAAGAAGGTTTACCATGTGGTTTTGGATAAACCCGTTACCAAAGCCCACTTACAGGAGATGGTGGAGGGCATTGACCTGGATGATGAACTGGTGCAGGCCGATGCAGCCAGTTATGTGGATCCTGCCGATAAGACCCAGGTGGGTGTTGAGATCCACACCGGGCAAAACAGGGTGGTGCGCAGGATCTTTGAATCGATGGGGTATCGAATAAAGAAGCTGGACCGGGTTTACTTTGCTGGACTTACCAAGAAAAATCTCCCGCGGGGCAAGTGGCGCTTTTTGACACAAAAGGAAATTAATATGCTAAAAATGAATGCTTTCAAATAACAGGTGCAAGGCCATCCCTTAAAATCCATTTGCTTCCGGAATTTTATAACTGCGGCAAGGGCCCTGTCTCCATTGCAGTGGCATGATGTATATGACCCCAAGATTCAATAAACAAATTATCCCATACGACGTTTACCGGACTCACGGGGAGTATTTCGCCCTATGGTCTTTAAGTAGGAGGGCGTTTCAATCAGCTCATCTGCAAAGCACATGATCTAATAATTATAATCACATCAAATGAGCATGATGTTGATCTTAGAAGCTACATTGAACCAAATAAATGAATCACATAATCATGCATGTAAGATCCTCGGCAAAATGGTCACTAATATCTCAAAAGGCAATCAAACATAACGTGCCCACCCCGTCGGATAAATAACACGATCTCAATATATTCCTTAGAAATAAACTTCTGGTCCCCTATGAGTCGACGTTTTTTTATTTCTCTTCTGTTGCTTGTTGTATGGAGTCCCTTGATAAAGGCCCAGCCCGCTGAGGTTGAGGGAAAAGTGGTTGACAGGAAGACGGGCGAGCCCCTGGCTTTTGTCAACGTTACTTATGGTTCACCTTCCCGGGGCACCACCACCGACATAGACGGGTATTTTACCATCCGGGTTCCTGATGCAGTCGATTCCCTTCGCTTCAGTTATGTTGGATACCATACCAGGCAGGTTACTGTGGATGCCTTTCCCGGTGAGAGCTCCTGTACCCTGTCTTTAAAATCCAAACCCTATCAACTCGAAGGGGTGGTGGTCAGGCCCGGCAGCAATCCTGCCAACCGTATTGTTCGCAGGGCCATTGAGAACCGTGATGAGAACAACCCCGAAAACCTTTCCTCCTTCACTTACCGAAGCTACAACAAGTTTGTGTTCACCATTGATTCTGTTCAACGCAAGAGTCCGGTTTCTTCAGGCGATACCAATAGCACCCCCGACTCATCGGTCATTGCCCTTCGTGAGCTTACCCAGGAGCAGCATTTCATGGTGATGGAGTCGGTTACCCGCAGAAAATACAAATCGCCCGGCAAAAACAGTGAAAAAGTCCTGGCATCCCGTGTTTCGGGTTTCAAGGATCCTTCCCTTTCCTTCATTGCCACACAGTTTCAGTCGTTTTCCTTTTACAACGATTTCATAGCCCTTGGCAACGACCGTTATTTGAACCCCATATCTAAAAAGAGCTGGCAAAGATATTTTTTTAACCTGGAGGACACCATTTACACAGCTACACAGGATACGGTGTTTGTCATTTCCTATCGTCCGAAAAGAGATAAAATTTTTGAAGCCCTGAACGGGGTGATGCACATCCATACCCACAATTATGCCCTTCAGCGTGTCATTGCCGAGCCTTGGGACCCCCCGGCCGACCTTTCGATTAAGATCCAGCAGCAATATGAGATGCACCAGGGGCAATGGTTTCCCCATCAGTTCAATACCCGCCTGAAGTTTAAAAATGTTTTGCTGGCCGCCGGAGAGAAAGATTATTACATGGTGGGAGAGGGACGCACCTATATATACGACCCCCAGTTAAACCCGCCTCTCGAGGATAACGATTTCGGGCACGTGGAACTGTCCATACCCTCCAGTGCCTATAGGCGTTCCAGTGATTTTTGGAGTGGTATGCGCCCCCGTCCGCTCACCGACAAGGACCGCCGTACCTACAGGATGGTTGACAGCCTGGGAGAGGCCCTTCACTTTGACCGTAGGCTGGAGACCTTTCAAACACTTACCACCGGTTACCTTCCGGCTGGGCCGGTCGATGTTGACATGAGAAAAATCCTGGATTACAACCGTTATGAAGGGTTGCGCCTGGGGATGGGTTTGAGAACCAATGAGTCGCTCTCCAGGCATTTCAAAACAGGCGGTTATGTTGGTTACGGTTTTTCCGATAAGGAGCTGAAATATGGAGGATCCCTGGAGCTGAAGCTCCACCGGCCTTCTGAGACGACACTTGATTTGAGTCACATCAATGATGTGGTTGAGTCGGGGAGCTACCGTTTTCTCAGGGAAACCGGTTTTTTCTCCACCGAGACATACCGCAATTACCTGATCAAGACGATGGACAGGGTGAGCCGTTGGCAGGCTGCCCTCTCTTTCCGGGCGTTCGATTATTTAAAGGTCAGGACCTTTCTGCGGCAATCCACCACCGATCCTTATACCGCCTATACTTTTGATGCAGGAGAAAGCACTTATGAGGGCAATTTTCACACCACCGAGGCAGGCATACGCCTTCGTTATGCCTACGGTGAAGATTTTGTGGAAACCCACCGCGGTAAGTTTTCTCTTGGAACGGAAGCCCCCATCTTTTATGGCAATGTCACACGGGGTTTTGACGGCCTTGGTGGCGATCTGGGTTACACCAAATATGAGGCAGCCATCAGCAGTAAGTTTAAGACAAGGAACCTTGGAAACACCAACTTGTGGTTAGAGGGAGGCTACAGCCACGGTGATGTGCCTGCATTCAACCTTTATAATGGCAGGGGTTCTTTTGGCAGCAATCTGAGTATCTATTCGGCAAACAGTTTTGCCACCATGGGTTTGGATGAGTTTATGGCCGGCCGTTTTGTGTCGTTTTTCTGGACCCACAATTTCCGGTCGCTTTTGTGGCCAAGTAAAAATTTTACCCCCAATGTTAAGTGGGTCAACAATGCAGGCTGGGGATGGCTCGAAAATGAGCAACCCCACAGTGGGGTGGCACTAAGAGATTATTCCAGGGGATATTTTGAAACGGGTCTGGTGGTGGACCGGCTTTTTTCATTGGGGCTGTTTCACTACGGTTTTGGTGTCTTTTACCGTTACGGACCATATGCTTTCGACCGGCCGGCCGAAAATTTTGCCTATAAGCTTTCCTTCCGCTTTGCCATCAACTGATGGGATGGTATTGGTGGATTATTTGTTTGTGAGGGTGATGCTGACACTGCCTGAAACAGAGAGGGTGTCGGGCTTTTTTTTGCCTTCAAGATAATCCCTTGCAGAGAAGAAGTTCCAGTCGTAGTCATCCTCTCCAACGATGGTATAAAAAGCTTCTACCGATAATTCATGGTCTCCCGCCGGCAGTGATCCTGTCTCCAGCATGTGGCTGAAAGTCTCACTGTAACGCTCCTTTTGGGCGGCCAGGGAGTCGTTGATGAGAAAGTGAACTTGATGAACGGTGTAGTCCTCGGTAAAGCCTTTCAGCCAGGCGTATGCTTCCATGGATGTATCTCTCGTAAAGCTCTGGCCATCTGAGGGGGATACGAACTGTATCTCGGGATCGGGACGGGTTTCCTCCTGCATCTCACATCCGGGTAAGACGAAAAAAACCATCGCCAGGAGCAGCAGGGTATTGAGGGGAGTTTGGAAGACTGTTTTCATGGATCATGCAGTTGGATGCAACAGTGTGGTAAAAATAATAAAAATCAGCCAACACAATCAAACAAAACCTGCAATAATCATCCATCATCATCCACTGTCGAGAGATTTCTGCAAAGCCAAACCTGTCGTTGCGGTCAAAAAAAGCCGCTACCCTTTGAAAGTGGCAGCGGCTTTTCTGACCATCTATTGTGGGGGAGATCTTTATTCGAAAAAGGCTTTCATTTTTTCGAAGAAAGTCTTATCCGACTGGTTGGGGTTGGGTTTGAAATTCTCCGATTCTTCCATCTGTTCAATCATTTTCTTCTCATCTTTTGTAAGGGTTTTGGGCACCCATACGTTGATGTTCACCAGCAGGTCGCCCTTACCGTATCCGTTCACCTCTGGCAGTCCCTTGCCCCTGAGGCGAAGGATCTTACCCGGCTGTGTTCCGGGGTCGACTTTTATTTTGACTTTGCCCTCGAGGGTTGGTATTTCCACGGGTCCTCCCATCACGGCTTTGGGGAAACTGACGTATAAACCGTATATCAAATCGTTGCCGTCGCGTACAAAGTCGGGGTGTTTTTCTTCCTGTATCAGCACAATCAGGTCGCCGTTGATTCCGCCCCTTCTGGCAGCATTGCCTTTACCGCTGACGGTCATCTGCATGCCTTCGGCAACACCTGCGGGAATGTCGAGGGATATGACCTCGCTGCCTTTGACAATGCCTTCGCCGTGGCATTTGGTGCATTTGTTTTCAATGATTCGGCCTTCCCCTCCACAGGTGGGACAGGTGGAGGTAGTCTGCATCTGTCCCAGGAAAGTGCTGGTGACTTTGGTTACCTGGCCTGAGCCTTTACAGGTGGGACAGTTCGAGTAAGCCGACGAGTCGCCGTTTTCGGCACCCGTGCCTTCACAGGCATCGCAGGGTACATATTTGTTGACCCTGAGTTTCTTGGTGGAGCCTTTGGCAATTTCTTCAAGGGTAAGGGTAACCTTCACCCTCAGGTTGGATCCTTTGCTGGTGCGTCGGGTACGACGCCGGCCACCACCGCCGCCAAAGTCGTTGAATCCACCGAAACCACCAAAGGCACTGCCGAAGCCTCCTCCGAAGATGTCGCCAAACTGTTCAAAGATGTCTTCGATGGTCATGCCTCCACCACCGAAGCCACCGCCGCCGGAGTAGGCGCCGCCTTTCACACCGGCATGTCCGAACTGGTCATATTTCTTGCGTTTATCGGAATTGCCCAACACTTCATAAGCCTCGGCTGCCTCCTTGAATTTTTTTTCGGCTTCTGTGTCGCCCGGGTTCTTGTCGGGATGGTATTTGATGGCCATCTTGCGATAAGCCTTCTTGATCTCCTCCTGCGAAGCATCTTTCGATACACCTAGTATTTCGTAATAATCTCTTTGCGATGCCATAAAAAGCCTTTCTTTTGTTTTTGCGTTCTAATAATTGTTTATTCCCCGACCACGACCTTGGCGTATCTGAGAACCTTGTCGTTCAGGAAATAACCGGTTTGTACCACGTCAACCACTTTACCCTTCATATCTTCACTGGTTGCAGGCACTTTGGAGATGGCTTCGTGGCGGTCGGTGTCGAATTCCTGGTCCTGCGATTCCATTTCCTGCACTCCCTGCTGCTTGAGGAATTCCCTGAACTTGTTGTAGATAAGATGGACACCATCCTTGAGGGCCTCCGCGTTTTCGGTTTCATCGATCGACTGCAGGGCACGCTCAAAATCGTCCATCACAGGCAGCAGGCCTTTTAGGATGTCCTCGCCTGCCGAGCGTGTCAGCTCCATCTTTTCTTTCAGGGTTCGTTTGCGGTAGTTGTCGTACTCGGCCTGGAGCCGTAAATAACGATCCTGCAATTCTGCCAGTTTTTCCCTGTCTGACTTCTCAGCAGCTTCTTCTTTTTTCTTCTCTTTTTCTTCTTTTTTCTTTTTCTTCTTTTTGCCTTCTTCCTGTTTGTTCTCTTTCTGCTGCTCTTCTTGCTGGCTGTCGTCTTGTTCCTTCTCTTGCTGTTTTTCAGCCTGATCCTGTTTTACCTCCTGATCTTCCTGGTGGTCGTGGTTTTCCTGTTGCTGACCTGAGGCTTGTTCGTCTCTTTGAGCTGTATCTTGTTGATCCTTGGCTTGCTGCTGTTGTTCCTTTTCCTGCTGCTGGTTCATTTGTTGCTGCTTCGATGAATCCTGTTGTCCTGCCTGTGTCTGCTTTTTTTCTTCCGAGTTCATATTCTTATTGTGTTTGTTCATATCCAACCTTGTTTATTTCCAAAAAAAAATAGTCTTTCCTTCAGGATCAAATAATTTGCCAAAATAAGGTTTTGCGACAAATTGACACCTGGCAGCTTTACCAGAAGTGCAAAGATGACAAAGGAAAATGTTGGGTGGATGGTATCAGTCGATCCGCTGGATGTCGGCACCAATATTGGCCAGTCGCTGGTCGATTTGCTCATACCCCCGGTCGATCTGCTCAATGTTGTGTATCGTGCTGGTCCCCTCGGCGTAAAGGGCGGCTATCAGCAGGGCTACTCCGGCCCGGATGTCGGGGGAGGTCATCTTGGTGGGACGCAGTCTTATCTGGTGATCCTGGCCAATGACCGTGGCACGGTGGGGGTCGCACAATATGATTTGAGCTCCCATGTCAATCAGTTTGTCGACAAAAAAGAGCCTGCTCTCAAACATTTTCTGATGTATCAGCACACTGCCCCGGGCCTGGGTGGCCACCACCAGCATGACGCTTAACAGATCGGGTGTCAGCCCCGGCCATGGTGCGTCGGCGATGGTCATGATCGAGCCGTCGATGAATGTTTCTATTTGGTAGTGTTCATGCCGGGGTATGTATATGTCGTCTCCGCTCTTCTGCACCTCAATACCCAACCGGGCAAAGGAGGCAGGGATGATGCCCAGGTTGTCATAGGATACATTCTTGATGGTGATCTCCGACTGGTTCATGGCTGCCAGCCCGATGAAGCTGCCTACTTCAATCATGTCGGGCAGTATTTCATGATGACATCCCTTCAGTTCATCCACACCACGGATGGTGAGCAGGTTGGATCCCACCCCCGAAATATCGGCACCCATGTTGTTGAGCATACGACACAATTGCTGAACGTATGGTTCGCAGGCTGCATTGTAGATCGTGGTGGTACCTTTGGCCTTTACAGCGGCCATGATGATGTTGGCTGTGCCGGTGACCGAGGCTTCCTCCAGCAACATATAGGTGCCCTCCAGTTTGGCACCTTCCACCCGGTAAAAATTGTCTTTGTGGTCGAAAACAAAACGTGCTCCCAGCTTCTCGAAACCCTGGAAATGGATGTCGAGCCTGCGCCGGCCAATCTTGTCGCCTCCCGGGCTGGGTATATAGCCCTTCCCGAAACGGGCCAGCAGGGGACCCATGATCATGATCGAACCTCTGAGGCCCTCGGCTTTGTCAATATATTCCTGTGAGTGGAGGTATTCAAAATTGACGTTTTTTGCCTGGAAGCTGTAACTGCTGGGAGACTCCCGGGTTACGGTTACTCCAAGGCTTTTGACCAGGTCAAGCAGTTTGTTGACATCCCTTATGTTGGGGATGTTGCTGATGGTGACTTTTTCGGGGGTCAGCAAAGTGGCACAGATAACCTGCAATGCTTCGTTTTTGGCTCCCTGGGGGGCCAGGGAGCCTTTCAGGGGTTTGCCACCCTTGATCAGGAATGAACCCATATGTTAATGGGAATTTTTGGAATGGTTGTTATTGTTGTTTTTGCCTTTGCGGGGCGTGCGTTTTTTCTTGCTCAGCTTGCTGAAAATGTCTTTGGAGTCGGTGAGCTGAATTTTTTCACGGTTCACCGTGACTTTGCCACCGGAGAGTTCTTCCAGGTCGGAGAAGATCTGTTCATCGGAGACCGAATCTTTGTTCCAGGTCACGTAATTCTTTTTCATATGATTGGCAATGACCTGGATGAGGGTATCCTTCATCTCCCCTTCCTCATATTCGGCAGCTTGCCGGCATAGCATCTCTATGGTTTTGCCATAGTGTTTGTATTTGGCAGGGCGGTTGTTGTAGGGTACCGGGTCGGGATTGCTCCGCAGGGTTTCTTTAGGGGGAGCCTCATAGGGTGAGTCAATATCCAGTTCATATTCGGCAATAATCTGGAGGTGATCCCATAATTTGTGTTTATAATCCGACATGTCGCGGAAGTGGGGGTTGATGCTCCCCATAATGGTAATGATCGCTTGCGCCATACGGTTTCGCTGTTCCCTGTCATCAATGGTCTTGCAGTATTCCACCATCTTCTGGATGTTGCGACCGTATTCCGGCAAAACCATTCTTTTTTGTGTTGTATTGTATTCCATCAGTTTGGACTTATAATTTTTACAAAAATAGTGGTTTTTGAGTTGATAGCAAATTATCCCGAGATTATTTTTAGCTTGGCAAACTTGAGAAGCAGTTGTTTCTTACCGTAGTCCGTAAATTCGATGGTGGCTTTCGTGTTGTTGGGGGCGTCGGTTTCCAGGTTGGTGATTTGACCCTTGCCAAAACGGTCGTGTTGTACCCACATACCCACTTTCAGCTGGCCGTTGTATTCCGGAGGCGCTCCTGCTGCTGCCTCTTTTTTGGGCCGGGACCCGATTTTGGTCAGTTTGCGGTTGGCCTGGCCTGCTGAAAAGTTAGATGGAGCATTGGTGGAAGCTGAAGACGGGGCTCCGGAGCGGGCGGGCTCATCCCCGCTTTCCTCCTGCGATTCTACCTCGGGAAGGATCATATAGCGCGGATCGATGTCGTAGATGAATCGACTTGGCTGGCTCCTGGTCGACACGCCCCATTTATAACGGCTGTTGGCATAGGAGAGTACCGCCTTTTCTTCGGCACGGGTCAGGGCTACGTAAAAAAGGCGGCGTTCTTCTTCCAGCTCCTTGTCGGTATTCATCGACATCTTGGAGGGGAAAAGTCCTTCTTCCATGCCGGCCAGGTAAACATTCCGAAATTCCAGTCCTTTGGCCGAATGCATGGTCATGATGGTTACCTTGTTCAGGTCTTCCTCATCCTCATGGTCGGCATCGGTCAGCAGGGAGACATTTTCTATGTAGTGCTCCAGGGTGGGAACCTGTTCTCCCTCATACCTTTCCGTAAAATCCTTGATGCCGTTGAGTATCTCCTGGATGTTCTCGTATTTGTTTTGCTCCTGTATGGTCTTTGGATTCTTGAATTCGTTGATGATGCCCGATTTTTCTGCGATGGCCAGGGCGGCCTGGTAGGCATCTTTCTCGCCAGCCAGCTCTGCAAATTCGCGTATCATCGATGCAAACCCCGCTACTTTATTCAGGGCACCCTTGCTCAGCTCAACGGGGTGTTTGCCGGGATCCTCAACGATCTGCCACAGGGTAAGCCCTTTCTCATTGCTGTGGTTTTGTATCTTGCTGATGGTGGTCTTGCCGATGCCCCTGGCCGGAAAATTGATGATGCGCAGGAGGGCCTCTTCATCATTGAAGTTGAGCGTCAGGCGAAAATATGCCAGTATGTCCTTGATTTCTTTTCGCTGGTAGAAAGATATGCCGCCGTAGATTTTGTAGGGCAGGTTGTAGCGGCGGAAAGCCTCCTCAAAGTTTCGCGACTGGGCATTGGTACGGTACAGGATGGCAAAATCCTTGTAGTCGAAATCACCCGAGGCCGTTTTGTCGGAGATGGACTGGGCTATCTGGTAGGCTTCCTCGGTATCGGTCCGGGAGGATAACACCTCGATCTTGTCGCCCACCGCTTGTTCGGAGTATACATCCTTGTGGATCTGGTTTTCGTTTTTCCTGATCATGCTGTTGGCTGCATCCACGATGGTTTGAGTGGAGCGATAGTTGCGCTCCAGTTTGAAAACCCGGGCATCGGGGTAGTCTTTTTGGAAGTTCAGGATGTTCTCGATCTTGGCACCGCGGAAAGAATAGATGCTTTGGGCATCGTCGCCCACCACACATACATTGCGGTATTTTTGCGACAGCTTCCTTACGATCAGGTACTGGGAAAAGTTGGTATCCTGGTACTCATCCACTAAAATATATCGGAAACGGTTCTGGTACTTCTGAAGTACTTCGGGAAACCTGTTGAGCAGTTCGTTGGTCTTTAACAATAGGTCATCAAAATCCATGGCCCCGGCTTTAAAGCAGCGATCCACATAATGCTGATAGATCTCCCCCAACCTTGGCTTTTTTGACATGGCATCTGCCTCCTGCAATTCGGGATTTTGGAAATAGGCTTTTACTGTGATCAGGCTGTTCTTATAGGAAGAAATACGGGAATATACCTGCTTGTATTTGTACACATCTTTATCCAGTCCCATTTCTTTAATGATGGCCGAAATGAGCCGCTGCGAATCCTGGGTGTCGTAAATAGTAAAATTGGAAGGATAACCGAGTTTATCGGCTTCAAACCGAAGCATTTTAGCAAA
>CAJXLE010000012.1 GCA_913055895.1 uncultured Bacteroidota bacterium | reverse complement strand
TTCAATGTCGCCGGGTATTTTTCCGGCTTTTCTCAGGAAAAAGCCCATTTCAAAAATGCTTTTAATCTTTTTTTTCATACGATTATCATTTATTTAATAATTTGGCCGTATGGAACCTGCATGAATAATCGTGTCCTTTTTGTGTAGGTTACTGGATGCAGGTTTCATATGTTGATATGTTTTTGAGTGCTGATCGCATGGCATTTATCCCTGCCAGGGCTGGAATTTTCTTAAGACATGTTCTTCCCTACAAGATAAATGAAAATTTCTAAATTTGCCGGTGTCAACATTCTCGATCATGGGTTCGTACCTGCTTTATTTTATCTCCGCGCTGCTGTTTATCTTTTTTGTTTATGCCGCCTGGGCGTCGCTCAAGGAAAAAGAGACCAGGGCTTGTCGCCGGTTTGTTTTGCTGGCAGTTGCCTTGCCCCTGCCACTGCTGGCCCTGGCCTTGTTAACAGAAAGTCCTGTAGTGCCCTGGATCATAACTGTAGCATTGGTTGTTGGGGCAGGAATATTTTTTATACCCCGGCCTTTACCGGCATACAAAGAACATATTGTCCCCCGGGGCAGGATCGACGAGCGCGACACCATGTTTTCAAGAGATATACTGGAGCCCGGCACCAGTGAGTATGATGCCTATTACCGGCGCCACCCCGAACGAAAGAAAGGCGACGACGCCTTTCGGAGAAACCCCGGGTTGCTCTCAGCCAGTGCCACCTTCTACGATCCCTTCATATTTCCTGCAGCTCAGGCCAATTTTGAGTTGATAGAACAGTACCGTAATTTTGTGGACGGTCCCGTCGCCAACGAAAGGCAGCAATGGGATGGCCCGGCCCTCTCACGGCAGCTGAAGAGCCTGGCTCTGAAATACGGAGCTGTCCGTGCCGGCATCACCAGGCTAGAAGACCATCATCTCTACAGTTACCGTGGCAGAAAGCACAACTACGGAGAGCCGGTGGAGGGACACCATACCCATGCCCTGGCTTTGACCGTGGAGATGGACCATGATTACCTTCGCAATGCCCCTTATGCCTATTGTGTCCTGGAATCCTCCAGGCAGTATGTTCGCTCCGGTGTGATGGCCCTTTGGATAGCCCGGATTTTGAGGGACATGGGTTATCATGCCCGGGCCCATATCGATGGCGAGTACGAGGTGGTTTGTCCCCTTGTGGCAAGGGACGCCGGCTTGGGTGAGATAGGCCGCATGGGACTGCTGATGACACCTGAGCTGGGACCCAGGGTGCGGATTGCTGTGGTGACCACCACGGCCCCGCTCGTGGCTGATGAGCGGGATGAGGACCCCAGTGTCATCGATTTTTGCACCACCTGTAAGAAGTGTGCCGATGTGTGTCCATCGCGTGCCATACCTTTTGGCGACCGCCAGGAGATCGGTGGGGTGTTGCGGTGGCAGATCGACCAGCAGGCTTGTTTTACCTACTGGACGCGCACCGGAACCGATTGCGCCCGCTGCATGAGTGCCTGCCCCTATTCACATCCCGACACCCCGCTGCACAACCTGGTGCGCCATGGCATACGCCATTCACCTGCTTTCAGAAAGCTGGCCGTGCGGATGGATGATTTTGCCTACGGAAGGAAGCCGCGCCCCCTGGTTAAAGGCAGGATGTAGAAGGGTGAGCCTGCTGGCTTTCAGCGTTCAACCTGCTGGCTTCGAACCGTTATGCCTTCAACCTGCCAACCTTCCACCGCAATTAATGTGCCTCGAGCCAGTTCTGGCCGGTTCCGGTTTCCACGGTAAGGGGAACATTCAGCTGGTGGGCATTTTCCATTTTGTCGGTCACCATCTCCGTTAGCTTATCCACTTCGGGCTTGTAAGCATCGAAGATCAGTTCGTCGTGCACCTGCAGGATGAGCTTGCTGCGGTAACCACCTTCCCTTAGTTCCCTGTCGATGTCAAGCATGGCCATCTTGATGATGTCGGCAGCAGAGCCCTGGATGGGAGCATTGATGGCGTTACGCTCGGCCATGCCCCGGAGGGTGGCGTTGCGGGAGTTGATGTTTTCCAGGAACCGTTTTCTTCCCCAGATGGTCTCTACATAACCTTGCTCCCGGGCAGCAGCTATTCGTTGGTCCATGTATTCCTTCACCCTGGAAAAAGTACTGAAATAGGCATCTATGATCTCTTTGGCCTCTTTTCTTGGTATGTTCAGTCGTTGGGAGAGGCCAAAGGCAGAGATGCCGTAGATGATACCAAAATTGGCCGTCTTGGCCTTTCGCCGCTGGTCTTTGGTGACATCCTCCGGGTTGTCGTGGTGGAAGAGACGGGCTGCCGTGGAACTGTGGATGTCCTCGTTGTTGCGGAAAGCCTCGGTGAGTTTGGGGTCGCCACTCATATGGGCCATGATGCGAAGCTCAATTTGCGAGTAGTCGGCAGCCAGCAGCGTGTGATCGCTGTCGGATGGCACAAAGGCTTTTCTTATTTTTTTTCCCCGCTCTTCCCTTATTGGGATGTTCTGCAAATTGGGATTGTAGGAACTCAGCCGGCCGGTGGCAGCTATGGCCTGGTTGAAGGAAGTGTGAATCTTGCCTGTCTTTGCGTTGATCAGCTCCGGCAGAGCTTCTACGTAGGTGGAAAGGAGCTTGCGGACCGACCGGTAGTCCAGCACCTTTTGTATGATGGGGTGCTTGTCACTGAGTTGCCGGAGGGTCTCCTCGCTGGTGGAGTACTGCTTGGTCCGCGTCTTCTTGGGCTTGTCCACGATTTTCATGCGCTCGAAGAGCACCTGCCCCAGCTGTTTGGGAGAGTCGATGTTAAAGGAGACCCCGGCCATCGAGTGGACTTTTTTTTCAATGTTTCCAAGCTCTTCCCTGAGTTCCCCGGCAGAGTCCCTGAGCTCTTTTTCATTGATCTTGACACCGTTGACCTCCATGCGGACCAGCACCTGGATGAGGGGCATCTCCATCTGGCTGGCCAGGTTCCAGAGCGAATGGTCTCTGAGCTCCTTCTCCATGATGTTCCTGAGTTGCCAGGTCAGGTCGGCATCCTCGCAGGCATAGGGAGTGATCTTTTCGACACTAACCGAGCGCATGGTAAGCTGGTTTTTGCCTTTTTTCCCGATCAGCTCTTCAATGCTGATGGGGGTATGGTTCAGGTACTTTTCGGAAAGGATGGTGAGGTTGTGCCTTTGTTCGGGCTCTAGCAGGTAATGGGCAATCATCGTGTCGAAAACGGGTCCTTTGACTTCTATGCCGTAATTGCGCATCACCAGGATGTCGTACTTGACGTTCTGCCCTACTTTTTCGGTATGTTCATTTTCAAAAACCGACCGGAATTCCTCGACGATCTTTTGCGTTTCTTTCTGGTTTTCCGGACAGGGAATGAAAAAAGCCTGGTCTTTGCGGAAGGAGATGGCTATGCCCACCAGTCCGGCCTCATGGGGGTTGACCGAGGTGGTCTCTGTGTCAAAACAGAAAGAATCCATTTTTTCCAGCTCGCTGATCAACTTTGAGCGTTTTTCCCTGCTGTCGACCAGCTGATAGTCCTTGCCGGACGAAGATGTGGTGTCTTTATCGCTTGTGGGTGCCTGTGAGGCGGTGGAACTGTTATCGGAAAACATGGACTGTTGTACAGGCTCGTTGGGAGCAAGCTGGTTGAGGTCCTTGTTGAAAAAACGCCTGGCAAGTGTCTTAAATTCAAGTTCCTGGAACAATTGGGCCAGCTTTTCCTCGTTGGGTTGATCCAGCTCAATATCTGAAGTGTTGATTTCAGCAGGAACATTTAGTTTAATCTTAACCAATTCTTTACTTAAGTAAACCTGATCCTTGTTGTTAAGTAAATTTTCCTTTTGCTTTCCCTTTAAGTCGTTTATGTTTTCATATAAATTTTCAACCGAACCGTAGGAAGCAATCAGCTTTTTGGCTGTTTTTTCACCGATGCCCGGGGCTCCTGGGATGTTGTCGGATTTGTCGCCCCACAGGGCCATGATGTCGATAACCTGCCGGGGATCCTCGATGCCAAATTGCTCGCATATTTTCTCCTTGTCGATGATCTCTGCTTCTCCGCCTGAGCGTTTGGGTTTGTACATGTAAATGTTTTCTGTAAGCAGTTGCCCGTAATCCTTGTCGGGTGTCATCATGTAGGTTTCAAAGCCCTGGTTTTTTGCCTGGTGGGCAAGGGTTCCAATAACATCGTCGGCTTCATATCCCTCCACTTCAATCATGGGTATGTTGAAAGCTTTCACGATCTCGCGTATATACGGGATGGAATGCTGGATGTCTTCCGGCATTTTCTCCCGGTGGGCTTTGTATTCTTCGAAGATATCGTTGCGGAAGGTGGGACCCGTGGGATCAAAAGCCACGGCAATATGGGAAGGCTTTTCCTTTTCAAGGACCTCCACCAGGGTGTTGGTGAAACCCAGTATGGCCGAGGTGTTCAGCCCTTTGGAATTGCGCACGGGGTTCTTGATGAACGCGTAATATGCCCGGTATATAAGGGCATAGGCATCCAGCAGGAAAAGCTTTTTTGGCTTGTTCATAGCGGTTCTGTTTTAATGTCCAAAAGTTAAGAAAAATCCGGTTCAAATGGAAACCCGATGGGTATTCATCCTTGCTGGTTGTCGGAGGCGTACCACTCGGCAAACGAAGAGGCCGTTTCGTGAAGCTTGAGGCTGTGTAAGGTGACACCGGCCGGCAGTCGCTTTGAAATGCGCCGGGAGAAATCCACCACCAGGTTTTCACAGGTAGGCTGGTAATCGACAATGAAAAGCTTGTCGAACATCTGGCTGATGTTCTCCAGTTTATCATCTACAGCGGCTGTGTTCAGGATGACCGCGTGGTCGAGCGGGTCAACAACCTCTCCCTGGACAATGTTCTTGAGCTCGCCAAAATCTATGACCATCCCGTTTTTGGGATCATGGGGGTTTTGGGAGGGTTGCCCGATAACTGTGACGAAAAGCCTGTAGGAGTGGCCGTGCAGGTTGCGGCAATGGCCGTCGTAATTCCACAGGGCATGGGCTATCTCAAAATCAAACTCCTTGGTGACTCGCACTTTGTGGGACATTGCTTTACTGGTTGCTGGGGGTGTTGGGAAGAACAGTCATTGTTGTTACATGGAAAAGCCGTATGATGAAGGATAATTCAGCTGTTCGTGGAGGTACATCTGCCCACGCAATGAACAATGTTGCTCAGGCTGTTGTCTTTTAAGTAATAGTAGGTATTTTTGCCCTCTCTCTTGGAACAAAGAACACCCTTGTCCTTAAGTATGCCGAGATGGTGGGAGGTTGTGGACTGTTCAATGCCCAGTAGTTCATGAATCTGTGTGACTGTAAGCTTTTTGCCTCCTTCAAGGTAGCTGAGAATGGAAATCCTCAGGGGATGCGCAATGGCCTTGAGCATGTTGGCTGCTTCTTCCAGCTGTTCTGGTGTCAAATCCTTTATTTGCATTCTGTGTTGATTATAAACTTTTAATAATGCAAATATATAAATATATTGTTTATAAAAATAGAGGTCTGTTGAAAGGTGACCAAAAAAAATATATTCTTCGACATATGCCGGGGCTGTTGCAGGACATCCTGTTTCCTGAAACCAACGGTGGTGTGATTTGTTGACATATTACACATTCGATGTCATTAATTATTATATTTGACCCCGTTAAGCAGTAGAGTGATCATGAGCCAGTTGGATAAGATTAAAGCCCCCATCCGGGAAGAGATGCATGCTTTCGAGTCCTATTTCAGGGATTCGATGAAAACGAGCATACCCCTTCTCAACGTTGTTCTCAACTACGTGGTGCGGCGCAAGGGCAAACAAATGCGACCCATGTTCGTTTTTCTCACTGCCAGGATGCTCGGGGAGATCAACTCATCCACCTATACCGCGGCATCGCTCATTGAGTTGCTGCACAACGCCACCCTGATCCACGATGATGTGGTGGATAAATCCTACCGCAGGCGTGGCCATTTCTCCATCAATGCCCTGTGGAAATCCAAGATCAGCGTGCTGGTCGGTGATTACTTGCTTTCCCGTGGATTGCTCCTGGCCGTTCGCAACAAGGAATATGATTTACTGGAGATCGTCAGCAATGCCGTGCAGGAGATGAGTGAGGGAGAGCTGATACAGGTGCGGAACACCCGCAAGGTCTATATCTCGGAGGAGGATTATTTTAAGGTGGTACGCAAGAAAACCGCATCGCTTATTGCCTCGTGCACCGCCTGCGGAGCCCGTTCGGTCACCCGCGATGAAGAAATCATCGAGAAGCTGCGGGCTGTTGGGGAAAAAATTGGCATTGCCTTTCAGATAAAGGACGACCTGCTGGATTATGAACGCTCGGGAACCATTGGCAAACCCGCTGGAAACGACATCAAAGAAAAGAAGGTGACCCTGCCGCTGATTTATGCCCTGAACAAAGCCAGCGACAAAGAGAAAAAGGAGCTTAAACGCATCTTCAACCGTTCGAAGAAAAATGGACAGGAGGTGAGCCGCATCATAGAGTTCGTTCGTAGGCACGACGGACTTAACATGGCCCGGCAAACCATGGAGCGCATCAAGGATGAAGCCCTTCAGATGCTTGGTCCCTATGCCACCAACAACCCGGGCTACAACTCACTGGTGGACCTGGTGGAATTTACTGTTCAACGAAACAAGTGAGCCAGGTCCCCGCCTGACCCCTAGCTTTTGAAACATTTATGGTACCATCACAGCATGGACTGGTTTGTACATCTAAAAGTGATGTACATCCTCCTGGCGCAGGTGCCCCAGCACATCATTGGCCAGCCGGCTGGCTCCAATGCGGAAGAGTGAATTGTTGAGCCATTGATCTCCAAGTATTTCCTTGATGATGGCATAGTAGGAAAGGGCATCCTCGGCCGTGGCGATGCCGCCTGCCGGTTTGATGCCGGTGGTCTTGCCGGTGTGCTTGTAAAATGCCTTGATGGCATGTGCCATGATGTAAACGGCATCGTAGGTGGCCGCCGGCTTGGTCTTTCCCGTGGAGGTCTTGATGAAATCCGCGCCGGCTTCCATGGCCAGGAGACTGGCAAGTTGGATGTTGCTGTAATCGTTCAACATCCCTGTCTCCAGGATCACTTTCAGCTTGTTGTTGCCGATGGCCTCCTTGATCTCTTTTATCTCACGAAACACGCTCTCGTAATCCCCCTGCAGGAAGGTGGCAACAGGCAGCACCACGTCCACTTCATCGGCACCGTGGTTGATGATCTCCTTGCATTCGGCCTTCTTGATGCTCAGGTAGGTCTGGGAGGTGGGAAAGTTGCCCCCTACCGAAGCCACATGTACGCTTTCATCTTCCAGGTTTTTTCTTACCGTCTCAACCAGCGGGGGGTAAACACATACGGCCGCCACATTGCGCACACCTTCAAAGGTGGATGGTACCAGGTTGACTTTATGGCACAGTTTTTCAATGAAGGGTTCATTATCGTCTGTATTCAAGCTGGTAAGATCAATCGACCTGAAGATCAACTTAAGGATTTCATCGGTGAAATATTGATGGCTGTTGGTGGCAATTACTTTAACTTTTTGTTCAATTCCTTCTTCTAAAGTTATTGAATATTTTTCTGTTAAATTTTCCATTTTTATGATCTTAATTTGGGATTGTTCTTGTGTCTGTTTTTGTCGCGTTGTGATTTTTTTTCCAGGTTGTCGGAGAGTGCCCGTGTAAGGTCGACACCGGTCTGGTTGGCAATGCAGATCAGCACAAACAGCACATCGCCCATCTCGTCGTCCAGGCTGGCCTGTTCGCCCTCCTTGAAGGATTGATCACCGTATTCTCGGGCCATGATGCTGGCCAGTTCTCCTACTTCCTCTGTAAGCATGGCCATGTTGGTCATCTCGTCAAAATACCGGACCCCGTGTTCACGTATCCATTGGTCTACCTTCTCCTGTGCTTCTTTTACAGTCATTTTTCTTTCAAAATTAATAATTTATTTGGAATGAACGGTTTTGTTTTCCGGCGATCAATCAAACAACCTCCATCAAAGGGTTATCCGGAAATGGTCAACAAATGATGCCTGATGCCGTTGTTGGCTTTATAGATCCTTGTTTCGAGAATCAATCATGATGGTCACCGGCCCGTCGTTTTCCAGGTTGACCTTCATATAGGCACCGAACTCACCTGTTCCTGCCGGACGGCCGGTTTCCTCGCCCATCTGCCTGGCAAATTCTTCATACAGAAATTTGGCTTTTTCTGGGGTTGCGGCCCGGCTGTAGGAAGGCCGGGTGCCTTTTTTTGTTTTGGCATGCAGGGTGAACTGGCTGATCACCATCACCTCGCCGCCTACATCGATCAGGGACCGGTTCATCTGTCCCTGGTCGTCTTCAAATACCCGCAGCTTGCTGATCTTTCCCCGCAGCCATTCTACATCCTGCTGGTTGTCCTGTTCCTCCACCCCGAGGAAGATCAGCAGACCTTTGCCGATGCTCGATTTCACCTGCTGTTCGATTTCCACGCTGGCATGGTTGACGCGTTGAATCAATACTCTCATATGTTTGGTTTTTGGGGTTCCCTATTTCTGCGTAAAATTAGAAAGTTTCTGCTGATAATCCCAGCAAATTTTCCAGCAAGATCCTCCAGCGCTAAGCGTGGAAAAAAGGAAAAAAAGCCTGGAAAAAAGAGCGGGGAAAAATACCTGGAAAAATGGATGCTAAAATTCAGTTAAAATTCAGCTCTTAACGCTGATGGGTGCGCTGAGGGACAATGAATTTTGTTTTGTTAAAAATATTTGTTTTATTTAAAGAGGTGTTCATCCTAAATAAGAGATTGCATGCACATTGTTGATCTTTCTGTTTTCATTCTCTACATGCTGGTGATGCTGGGTGTGGGGTATTTTTTCCTGCGCCGCAACAAGGACACGGATGATTACTATGTAGGGGGAAGAAGCATGGGGAGCCTGCATGTAGGTTTGTCGGTGGTGGCCACAGATGTAGGTGGCGGTTTCTCTATCGGCCTGGGTGGACTGGGTTTCATCATGGGCATTGCCGGTTCCTGGATGCTTTTCACAGGCCTGATAGGGGCATGGCTGAGTGCTGTTTTTCTCATTCCCAAAGTAAGCAAACTTTCCCATAAGATCAAGCTGTTTACCTTTCCCCAGATCTTTGAGCAGTTCTATACTCCCCGTGTGGCCCTGCTGGCTGGTGTGATCTCGGCCATCGGCTATATGGGTTTCACCAGTTCGCAGATCCTGGCAGGCGCCAAGCTGGCCTCAGCCACTTTTGTGGATCTTCAGCTGAACCAGGCCCTTGTGATCATGGGGGTTATAGCAGTGCTTTACACCGTTATGGGGGGCCTAAAAGCTGTGATCTACACCGATACCGTGCAATGGCTGATATTGATGAGTGGGTTGATCTTTATTGGCATACCCCTGGGCTACCATGCTGTTGGGGGTATGTCGGAAATACGGGCGACCATACCCGGTGAATTTCTCTCCTTCGGCAACGTGTCATGGCAGGAGCTGGTTAATTGGGGCATCACCATCATCCCGATCTGGTTTGTGGGGATGACCTTGTATCAGCGCATCTATTCCACCCGCAGCCGCAAGGAGGCCCAAAAAGCCTGGTTTATTGCCGGGTTGTTTGAATGGCCTTTGATGGCTATGATGGGGGTCATACTGGGACTTTTTGCCCGGGTGGGTCTGGAAAACGGCATGTTCACACACCTGGGCTATGGCGATCTGGCCAGCATCGACTCTGAGATGGGTCTTCCCCTGCTCCTTCGTACTGTTTTGCCGGTGGGGCTGATGGGTTTGATGATGTCGGCCTATTTTTCGGCCATCATGTCGACAGCCGACAGTTGCCTGATGGCTTCATCCGGCAACATACTGACCGACATCCTGGACAAGATTTTTCATTTCAACCCCGACTCCCGCAAGGTGTTGCGCATCTCCCAACTGTTAACCCTGGTAATAGGCACCTCGGCGGTACTGCTGGCCCTGAGCATGCAAAATGTATTGCAGCTCATGCTTTACTCGTATGCCTTTATGGTTTCGGGGCTGTTCATACCCATCCTGGGCGCTCTTTTCTGGAAGAGGAGCAGCCCTGTGGCAGCCTTCTGGTCGATGCTCATAGGGGGCGGCACCACCCTGTACCTGACCGTGGCACAGTTTAAGCTGCCCTACGGGCTGGATCCCAACATATTTGGCATTTCTGCAGGACTGATTCTTTTTATAGGTTTGACCTTCCTGTTTCCCCGTAAGCAGGGGGCATCTCCCATGGAGCCGGTCCGTTCACTTGAAAAATCCTAGAAACGGGTCACTTTTTCATAGGGATCGTTTACCCTCAGGCTAATCCGGTTGATGGAGAAAGCCCTGAAGAATCCAACGGCGTTGCCGCCACCTTTCACGTTGGTACGCACATTGGCACGTGGCCCGCTGAACAGGGGATTGGAAGCTCCCGATTCATTGGTCACCTCAATGATGTATTTGTAATATTCCTGGGATATGCCGTTGGTTTCAAGGGTGATCACATCGCCATGCCGAACCGTTTCGTCTTGCTTTGATTTCTCGAGCGATTGCACCATCACACCTGGTACATAATTGCCGTTGAAAGTGATGTCCTCCTGGAAGACATACTCATCTATCGTATCGGTGACGAGTGTATCGTTTTTATGAACCTTGAAAAGGTAATAGTTTTCTTCGGGCGGATCTTGTGCATAGAGCTGGATGGCCCACATCTTCATTTGTCCGCCTGCAAACTCCTGGTAGACCAGATCTATAGAGTCGGCCCGGGCGATGGAATGGATGCTGTCGCTGGCATGATAAAATTCTGAAGAGCCGTCGTTGTTGATGTCAACGTCTGTTATGGTGAGGTGGTATTTTTTACCAACCTCACCGTAAAAACCCGGCTCGGTCAGGTACAATCCTGGTGTGCTTTGACTTTCTGTAAGCAGGTGGTTGTTGATTCGTACCTCTGCTCCTGATACTGTCTCAGCCGGACGGTTGGCAAAATAATCCATGGTTTTGGTAAGTTTAACATAGTGGATGGTGGTGTCGGTGGTGATTTGACCGTCGACGACCAGGCGGGCATAGCTGGTGTCAAGCTCTATGTCCACCTCCTCGGTGCAAGCTCCTATGACCAGCAGAAGCGTTGCCAGCAACAAAGTTTTAAGGGGCCTGGTTGTTTCATTCATCTGGTTTGTTTTTTTCTTCATGAGGGATGGTTTAGCGATGTGAAAACTTCATTATCCGTTTTTAGGGTGAATGGTAGCGTTGGTGTCCCGATAAAAAGCGGTGGGTTAAAATTTAAAATTGTAGGTTACCGCGGGTATTACAGAAAAAAGGTAAGTTTTTTCTGCCACCGTTTTGTATGGATCGCGGTCGTCCTGAACAAAGTTCAGAGCCCAGGTATTCTTTTGACCATATGCGTTGTAAATAGAAAAATTCCATTCGCTCTCCCGGTTTTTCCCCGGTTTGCTATGCGACTGAAGGGTCAGGGAAAGGTCGAGGCGGTGGTAATCGGGCAGGCGGTATTCGTTGCGTTCTGAGTAGACTGGAACGATTTTACCTTCTGATTCATAGCGACCAATGGGAAAAGTAACCGGTTGCCCTGAACTGTATACCCAGTTGGCCGAGACACTGATGCGGTTGTTGATCCGGTAGTTTGCCACCACCGACACATCGTGTGGCCTATCGTATGGAGCATTATATGCTTTTCCCTTGTTGATGGCCTTTACTGTTCGGCTGGTGCGGGAATATGTATAACTGATCCAGCCGTTTAGCTTTTTGTCGTTGTACCGGGCCATGGCTTCCAGACCGTATGACTGAGATTGGCCGAAACGAAGCTCTCCTTCCAACCTGGGGTTAAGCAGCAGGTTGGCGTGGTCCTTAAAATCGATGGTATTGTGCATCTTTTTATAGTAGGTTTCCAGGGAAAGTTCCAGTTTGTTTTCGAAGGCATTTCTAAAATAACCCAGTGCATACTGGTCGCATAGCTGGGGTTTTACGTTGGGGCTGGCCGGAAACCATATGTCGAGCGGTGTGCCCGCCCGTGTGTTTTGCGCCAGTTGCACGTGTTGGCGGGTTCTCGAATAGCTCACTTTGACCGAATTTTTTTCATTAAACTGATATTTGACGCCAAGGCGGGGTTCAAGTCCCAAGTAAGTGTTGTATATCTCTCCGGCTGCATGGTAAGTTGAATCTACCACCTGGTAACTGTCATTGTATTGGTAAAGGGTGTCCTTGCCCATATTCTGGAACGCTGAGATGCGTAAGCCGTATTTTAGGGTTAACCGGGGAGTTAGTTGTTGTTTGTTGGAGATGTACAATCCATGTTCCAGTGCATAATTCTTTGAGAGGTTGAACCGGGTGTAAAGACTCTCCTCCCCTGTCCCTTTGATCATACCGGGATCATAGGCGTGATAACAGGATGCAGCTCCAAATTCTATGGTATTGGAAGTGTTGGGATACCATGTAAAATCGGCTTTGAAACAATTGTCCCTCAGGTGGCTGTCCCAACGATACGACCAGGCTGCTTTGTCAGGACTGGCCAGGTGGTAGTTGTATTTGCTGTGAAGCAGTGTAAAATTGACGAACAGCTTATCGGAGAAAAGGTGGTTCCAGCGAAATGTCATGGTATGGTTGCCATAACCAATATCGGAAAATTCGTTTTTGAACCGGTCGCGGCCAAAATATCCCGAGAGGAAGAACCGGTTGTTTTTGTTGACCCGGTGGTTGATTTTGGCGTTGAGGTCATAGAAATAGATGCTGCTGTTCTGCACTGCTTCTTCCGGCATCAAAGGCAGGAAAAGGTCAAAATAGGTTCGGCGGCCGGAGAGAATAAAGGATGTGTTGTCGCTGCCTATGGGACCTTCCAGGGTGAGACGGCTGGAGATATTGCCGATGCCTCCCGTGGCTTTAAATTCCTTGTTGTTGCCGTTTTTCATTCTTACATCCAGCACGGAAGAAAGGCGGGTTCCGTATCGGGCTGGTATATCGCCTTTGTATAGCTCCACGTTTTGTATGGCGTCGTTGTTGAAAACAGAGAAGAAACCCAGGAAATGTGAGATGTTGTAGACGGTTGCTTCGTCCAGCATGACCAGGTTTTGGTCGTGGCTTCCACCCCTGATGCTGTAACCTGCCGAACCTTCACTGATGTTGTGGACACCGGGCATGAGCTGGATGGATTTGATGATATCCACCTCGCCCATGAAGGAAGGAAGCTTACGTATTTCCCGCACACTAAGTTTTTCGAAGCTCATCTGGTTGCGGCTCACATTCTTGTTTGGCTCTTCAGCCCTAACCACTACTTTTTCCAGTCTCTGCTCACGGGGGTCCAGTTCCATGTTAACGGTCCGGTCAGCTTCTAAATGAATCTCCTTCTCTTTTGGGTAGTAGCCCATATAAGAAAAAACAACCTTATGGGTCCCTGGCTCCAGGGTTAAAGAATAAAATCCATAAGCATTGGATGAGGTGCCCACAGGCCGGTCCTTCAGATAGATGTTGGCTCCTATCAGCTCCTCGCCGCTCTTTTTGTTTTTTATATGTCCGCTCAGGGTTGCCTTATCACGATCCTGCGCTGCTGAAGGGAAGACCAGCAGGAAACCCACGAAGGACAGGAATCCTGTAAGTATCCAATTTTTTTTCATTTTTTCAATTATTTTTCTGGTTGAACGCTTTATTTTGGTAAAGCCGGGATACCAATTTCTGTGCCAGTTTTATACAGAAGAAGGCGAGAAGGAGCAAACCCTCAATGTTAATCGGGGTTTGGGACAGCATGTTATAGGACAGCTGATGTGTTTTGAGCGTTTGGACCACCAACGTGCAAGACGGATCCGTACATAAACGAACGGTTTTGTACGGTTTTGTACACTTGAACAGGTCAGGACATCAAACCATAAGCCGGATATTTTGTTTTTCATTACATCAACCAATGAGGAAAGGGATTTCAGATAACCGAGGTTATCGGATCAAAACAGCCGGCTCCAGCTCATGATAAGATGGGTGCATTAGAGGGAAGGAAAAGTATTGTCATAAGGATGGTGTTGGTCTGGGCTTCATTGAATTTCATAATCCGGGTCGCTATTCGTAAATTGAGCTTAAAATCAGGACAGGATGCTGGAGAGGTATTTTAAGATCAGCAAGCTGGGAACAACAGTACAGCGTGAGGTGGTAGCAGGCGTCACCACCTTTATGACCATGGCCTATATACTGGTGGTCAACCCCCAGATACTTTCTGAGGCGGGCATGGACCGGGCGGCCTTGACAACAGCCACGGCACTGGCCGCTATGTTTGCCACCCTTGTGATGGCCCTGTATGCAAGGCTTCCTTTTGGACTGGCTCCCGGCATGGGCATCAATGCTTTTTTTGCCTATACCGTGGTGCTGCAGATGGGCTTTAGCTGGCAGCTGGCGCTCACTGCTGTTTTTTTGGAAGGCCTCATTTTTCTTTTGCTCACCCTGTTTAATATAAGAGAGGCCATTGTCAACAGCATACCCATCAACATCAAGCATGCCGTGTCGGTGGGCATTGGTTTGTTCATTGCCCTGATCGGGCTGAACAGTGCAGGCATTGTGGTAACCGGCATGGAAGCCGGAGAAGGCGGCACCCTCTCCGGCAACATCCTGAAGCTTGGAGAGATAGGTACACCGGCTGCGCTAACTGCCCTGACGGGATTGGTGTTGACCGGTGTTTTGTTGTCGCTGCGGGTGAAGGGTGCCCTGTTGATAGGCATTATCGCCACCACCATCATAGGCATCCCCTTTGGCGCCACCACCCTTCCTGAAGGCATGCAACTGGTAAGCACGCCGCCTTCGCTCGAACCCCTGTTTTTCAAGATCCAGCCCTCCCGGATCTTTTCATCGGACCTGCTCATTGTACTTTTCACGCTTTTGTTTGTGGATATGTTCAGTGCGGTGGGCACCTTGATAGGTGTGGGTGCAAAAGCCGGCATGCTTGATGAGAGGGGACGGCTGCCACGTGCCAAACAGGCTTTGTTTTCTGATGCAGCCGGCACCACCATGGGTTCGCTGTTGGGGACCAGCACGGTGACCACCTATGTGGAGAGTGCTGCGGGTATAGCCGAAGGCGGACGCAGTGGTCTGACGGCGCTGGTTATAGCCGTGCTGTTTGGCCTGGCGCTGTTTCTGAGTCCCCTGTTTTTGATCATACCTGAAGCAGCTACCGCTCCTGCCCTCATCCTGGTGGGTTTTTTCATGATCACACCCATCAAGGAAATTGATTTCAACGATTACACCGAGGCGCTTCCTGCCTTTTTGACCATCGTGATCATGCCCCTGACCTACAGCATAGCTGAAGGTGTGGTTTTTGGCGTATTGAGTTATGTTTTGCTAAAACTTTTGACAAACAGAGGAAAAGAAGTATCTTTATTGTTGTATATCCTGGCTCTCATATTTGTTTTTCGCTTTGTGGTCCAGTAAGGGTGTACCAGCAAAAGGATCATAGATGTGAACAGGATAGGATGGCAGGTCTTCATCGACCGGCAACAAAACCAGGAAGGCTGATCCCGGTTTTTAGGCCAGCAATTATTTACAGCATCCTGACTCGAAAGTTCCATGACCGCATATTTAATTTTTTGCCAAAAATGAAGGAGGCCTACCATGACCAATCAGTTTGTATGTCCTAAATGCAGAAGTTATCTCAATGTAGGAGATGACGTTATCCTTGCCGCCAAAACTCCCGAGGGTCAGCGTGGATTAATCTTTTTGCACTCCGAACCGGGAAACTACAAGATCAGGCACAATCCCAACTTCGATGTTCCCTCCGGGAAGAAGTTTGAGTTTTATTGTCCTGCTTGCAATGCACACCTGGCAAGCGACATCAACACCAACCTGTCGAAGATCATGATGATCGACCCGGATGAAGGAGAATATGAAGTGCATTTCTCAAAGATCGCGGGGGAGAGAAGCACTTACTGTCTTATCGGCGAAAATGTAAGCATCTATGGCGAAGATTCAGGTAACTATGTGGATTTTATCAACCTGAGCCAGGTGAAATGAATGATCCAGGCAATTTGGGAAGGGGTCTAAATGGATTGATAAGGTTTCTAAACCTTTATGCACCCGTTCATCCGCCTGTAGAACTGAAAGTGCCGTAGCGGCTGAGGTCGGTTCTTGGATTGACACACATCACCGGTATCCTGGCGTTGTTGGCAATGATGTATTGCTCTTTGGCGCCCAGCACGTAATCGGTGAAGCCGATGTCCTTGGTCGTGATGATCAGGATGATGTCAGCATCCACTTTTTGGGCATACTCAACTGTCTCCACGCCGAGGTGTGAGGTGTCGATGGTTTGTATGTCATAGTTGACACCGTGGTTCTCAAAGATCCTTTCAGCAAAATTGACGTTCATGCGGGTTTTTCGCTGCAGACCTTTGTCTTTGATCGTGGGTGTGATAAGGTGGATCTTCACATCGAAATACTTGGCAAGGAAGAGGGCCCAGTTCACTTTTTGTTTGGCCTCTTTCTTATAGTCCATCGGGAATACCACGTCCTTGAAGATCTCTGTCTTGGAGGGGGGTCCCTGGATCACGATAAAGGGCACCTTGGAGCCCACGATGGTTTTAAGCGCCCAGCTGCCTGTGAATTTCTGGACACCCTTGATGCCATGGGTACCCATAATAACAATGCTCACGCTGTTGTTGGATGCATAATCGCTGATTTCATGGAATAAACTACCTACCTTGATTACTGGCTCCAGTTGCACCTGGTATTTTTTCGAGAGCTCTTCAACATCCTTGTTGATTTTCTCCTGAGCTTCTTCCACCTGCTTGTCGGATTTGACAATGTGTATGAGCTGAATGCGGTTTTTTAGGTAAGCGGAAATTTTCACGGCATGCTTCAGGGCGTTTTCAGTAACTTCTGTAAAATCCCAGGGAACAAGAATGGTGTCTTTTTCCATACTTCACGGTGGTTTGATTTCAAGCGAAATTTAATTAATAATTTGTTGTTTTGCAAAAAAAGAACGCTTTTATAAAAAATTGCCAAATTTATAACCGGTGGGAGACAGGAATTTTGTATCTTCGAGATACATCACAAATCTAAATGGTAACAAAATGAAAATTAGCAAACTAACAATTTCGCTTTGGTTATTGACCTTTGTGGGTCTGACGGCCCTTCAGGCCCAAAGTCCGAAAATTCAGTTCGAAGAATTTGATCTGGACAACGGGTTGCATGTGATACTTCATGAGGATCATTCAACACCCATTGTGGCGGTATCGGTAATGTACCATGTTGGCTCCAAAAATGAGGATCCCAACCTGCAGGGATTTGCCCACTTTTTTGAACATTTGATGTTTGAAGGTACCAAAAACATTGAAAGGGGCGAGTATTCACGTTATGTTGAAAAAGCTGGTGGTACATTGAATGCGAACACCAGCTCTGACCGCACCTACTATTATGAGATCCTTCCATCCAACCAGCTTGAGTTGGGTTTGTGGCTCGAATCCGAACGCATGCTTCATGCGAAGGTGGATTCTGTTGGGGTGAACACCCAGAAGAAGGTGGTTATTGAAGAGAAGAAGCAGAATTACGACAACCGGCCCTATGGTTCACTGTTGATAGAGATGATGAAAAGGGCTTATGAGAAACATCCCTACCGCTGGACCACCATCGGAGATCCCGATCACATCCGTTCAGCAAGCATCCAGGATTTCCAGGATTTCTATGATGAGTTTTACGTCCCCAACAATGCCGTACTCACCATCGCCGGTGACATCAATAAGGATGAAGCCCGGAGTTTGGCAGAGAAGTATTTTGCAGATATACCTCGCGGCCCTGAAGACCTTTACAGGCCCCAGGTGAAAGAACCTGTTAAACAAAAGCAAGTGCGCGACACGGTATACGACAACATCCAGCTGCCAGCAGTGATCCAGGGTTATCACATACCCGCACTGGGTACGGATGACTATTATGCGGTGGATATGCTGGCCTCTTTGCTCTCAGAAGGACAAAGCTCCCGGCTGCACCGCAGGCTGGTGGATCAGGAAGAGCTGGCCATGCAGGTGATGTTGATGCCCATGGATATGGAAGATCCCGGACTGGCCCTCACCTTTGCCCTTCCCAACGTGGGAGTGGATCCCAAAAAGGTTGAGAAAGTGATGGATGAGGAGATACAACGCGTACGCAACGAGCTGATCAGCGACCGGGAGCTGGAAAAACTCAAGAACCAGGTGGAAAGTCAGCTGGTCCAACAAAACAGCTCCATCAGCCAACGGGCAGTAAACATGGCCCGTAAATACACCTATTTTGAAAACACCAACCTGATCAATACGGAAATAGAAAAATACCAGGCTGTCGACAAGCAGGACATCAAGCGGGTGGCCAACAAATATTTCCGCGAAGACAACCGGGTGGTGCTCTACTATCTTCCGGAATCACAAAAGAAATCAACATCCCAGTTAAATAAGTAATTTTTTTAAATCCCGATGAATATGAAATTGTTTAAATATTTTATTCCAGTCGTACTGTTGTCCCTGATTGCATCTGTGTCGACGGCACAGCTTGACAGGAGTACACCGCCGGAGGCAGGTCCGGCTCCCAAGATCCAGTTTGACAATCCCCCTTCTTTCACCCTGGATAATGGTTTGGAAGTTATTGTGGTGGAGAACCATGAGCTGCCGGTGGTACATTTCCAGCTTACCGTGGATGCCGACCCGCTGCGTGAAGGTGATGCAAAAGGCTATGTTGCTGCTGCGGGCAACCTGCTGAGAAACGGCACCGAAAACAAAACCAAATCGGAGATTGACCAGGAGGTGGATTTTATAGGTGCCGACTTGTATACCTATCAAAACGGCATCTATGCTTCCGGGTTGAAGAAACATGCCGGCCGGATACTCGACCTGATGGCTGAAGTGACTATGCAGCCGGTCTTTCCTAAAGAAGAGCTGGACAAATACAAGAAGAACCAGATCTCCAACCTGGCTGCCGGGAAGACTGATCCGTCGCAGATTTCGCAGCGTGTGGCGCGCAGGCTCAGGTATGGCAATCATCCCTATGGCGAACTGCAGACAGAAGCCACGATCGAAGAGATCACCCGGGAGAAATGCATGGAGTACCATCAAACCTATTATAAGCCCAACATCTCTTACCTGGTGATGATGGGTGATATCCGTCAGGAGGAAGCCCGGGAGATGGCCGAGAAATATTATGGTGACTGGCAGCAGGGTGAGGTGCCCGAGCACCAGTATGATTTTCCCCAGACCAACAGTGGCCGTAAGGTGGCCCTGGTCAATAAGGACGACGCCGTACAGTCGGTCATTTCCATCACTTATCCTGTGAAGCTCCGGCCCGGCGATGATGACGCCATCCCGGCCCGCCTGACGAACAACATCCTGGGTGGCGGTGTTTTCTCGGGCTACCTGATGCAGAACCTGCGGGAGGATAAAGGATACACTTACGGAGCCCGCAGTCAGCTGAACAGCGATCCCCTGGTTGGCTATTTCCGTGCCGGTGCCCAGGTGGGAACCGAGGTGACCGATAGTGCCATTCATGAGTTTTTGTATGAGATGGACCGGATAAGGACGGAACCTGTAGAGAAAGAGCATCTAAAGATGGCCAAGAGTGCCATGACAGGCAGTTTTGCCCGGTCGCTTGAAGACTCCCGCACGATGGCGCGCTATGCCCTGAACACCAAACGCTATGATCTGCCCGACGATTATTATGCCACCTACCTCCAGAAAGCCGAACAGGTAAGTCAGGACAAAGTTCAGAAGACTGCCCGCAAGTATGTTCGTCCCGACCAGGCTACTGTACTGGTGGTGGGCAACAAAGAGAAGGTGCAGGATAAGATTGCCCGTTTTGCCGATAAGGAAGAGGTGGCCCTTTACACCCGTCAGGGCGAGCCTGTTCGTGAGGCTGCTGCCGTGCCCGAAGGTATGACGGCACAAAAGGTCATAGAAAATAGCATCCAAGCTATGGGGGGCCGGGAAAACCTGAGCCGGGTAAAGGACATCCAGGAGACGGCCAGTGTGTCGATGGGTCCACGAACCATTGTGATCAAGACCTACCGTGAGAAACCCAACAAGATGGCCATTCAAACCATGATGAATGGTAGTGTTGTCCAGGAGCAGGTTTTTGACGGCGAGAAGGGTCATGTCACGGCTATGGGACAAACCCAGGAGCTCAGTGGCAAGCAGCTTGAGACCATTGAATTCCAGGCCCGGATGCATAAGTTTCTCAGATACGATGAGCTGGGCGTGAAGTTGTCCCTGGAAGGCACCGAGACGGTGGAAGGCAAGACGGCCTATAAGGTTAAGGTGACCAACCCCGATGGGGTGGTGCGCTATGATTTTTATGATGTGGACAGCGGGCTGAAGGTTAAAACAAAGCAAACCGTCACCAGTCCCCAGGGAGAAAGAACCTCCACCCAGACGTTTTCTGATTACCGCGAGGTGAAAGGTGTGAAGTTTCCTTTCCGCAGGGATGTTTCAGGTATGCGCAGCATGACGGTTAAGGTTGACTCGATACAGGTCAACGAAGGCATTGAAGGGTCGGTATTTCAATAATGCTGTCCGGAAGAGCCAGGCTTTTTCAGAAAAGGGCTCCCTCTGGAAAATAGAGGGGTTTCGTCAGAAATGAATATCTGCCTGGCCTGCTTCTGCCGTCATTGGCGCTTTAATACATAAGGGCTGCAGATAAAGACAATCCGTTCGCTTTACTTGTGTATCCCCGGCTGAACCCTTCGGCCGGGGATTTGTTTACCTCCACGCCTTGTTTGTTAAGTGGGCGGATTTGTTGTAATTTTATTGAATAAAACCTTTTGAATATGCATACTTACCAGGAGCTGCAGGACCTTGTTGAAAAGGAGCTTCAAAAGCAACGCCAGGACAGGGAGCCTGTTGAACTTTACAGGCCCATCAACTATGCCCTTTCTTCAGGGGGCAAAAGGCTGAGACCGGTACTGACACTGATGGCTGCCAACCTTTTCACACACGACATCAAGCCTGCGGTGATGCCTGCTTTGGGAATAGAGGTGTTCCACAATTTTACCCTTTTACACGACGACATCATGGACCAGGCTGAATTGCGGCGCAACCGGCCTACCGTGCATAAGCAATGGAACACCAACGTGGCCATCCTTTCGGGCGATGCCATGTTCATCAAAGCTTATGAATATTTGCTTCATTACCAGGGCGGTAACCTGCAGCAGGTGCTTCGGGTTTTTAACCAGGCAGCCCTGGAGGTGTGCGAAGGCCAGCAATATGACATGAACTTTGAGCAGCTCAATGCGGTAAGTGAAGACCAGTACCTGGAGATGATAGGACTTAAGACGGCTGCCCTGATTGCATGCAGCTTAAAGGTTGGGGCCCTCATAGGTGGTGCAGATGACCAGCAGGCCGGGCATCTTTATGATTTTGGCTGGAACCTGGGCGTGGCCTTCCAGCTCCAGGATGATTACCTTGATACTTTTGGCGATCCCGAGGTTTTTGGAAAAAGCATTGGCGGCGACATACTGGCCGACAAGAAGACTTTTCTGGTGATCAAGGCTTTTGAGAAAGCAGGGCCGAAGCAGCTCCAGGAACTCACCCGTCTTTATGGCAACCGGAACCTGAGCCCGGATGAAAAGATCCGCAAGGTGAAGAACCTTTTTCGGAGCATTGGGGTGGGTGATCTGACACACATCAAGGCAGAGAAATACTATGAGGAAGCCCGCCGGCAGATGGAACTGGTGGGTCGGGAAAGCGCCATGAAAAAACCTATGCTGGAGGTGGCCGAAAACATCATGCGGCGGAAAAAATAAATCTCCCTGTTCCGGGAGGTGCCCGCCAATTATAAACACCCAGCTGCCGGTATCATATCAGGTAGGCAGCAACATTCCAGGGTGCCGGCAACATCCCGGTTGACGGACGCATGTCAGTTCACCCGGGGCTGGGCCCTACAGCCTATAATTTGTACAACACACCCAGTTTGATTGAGGGCTGGGGCGACGATCCGATGATGTATTTGACTTCCCCGAAGGCGTCCAGCGATTTGCTCATTTCCACATGAATACCACTGCCGAGGTTCACCCCAAAAGGCCTTTGGAAGTTGGCTCCACCCAAGGCAAATATGTCCATTCCCATTTCTTTCATGAAGGAGTAATGAACGTCCATGTTGGCCTGAAGTTCAGGCAACAGGGCAGCGTCCATGGATATGCGCAGGTTGGGATGAAGGGCACCCAGGTGGTAGGTTGCTTTGGTGACCAAACCCACCGGCGGGCTGGAGCTCAGTTCAAGGCCGCCGCCGAGCTTGATCTCCTGTCCTTGCGACTGTGTTGAGAAAGCAAATACGATGAGCAGGGTGGAAACAAAAAGCTTGATGGTTTTCATTTTATGATTCGTTTTTGTCGGATTCATCACAAACAACATTTTTTTAGTCTGACTGGCCCGCCCTTTATTTCAGGAAGACCCGCCCGCAGGCTCCGGTGAGGACTTTGCTTTATTTTACAAAGAGCCTTTCTTATGTTTACACAGGGCGGTTGTTTTCTTTGGCACCCCTTTAACCTGCGGCTGAGGCACGCGGTTTTTCGCGGCTTTTCACCTGCCTTTGGTTGCCGGCAGCCCCCTGAAGGCGAAAGTAATATATCTCACCAGAAATAATGGACAATGATACCAGAAAAATATTAAATTTGTTGCGTCAACATTTCCAAAATCCATATCCATGGCTCAAAATAAAGGCGAAATCATTCAGGTCATCGGACCTGTGATTGATGTGAGTTTCGAAAAATCGAAAGGCGAACTTCCCAGTATTTATGATGCCCTCGAGATAGAAAAGGACGACGGCAGCAAGCTGGTGGTTGAATGCCAGCAGCACATTGGAGAATACACGGTCAGGGCGATTGCCCTTGATGCCACTGATGGCATACGAAGGGGCATGGAGGTTGTTTCCACCGGTGCCGCCATCCGTGTTCCTGTTGGCGACCAGGTCAGGGGCCGTCTGCTTAATGTGTTGGGCAATCCTGTCGACGGGATGAAGGAGCTCGACAAGGAGGGCGGATATGAGATTCATCAGAAACCTCCGAAATATACCGACCTCACTACTTCAACCGAAGTTTTGTATACCGGCATCAAGGTGATCGATCTGATCGAGCCCTACGCCAAGGGTGGTAAGATTGGACTCTTTGGCGGCGCAGGTGTGGGCAAGACAGTGCTGATCATGGAGATGATCGACAACATTGCCAAGGCCTATTCCGGGTTGACGGTTTTCTCCGGAGTAGGGGAAAGAACCCGCGAAGGCAATGACTTGTTGCGTGAGATGATTGAGTCGGGCGTGATCAAGTACGGGAAGGAGTTTCAGGAGAGCATGGAAGCCGGTTCGTGGGATCTTTCAAAGGTCAATGCTGATGAACTGTCGCAGTCACAGGCCAGCCTCGTGTTCGGACAGATGAACGAGCCCCCGGGAGCCAGGGCTACGGTAGCCCTGACGGGTCTTACCGTTGCCGAGTCGTTCCGCGACCAGGGCATGCGTGAAGGCGGCGAACCCAGGGACATCCTCTTTTTTGTCGACAACGTCTTCCGTTTTACACAGGCAGGCCAGGAAGTCTCTGCCCTGCTGGGCAGGATGCCCTCGGCCGTAGGCTATCAGCCCACCCTGGCTACAGAGATGGGTGAGATGCAGGAACGCATCACCTCTACCCGCAACGGTTCCATCACATCTGTACAGGCCGTTTACGTGCCTGCCGACGACCTGACCGACCCTGCCCCGGCCACCACTTTTACCCACCTGGATGCCACCACTGTTCTGAGCCGGCGCATTGCCGAGCTGGGTATTTACCCTGCCGTAGATCCGCTGGATTCCACATCGCGCATCCTCACTCCTGAAGTGGTGGGTGAAGAGCATTACCGGGTGGCACAGGAAGTGAAAGAGATTTTGCAACGCAACCGCGAACTACAGGATATCATTGCCATCCTGGGTATGGATGAGCTCTCCGAGGAGGACAAAACCACTGTTCACCGTGCCCGGCGTATACAGCGTTTTCTCTCCCAGCCTTTCCATGTAGCCGAACAGTTCACAGGTAAGCCCGGCGCTTTTGTTGATATCAAGGATACCATCAAAGGTTTCCGGATGATCCTCGACGGCGAGGTGGACAAATACCCCGAGTCGGCTTTCAACCTGGTGGGCACCATCGATGAGGCCATTGAAAAAGGCGAGAAGTTGTTGTCGGAAAGTCAAGAATAAATCAAACCCCTGGTCATGCAACTGGAAATCATTACACCTGACGAGAAGCTCTTTGATGGCAAGGTCGACCTGATACGGGTCCCGGGAAGCAAAGGGCCTTTTGAGATACTTCAGTACCACGCCCCCATCATTTCCACACTTGAACAGGGTCAGATAAAAGTGGAAGAACAACACGGCACCCCCCAGTATTTCGACATACAGGGTGGTTTGATAGAAGTCCAGCGCAACCGGGCCATCATCCTGGCCGAGGTGTAACACTGCCTATGCAACCTGTTAGATTCTTAATTCTCCGTTTCAGCTCCATCGGTGATATTGTTTTGACCACCCCTGTTGTACGTGGACTTAAACAGCAGGTCGAACACGCCGAAGTTCACTATTTCACCAAGCCCGAATACCGGGAGATGCTGGAGGCCAACCCATACATCGATAAGGTACACCTGCTGCGCGACAATCTTAACGATCAGATCAGGGAGTTGCAAGAAGAACAATTTGATTATATCATCGACCTCCATAAAAACCTTCGAACGCGCCGTATCATTTCAGCCCTTAAAAGCGTCTATTTTACTTTTGACAAGCTCAACCTCAGGAAATGGGCATACGTCAATTTTAAGATCAACAAGCTTCCCGACAGGCATATTGTTGACCGTTACCTGGAGGCGGTGGATGTGTTTGATGTGAAGAACGACGGCGGAGGTTTGGATTATTTTATTCCCGACAGGGATGAGGTGGATACGGGCCGCTGGCCGGGGCCTTTCAACCGTGGCTACCTGGGGTTTGTCATAGGGGCTAAGCACCACACCAAAAAGCTGACGACCGACAAGATGGTTTCAATCATTGACCGCATTGGCCACCCGGTGGTCCTGCTGGGAGGAAAGGAGGACTACCAAGCGGGCGAGTCGGTTCGTAAAGGCACCCGCACCGAGGTGTACAATACCTGCGGGTCATTCTCGATCAACCAGTCGGCCTCGCTGGTTCGCCAGGCCAGGCTCATCATCACCCACGACACGGGACTGATGCATATTGCTGCTGCTTTTGGTCAGCGTATTCTTTCCGTATGGGGCAATACCGTGCCCGAGTTTGGCATGTACCCCTATCAGCCCCATCCCCATTCCGAGATTTTCGAGGTGAGGGGACTCAGCTGCCGTCCCTGTTCCAAGCTGGGTTACCGCCAGTGTCCGAAAAAGCATTTCAGGTGCATACGAGACATCAGCGACCAGCAGGTGGCCGATAAGGCCCTTGCCCTTTTATCTGATGCCTCCCCCCTGCATGGCTGAGATGTTGTTGTTGACGATGTTTTCGTATTTCTTCGAGAGCTCATCCTGGCCGTAATTGCCTGTGATCTGTGACAAGCGGTGCATGATGTGCAGCGCCATGCGCTGGTTGTTTTGTGTCAGGTTGAAAAAGGGCTGGCTGAGACCGAAGAAATAGTTGATCTGGTCTTCGGTGTACCCTGCCAGTTTTTCGGCCAGCTGGTTTGCCTTTTGGGTGGCTCCTGCCCTGTAGTATTCCTTGACCACTTCCAGCACCCATATGTCGTAGGGCAACTGCTGGTGGGGCGTAAGCTCCATGGACCGGTCAAGTACCTCGATGGCTTTCTCTTGCTGACCATTGTCGTTCAGCTTGCGGGCGAGCCGTGCAAACTTGTTGCGGATGCGGACCACGTTGGCCGTGCGCCGGCATGTATAGTCGGTGTAGACCGTGGTATCCTGGAAATTGCCCCATTTGAAATCTTCCATCATGTTTTCATACATGATGTCGGCGTCGATGCGTCCTGCATCGATCTGGTCCTTGGAGTCTGATTTGATGGGCACCAGTCGGTAGGCGAAACCTTCCAGCTGCAGGTAATCCGATAATCCCAGGTTGGTGCTGCTGCTGGGCGAGACGAAGTATATGGGACGGTCCCAGTTGAAATGCGCCAGCAGGTCGAGCATCATCATCTCGTTTTTCATCAGGTTGTTGCCGCCTACTTTCCACCTGATCTGGTCGATGATCTGGTCGGCATTTTCCGGATCCACCGTGCCGTTTTCCACTACCGTGGCCGAGTCGACAGGAAGAACAAACTTATTGGTCGGGCAGTAGTTGATTTGTTGGTTCTGGTAACCGGACAACTGCGTTTGTTTGTTGTTGCTGCCTATAAAGTCGATAACCTGCTTGATGTTCACATATTCATCCACCCGGTTGACGATGGGTATCTGGTCGCGGGTACCCTGTTCGTACTGCGAATGCTCAAGACTCAAGGGCAGGGGTTCCGACTCGTAGGCTTGTTTTTTCATCTGGTCGATGTACCAGTCGGTGTTGAAAAGGCTCAGGTTGACCACCCGCACATCGGTGCGGATGCCTTCCACCTCCTGGGCATACCAAAGGGGGAAGGTGTCGTTGTCGCCATGGGTGAAGAGGATGGCATTGGGAGCACACGAGTTCAGGTAGTTGTATGCAAAATCCCTGGCAATGTACCTGCCGGACCGGTCGTGGTCGTCCCAGTTTTCTTTGGCCATGATACCTGGCACCAGCAGGAGGCTGGCCAGGGTGACGACCCCGGCACTCAGCAGTTTGGGGGCTTTCTGTTTGAAAAAGTTGTAGAGTGCCAGCACGCCCAGGCCTATCCATATGGAGAAAGCAAAAAAGCTTCCGGCATAGGCGTAATCCCTTTCACGCGGCTGCAGGGGCGGCTGGTTGAGGTAGACCACGATGGCCAGACCGGTAAATAGGAAAAGCAGCAGGATGACTGTAAAATCCTTGGGGTGCTTGCGGTACTGGAACAGGAAGCCTATGAGGCCCAGCAACAGGGGCAACATGTAGTAGGTGTTGCGGGCTTCGTTGTCCTTGTATTTCTCGGGCAGGTTGTCCTGTTCGCCCAGACGCCACTCGTCCAGGAACTTGATGCCGCTTATCCAGTTGCCGTTGGTGGGCTCCCCATGGCCCTGTATGTCGTTTTGCCGTCCGGCAAAGTTCCACATGAAGTAACGCAGGTACATGTGGCCCACCTGGTATTTGAAGAAGAATTTGAGGTTTTCCCCGAAGGTGGGTACGTTTCTGACCTCCTGTTCACCCCGGCCGGTGTTGACCGTCACTTTTCTGCCATCTACGTCGGCCCATTTCTTGTATTCCCGCACATGTTTCTGCTGCCGGCTCCACATGCGTGGGAAGAAGGTGGTGAAGCGTTCGTCGAATTCATATTCCGGGTTGAGGGAATAGGATTTCACGTAACGTCCACCTTCCCGCTTATAGGTGTAGGGCTGCTCGCTGTCGACAATGGGCGCGTTGTAGTACTGTCCGTAGAAAAGGGGCTGCGAGCCGTACTGTTCACGTTTGAGGTAGTGGTAGAGGGAAAAGACCGTTTCGGGGTCGTTCTCGTCCATCGGGGGGTCGGCTTCCGAACGGATCATGATCATGGCATAGGATGAATAACCGATGATGATCACCGTCAGGGACAGCAGGACAGTGTTGACCACGTAACGGTTGGCCTTCTGGGTTTTGTAAAGGCCCCAGGTCAGCAAGACACCCAGCAGAATTAAAAAGATGATGCTGCCGGAATGGTAGGGGAGTCCAAGGCCGTTGATGAAGACCAGTTCAAAGCCGGAGGCTATCCTCACGATGCCGGGTATCAGTATATACATGAAGGTGGCCACCAGGATAACCGACAAGATGGCTGATCCCACGATGCCCCGGGTGGTGACCCTGTATTTTTTGAAGTAGTAAACAAAGACGATGGCCGGGATGGTGAGCAGGTTGAGCAGGTGGATGCCGATGGATATGCCCATGATGAAGGCGATCAGGATGATCCAGCGGTTGGCATGGGCCTGGTCGGACACATTTTCCCATTTGAGGATGGCGTAAAATACGAAGGCGGTCACGAAGGATGACAAGGCATATACTTCGCCTTCTTCGGCCGAGAACCAGAAAGTGTCGCTAAAGGTGAAGGCCAGGGCACCGACTGCCCCTGCTCCGATGACGGCCCACAGGTTGCCGCGGTCTTCCACGGAATAGATTTTTTTGCCCAGGTGGGTGATGATCCAAAAGAGCAACAACACGGTCAAGGCACTGGAGATGGCCGAGAGGCTGTTGACCATGATGGCTACATTGGCCGTATCACCGGCAAAGAGTGAAAAGAACCGGGCCAGCAGCATCCAGAAGGGAGCTCCAGGTGGGTGGCCAACTTCCAGTTTATAGGCTGAGGCAATGTATTCACCACAATCCCAAAAACTAACGGTAGGTTCAATGCACATCAGGTATACGGTGGCGGCTATCAGAAAAATGATCCAGCCTGTAATGCGGTTGATGAGTTTGAATCTTTCCATGGGGCGACTACGGTTTAAATATTTAAGCGAACGAAAATAATGAATTTAAATGGTATGGGAGATATTTTCAGAAAGAAAATTCTCATGGAAAGGTTATTGAATACTTTGAATTTTATATCTTTGTTGACGTAAATATAAGCTAATTTTACCGATGTTATCGTCGAACTCGTCAAAAAAAACAGACATGGCAAAGACTAACGTGGAAAGCGACTCCAACGCCATCAACATCATAGGAGTAGGCACCGAGATTACCGGAGACATAAACACCAATGGTGACATCCGGATTGATGGTTTTCTGTCAGGCAACATTATCACCGAAGGCAAGCTGGTAGTAGGGGAAACCGGTAAGATCAAGGGTGAAGTCCATTGCAAGAATTCGGAGGTTTTGGGTATGATTGAAGGCAAGATTAAGGTGAAGGAGTTGGTTACCCTTAAATCTTCGGCCCGCATATACGGAGACATTGTCACCCAGAAACTGTCGATTGAGCCGGGCTCCTTGTTTACCGGCAACTGCAATATGAATGAGGACGCTGTCAAAGATGTCAAAACCGACAAACAATCGGCAGGGCAAAAATTCTCAAAGGACGTCAAAGGATCCAAAGAGTCAAAAGACACAAAAGGACCGGGATCAGAGAAGCCCTCTTAGAGAATATGCCCGATACTCCACCCTGGGCTTTCAAATGTTGTTCGTGATTTTGCTGTTTGTCTTCGGAGGGATGAAGCTGGACGACTGGGTTCAGGGCTTGGATTTTCCGTTGTTTACCCTGCTGGGAGCCATCGTTGGGGTAGTGCTGGGCATTTATTACGCCATTCGCGATGTCACCAAACTATAGTGTGTATGATTATGTCTAAAGCCCTGAAATCCTTTTTGATCCATTTGGTCTACCTGACCCTGATTGTTTACGCAGTGGGTTTTGCTGTTTTCAAGTTTGTTTACCCTTCTCATTTTTATACTTTTTTTGCATTCCTGCCCCTGATTTTTTATGCCGTCAACACGGTGTTTCATGGTACGCTTGTTCAGGCCAGCTACCTGGAGTTGCGCAAGTTTACCCAGCGCTTCCTGATCGTCTTTGGTATCAAAATCATGCTGCTGCTGGTTTTCATCATCACCTATGCCTATTTCAACCCGGAAAAGGCGGTGGCCTTCCTGATCACCTTTTTCCTGCATTACATCGTTTACACCACCTTTGAGATCGTCTCCATCGTCCGCTATCAGCAGAAAATCCGTACCTAAGGCGGGTCTGGGTTGACAGTGGGGAAAGCTTGTGAGCTGATCGTTCCGGGACGCTTGCAAGCGGTAACCGGGTAATGTCCAATGCATTAACAAATTTGCCTTCCAGTTTACCCGACTTCACTGTTATTTTATTAACAATGTTATAAAAATAACAGTTTTGTTTGGCCGAAAATTTTTTTCGTTTTACATTTGACCCGCAAGTGTACAAAAACATCACTGTGTTTAAGTTTCAGTAAACCAATGCTTAAATAACATGTTAAACATTTGCCATATAAAAGTAAAATTATAGTTTTGTACCCCAACTTTCAGATACTAAAGCTTAGAAAACTATGGAAAGCAAACTTCAGGAACTGACGAACAAGCTCTACAATGAAGGGGTAGAGAAAGCCAACGAGGAGGCCAGCCAGATCAAGTCGGACGCTGAAAAACAGGCGGAAAAGATTAAAAACGACGCCCAGCAGGAGGCCGACCAGATCATTCAGCAGGCCAAACAGGAAGCTGAAGACCTCAAGAAGAACACCCGCTCGGAGATTGATCTTGCCGCCAGGCAAACCCTTCGGGAAGTAAAAAAGCAGATCACCGAGATGATCACCGCCCGGGTGATCAAAGACCCTGTTAAACAATCCATGGAAGATACCGAATTTGTCAAACAGGTGATCCATGAGATCATCAAAAACTGGAACCCCCAGTCGCAGGAGCCTGTTGACCTTTCCGTTACACTGCCCGAGAAGATGCAAAAAGAGCTCAAGGATTACCTGGAGAACAAGGCTTCCAAAGAGCTCAATGCCGGCATCACCGTACAGGTGTCCGACCGCATGAAGGGTGGTTTCTCTATCGGTCCCTCCGATGGAAGCTACAAGATCAGTTTCTCGGAAGATGATTTTGAGAATTTCTTCAAAGGGTATCTGCGTCCCCGCACCGTGAAGATGCTTTTTGAGGGTTCAGATCAAAACAAAGGATAGTGGGTATGTTTGAAAGCCGCAATTATTATCATTGCCTGATAGCGGGTTTGCCCGATTTGTTCCTGGATGAGACCGAAGTCCATTTTTCGCTTCTGGACTTCAAGAACAACCTTCGCGATGAACTCTATCCCGAAGATTACCAGCTTGCCCAAAAGTTGTTTTTGACCTACGACAACAAGAATCTTTTGAGCATTCTCCAGGAACAGTATGACCGGCATGACCCCCTGGGCAATTATACCATGGAGGAGCTGGAGCGTGAGCTCGACGAAGAGGAGGCGCTCGGGGTGCTGCCGGCTTATCTGTACGACTTTGCCCGCCGTTACC
>CAJXLE010000011.1 GCA_913055895.1 uncultured Bacteroidota bacterium | reverse complement strand
AAGCAATTCGATCATCCCATTTGTCTGAATACTCTGAAGATCCTGATCCATGCGAATTGCCGGGAGATTCCTGATTGCCACTGCTTTCGGAATCGAGCGGGGAGTGGGAATCTTTTTTACTTTCAGACAACCCTTTCGAATCTTCAAAATCTGCCCGGTCGAAACCGTTGGTAATCACCCGTACTTTCCGGCCCCCGATTCTTTCCAGGTCTTTAGCCCAGGAGGGGCTTACCGTGATTACCTCATCGGCTTCCTGCAGTACTTTTTTCTCCAGTCTTTTTTGTAACCACCAGGCGGGTTTTGTCAGCCGGAACCTTTCCAGGTAGTCGATCTCGGACCAGGGATCCCTGAAGTCGGCCAGCCAGGGCACGTTGAACTTTTTCATGAGCTTCCGGCCAATCAGGTGCACGCTGTGTGGTGGGCCGGTGGAGATGATGGCATCGACCCCCAGCTCTGGCAATAATTTTTTCAGGTAACGGAAAGAAGGCCTTACCCATAAAACCCGGGGGTCGGGAATCAGGAAATTGCCCCGTATCCACATGGAGAGTTTTTCCCGGGAAGTGGAGGAAGCTCCGTCGTAGAGCACGCCGGTGTTGACTTTTTCTTCTTTTTTCCTGCCGGTGAACTTTTTGAAGAGGTGGTAGGGTTCCCAGATGGGATGCTTGATGACCTGCAGCGTTTCGGGGATGTCGTTTTCCAGTGAAAGGTCGATGACAGGATAATCGGGGTTCTCCGGGGCAAAGACAATGGGTTTCCAGCCAAAGGAGGGCAGGTATTTGGCGAATTTGAGCCAGCGCTGCACACCGCCGCCCCCACTGGGGGGCCAGTAGTAGGTAAGGATCAGAACTGTTTTTTGATTTTCCATTTCAGAGATCCCTCACTGGTTTTCAGCTTTGAAGTTTAAAGGATCTTCTCCAGCAGGTGCTTCATGTTCACCTTTTTGTCGAGTATCTCCGAGAGCTGGTCGGTGGCCACCCGTTCCTGCTCCATGGTGTCGCGGTCGCGTATGGTGACCGTATTGTCTTCCAGGGTCTGGTGGTCGACGGTGATGCAATAGGGCGTGCCGATGGCATCCTGTCGGCGGTAGCGGCGGCCGATGCTGTCTTTCTCCTCGTACTGGCAGATGAAATCGATCTTGAGTGAATCGATGATCTCCCTTGCTTTTTCGGGCAGCCCGTCCTTTCGCACCAGCGGCAATACGGCCAGTTGTATGGGAGCCAGTGCCGGGGGTAGTTTCATCACCACGCGCTGTTCGCTCTTGCCATTGTCCTTGGGTACTTCCTCCTCGTGATAGGCTGCCGTGAGCACGGCCAGGAACATGCGGTCGAGCCCGATGGAGGTCTCCACCACATAAGGCACATAACTCTTGTCCAGCTCCGGGTCGTAATACTGTATCTTTTTGCCGGTGTATTCCTGGTGTTGCGACAGGTCGAAGTCGGTCCGCGAGTGGATGCCTTCCAGCTCCTTAAAGCCAAAGGGGAACTGAAATTCAATGTCGTAGGCGGCATTGGCGTAGTGGGCCAGCTTGTCGTGCTCGTGCAGGCGGAACATGTTTTCGTCGATGCCCAGGGCTTTGTGCCATTTGACCCGGGTGTTCTTCCAGTGCTCGAACCATTCTTTTTCCTGGCCGGGTCGCACGAAATACTGCATCTCCATCTGCTCGAATTCGCGCATGCGGAAGATGAACTGGCGGGCTACGATCTCATTGCGGAAGGCCTTGCCGATCTGGGCGATGCCAAAGGGGAGCTTCATGCGCCCTGTTTTCTGCACGTTCAGGTAGTTGACGAAGATGCCCTGTGCCGTCTCGGGCCGCAGGTAGATTTTGTTGGCCCCGTCGCTCAGCGAGCCCAGCTGGGTCTCGAACATCAGGTTGAACTGCCGCACCTCGGTCCAGTTTTTTGATCCCGACACCGGGTCGGCAATCTCACAGTCCTCTATCAGCTGGCCCAGGGCCTTCAGGTCATCGTCCTCCAGGGCTTTGATCAGCTGCTGGCGGGTGGCCTCCATCTTTTCCCGGTATTTTTGGACCCTGGGATTGGTCTCCATGAATTTCTGCTCGTCAAAATCGTCGCCAAATTTTTTACGGGCTTTGGCCACCTCTTTATCGATTTTGGCTTGTTGCTTGTCTATATAGTCTTCAATGAGCTCATCGGCGCGGTAGCGTTTCTTGGAGTCCTTGTTGTCGATCATGGGATCGTTGAAGGCGCTCAGGTGACCGCTGGCTTTCCAGGTGTCGGGGTGCATGAAGATGGCGGAGTCGAGCCCCACGATGTTCTCATTGAGCTTCACCATAGCATCCCACCAGTACTGCTTGATGTTGTTTTTGAGCTGCGCACCGTTCTGACCATAATCGTATACGGCACTCAGTCCGTCATAAATCTCGCTGGACTGGAAGATGAATCCATATTCCTTAGCGTGCGCGATAATCTTTTTAAAGAGATCTTCCTGGGCCATAAGTCATCATTTGTTTGTTAGGTGCACAAAACTACAGAAAATTCATTTTTTTGTTTTTATAAATGGGTTTATATTTTGTGTTTCCGGCTCATATCGTCCGAATAATAAAATTTGAGGTGGTCGCGCAAGTTGTAGAAGGAACGCATGACTTCCCCGTAGGCTCCTGCCGTGTGTATCACCAGCACATCGCCCCTTGAAAGTTCGGGCAGATCAATGGCCTTGCCGAAGTAATCCGACGATTCGCAGATGGGTCCCACCACGTCGTATTTTTTTTCAGGGCGTTGGCTGGTGGGTGAAGTAATTTTGTGATACGCGTGATACAATGCAGGTCGTATCAGTTCTGTCATCCCGGCATCCACCACGGCAAAGCGGGTGTGGATGCCGTCCTTTACATAGAGCACCCGGGTGATGAGTTTTCCGCACTGACCCGTCACGGCCCTGCCCAACTCGAAATGAAGCTGCTGCCAGGGTTCCAGGTGCAGGAATTCGCGGAAAGTTTTAAAGTAAGAGTCAAAATCGGGGATGGGGCCATCCTGGGGCTCTTCGTAATTTATACCCAGTCCCCCACCCACATTGATGTGTTCGATGACGATGTGCTCCCTTCTGAAGTATTCCTGCAGTTCGTTTACCCGAATGCAAAGGCTTTTGAACACATCCATGTCGGTGATCTGCGAACCTATGTGCACGTGGAGGCCTTTGAGCTCAACTGCATCCAGTTCCCGGCAGGTTTGCAGCACCCGGGGCAGGTCTTCGCGGTTGATGCCAAACTTGTTTTCCTCGATGCCGGTGGTGATGTAGTAATGTGTTTTGGCGTCTATCTCCGGGTTGATCCGCAGGGCTATGCGGGTCTTTTTATTTTTCAGGGCTGCCCTTTCGGCAATGACCTCTATCTCGGGTAAGGATTCGCAGTTGAAGAACCCTATGTCGTGGTTAAGGGCCAGGTCGATCTCCCAGTCGGCCTTCCCCACCCCGGCAAAGACGATGTCGGCAGGGGCGAAACCCGTTTCAAGGGCCTTTTGTATTTCATTGCCGCTGACGCAGTCGGCACCAAAGCCGGCCTGACTGATCGTTCTCAGCAGCCTGTCGTTGGAGTTGGCTTTTAGTGCATAATGGACTTTATAACCATTGGGGCTGGCATGCGAGCTGATGCTTCCCAGGGTTTCCCGCAGCAGGTCCATGTCATAAAAATAGCAGGGTGTGTTGAGGTCTGTATATTGTGGTTCCATTGCTTCACTGTTCATGAGAAAAAAGGTTGCGACTCAGGGCGTTCAACGCCTCTGTTTTGTTTTCCGAGTGGACCAGTATGGTGACATTGTACTGGTTGCCCCCGTAGGAGATCATACGCACGGGGACCTCATGCAGGGCATCGAAAATCTTGTAGATGATGCCTTTCTCGTCGGCCATCAGGTTGCCCACCACACAGATGATGCTCTGGTTGTATTCCACCTCCACCGTACCGTATTTTTTCAGGTCGTGCAGGATGCTTTCTGTTTTTTCCAGCCTGTCGATGGTGACCGACACGGCCACCTCCGAGGTGGTGATCACATCCACCGGCGTTTGGTATAGTTCGAAAACTTCAAAAACCTTGCGTATGAAGCCGTAGGCCAGCAGCATGCGGTTCGACTGGATACGGATGACGGCAATGTTGTCCTTGGCTGCCACTGCCCTGATCTCTTGCAAGGGTGGCGTGGTGGTGATCAGTGTGCCCTCATCGTCGGGGTTGAAGGTATTTTTTAATCTTACAGGTATCTCCTTGAGCTTGCAAGGCAGCACGCTGGCAGGGTGCAGGATCTTGGCTCCAAAATAAGCCAGCTCGGCGGCTTCATCAAACGACAGGTGGCGAATGACCGAGGTGTTTTCAACATAACGGGGGTCGTTGTTGTGGAATCCATCCACATCGGTCCATATCTGGACTTCTTCGGCCTCCAGTGCCGAGCCTATGAGCGAAGCCGTATAATCGCTGCCACCCCTTTTCAGGTTGTCGATCTCCCCAAAGGCATTGCGGCAGATGTATCCCTGGGTGATGAAAAGGTTGGTACCGGGATAACCTGCCAGCTCCCTTTCGAGATTTTCCTTGATGTATAGTTCATCCGGTTCCTCATTCTTGTCGATCCGCATGAAGTGGAGGGCTGAGACCAGTTGTGAGCCGACACCACGTTCTTCCAGGAAAAACTGGAAGAGGGCAGACGATACCAGTTCTCCCTGGGCCAGGATCGATTTCTGCTGGAGGGTGCTGTAGGATTTGTTGAAAAAGGAACGGATGTGGTTGAAGTGCGAAGAGATCATGCCGAGTGCCTTGTGAAGGCCTTCGTCGGTGCGAAAAAGCTCTTCGGCCAGTTTCCTGTATTTTTTTTCCAGCCCGGCAGTGATCTCCCTTGCTGCATCCCGGTTGTTGTTATACAGGTAGTGGGTGATGTCCTCCAGTTTGTCTGTCGTGCCACCAATGGCCGAGAGCACCACCATTTTGGGCTGGTCATCCTGAATCAGGTCAGCAACTTTTTCGATGCGGGCGGGATTTTCCACTGAGGTACCGCCGAATTTGAGAATTTTCATGAGGTCTGTCTTTTGTGTTTGTTGCTTTTTATACGGTTATCTTTTATTTAATAATTTGGCCTTATAAAACCTGCATGTATATCCATGTCCTTGTTGTGTAAGTCCTTGCATGCGGGTTTCATAAGGTTATTTTTTATTCAACAATTTGGTCTTATGTAACTTATCCCGCCAGGGCGGGATAAGTTTCACAAGATCTTATTTCATTTATTGGCCGGGGCGCCTGATCCTGCTGTGGCGTGAACGTTAAATTGGATTATGCTCTGAGTAACTTGTTGATCAAGTTGGACTTATCACTTTGTGGCAGATGTCTGTAAGGCAATTTGGCCGGCACAGACTGTATAAAAAATGCATATCAGGTATCCACAGATAAATTTACAACAGGCATCCAAAGAAAAATGTGCAACAGGTATCCATAACAGAAAAAGGCCACGCCAGAGCGTGACCTTTTTGTCGGGCCGTAGCTGTGGCATACCTTTAAAACCTGATGGCGTGTTTTCGCTGCTGTATTTTATGAAATGAGTTTTTCATCGTCGGGGCATTTGATATATCAGACAACAAATATAAAAAAATCAGTTTTGACTGGATGCAGGGATTTTAGATTTTGCTGCATTTGTTCGGAGTTGCTATTAAATCGTTATCTTTGTGTTGGTTGTTCATCTATTCTGACACTATGCAGAGGCGATACGATTTTCTGGTAATTGGTTCCGGGCTTGCCGGTTTGAGTTATGCTTTGAAGGTAGCACATCAGGGACGTGTGGCCCTTATATCCAAGGACGGGTTGGAGGAAAGCAATACCAGGTATGCCCAGGGTGGCATTGCTTCGGTGATGTATCCACCCGACGATTATGAAAAACACATAGAGGATACGCTGATTTCAGGTGATGGTTTGTGTCACCGCGATGTGGTGGAGATGGTGGTGCGCGAAGCCCCTGCCCAGATAGAGGCATTGATCGACTGGGGGGTTGAGTTTGACAAAAAGCCTGACGGCCATTATGACCTGGGAAGGGAAGGGGGACACAGCTATTACAGGGTCCTGCATCATAAAGACAATACCGGCGAAGAGATCCAGCGCAAGCTGGTCCGGCAGGTGAGAAACCACCCACAGATCGATCTGCTCGAGCAGCATTTTGCCGTCGACCTGATCACCCAGCACCATCTGGGTAAACACGTATCCCGTCAAAATGGAGATATAGAATGCTACGGGGCTTATGTTTTTAACCTGCACACTTCTAAGGTGCTGACCCTGCTGTCGAAAGTCACCGTGGTGGCTACCGGGGGCATCGGGAACCTGTATGACACCACCACCAACCCGGAAATAGCCACCGGCGATGGCATCGCCATGGTATACCGTGCCAAGGGCATCATAGAAAATATGGAGTTCGTTCAGTTCCATCCCACGGCCCTGTATGAGCCGGGTGTGCGACCTGCCTTTCTCATCACGGAGGCGCTCAGGGGTTACGGGGCCTTGCTTCGTACCACCGATGGCCGGGAATTCATGGAGAATTATGACAAGCGCGGTTGCCTTGCCCCCCGGGATGTTGTAGCCCGTGCCATCGACAACGAGATGAAAAAACGGGGCGATGATTTTGTTTACCTGGATGGTACCCACCTGGAAGCACAGGGTTTGCGGGAGAATTTCCCGAACATCTACCAGAAATGCCTGAGTTTGAATATTGACATCACAAAAGACTATATACCGGTAACACCTGCTGCACACTATAGTTGTGGCGGAATAAAGGTCGACATGAACGGCTGCAGCACCATAGGCCGGCTTTATGCCATAGGAGAAGCATCCTGCACGGGATTGCACGGCGCCAACAGGCTGGCTTCCAATTCGCTGATGGAAGCTGTGGTTTATGCCGACCGCGCCGCCAGGCACTCGCTCAAGCAGGCCGGCCAGGTGGCATACAGGGAGGATATACCTGAATGGGATTATTCGGGTACCACCTACCCCGAGGAGATGGTGATGATCACCCAGAATTTTAAGGAAGTTCATCAGATCATGAGCAACTACGTGGGTATTGTGCGGTCGAACCTGAGACTGGAACGGGCCCTTAAGCGACTGGAAATCATATACAACGAGACAGAAGAGCTTTATGAAAAATCGACCCTTTCACAAAGGCTTTGTGAATTGCGCAACCTGATCAATGTTGGGTACCTGGTGATCAAGATGGCCCAGGAGATGCGCGAGAGCCGGGGGTTGCATTATACACTCGATTATCCCCGCAAAAAGTCCGGCAGGGAGTTCTAATTGGTCATCTAAGGAATATAAGGCCGGGGATTTCCGGAACCGTTGCCGGCAGGAAAGCTTTAGTAAGTCCGGTGTGGAGTTATAGCAACCAAAAGGCGGTGTTGGTAAGTGCTTTAAAAAGAAGGTTTTATGGTGTTTGTGCAAGGGTTGGGGCGGTTGCTAATAACATCGTTTTTTTCATTTGGTTAAAATGGCAGAAGCGAAAGTTTTATAACCGGAAAAGCAGCGAACAAATACAAAAGGATACAAGAAAATGCCCCGATCTGTCGGGGTGTATAATGAGTAAATCAAAAAAGATATTCTTATGAAATATGTAGGTCCCCATGTCAGCGCCGCAGGCGGGGTGGAAAATGCCCCGGTCAATGCCCATAAGGTAGGTGCAGTCGGCTTTGGCCTGTTTACCAAAAACCAGCGTCAATGGAAGGCCAAACCGCTCACCGAGAAGAATATCAGCAAGTTTAAGGAGAATTGCGAGTTTTACGGTTACAAGCCCCATCACATCCTGCCCCACGACAGCTACCTGATCAACCTGGGGCATCCCGATAAAGCCCAGCTGCAAAAGTCGCGCGAGGCCTTTTTCGATGAGATGAAACGGTGTGAGCAGCTAGGACTGGATCGCCTGAATTTTCATCCCGGCAACCCCCTGAAGAAGATCTCCGATGAGGAGTGCCTGAAGACCATCGCCGAGTCGGTCAACCTGGCCCTCGACCGGACCCATGGCGTGGCTGCTGTCATAGAAAATACGGCCGGTCAGGGCACCGACCTGGGTTATTCTTTCGAACAGGTCAAGTTCATCATCGATTATGTAAAAGACAAAAACCGGGTAGGCGTATGCATCGATACGGCCCATGCTTTTGCCGCAGGCTACGATTTTGTCTCGCCGGAAGGCTATGAGAAAGTATGGGAGGATTTTGACCGCATCATTGGTCTTCATTATCTCAAAGGCCTCCACCTGAATGATTCAAAAAAGGAGCTGGGATCGCGTGTTGACCGCCACAACAGCCTGGGGAAGGGTTATCTTGGTGAAGCCACTTTCAGGCGCATCATGCAGGACGAGCGGCTGGAAGGAATTCCCATGATACTGGAAACACCCGATAAGGAGTTGTGGGCAGAAGAAGTTCGTATGCTTTACGGATATGTTCATACTTAGAGTTCTTGTTTTTTTAATTCCTGAATTTTACCCTGCTATGAGACACAAAGAAGTTGCTATTTGGTTGACGGCTGTGCTTTTGGTGATGGTTCTGGCCCCCGGGACCACCCATGCCTGCACAGTGGTCATCGCCGGTAAGAACACCACCGAAGATGGATCGATCCTGTTTGGTAAGACAGAAGACGACAGCGGCATGCAGGTCGACTACCTGTGGCGCTTTCCCAGGAAAAACCATCCACAGGGAGCTTTTCTGCAGGCCAACCTGCAGGGTTTGAAAATTCCACAGAGGGAGCAGACCTATGCTTACTGGTTGGATGAATGCCCGCCAACCCATTACTCCAACATGGTGATCAATGAGTGGGGGGTGGCCTTCGGCAGCAACGGCTGTCAGTCGCGCGAAGACCCGGTGGAGGTACTGGAGAAGAAAGGCCAGATCAAGGATGGAGGCATTGGTTTCATGTTGCGCATCATCCTGGCGCAGCGTGCCAAGACAGCCAGGCAGGCAGTGTTGATGGCCGCCGACCTGATCGACCATTACGGCTACCGTCCTTCAGGCAGGAACCTGAACATCGTGGGACCTGATGAAGCCTGGCAATTGCAGATGGTTAGGGGCAAACACTACGTGGCCCGAAGGGTCCGTGATGATGAGGTAGCCATTGTCTCCAACACTTTCAGCATCCGGGAGGTCGAACTGGACGACAGGGAGAACTTTATCGCATCCCCCGACCTCATTGATTATGCCATAGAGCGTGGCTGGTACAACCCTGAGGAGGACGGGGCCTTTGATTTTGCCGAGGCCTATGCACCGGAAGAAGCCCACCTGTCAAATTCCAACAACCACCGCCAGTGGATACTGGGCAAAGTTTTGAACGAGGATTTCCCTGTTTCTCTGGAGGAAGCCGAACTGGGCAGGTTGCCTGTTTCCGTCAAACCTGACAGGAAGCTGAAAGCCAGTGATATCATGGATCTCTTGCGCAACCACTACGAAGGCACCGAACTGGACAGATCTGAAGGCCACCAGGTCAGTCCGCATCATACACCCCACACCGTATGCCGCTATTCAACGCATAAAGCCACCGTGGTGCAGCAGCGCAGCAACATGCCGGTGGAGATAGGCACGGTGCTCTGGCGTGCCCTGGGCCAACCCTGCCAAAGTGTTTTTGTTCCCTGGTACCTGGCCACCCGGGAGTTTCCAGATGTATATACCCGCAAGGATTATAAGCGTGCGGGCAAATCAAAGACCGAACTGCTGGATGACCAGGCCACCAATGCAGCTTTTGCGGCCTACCATTTCAACTATCCTTACTGGAAACACCGTGAAACGGATGTCAATACGGCCTCTGGCGTCTTCCATGCCCTGGGCAGGCTGGTGGATGCCCATTATGCTGAAAACCACCCGAAAGTAAGGCAAACATTCGACCGGATGGAGTTGCATGCCCTGCAGATGCAACAGCTGGTGGAAAAAAGAGCTTTGGAGCTTTATGATCAGGATCCACAGAAAGCCAGGGAATACCTAAGCCGATACAGCCAGTATTATGCCAGGGAAGCTTATGACAAAGCCCAGTCGCTTGCTGTGGAACTGATGAATAAGTAAATGCGGAATCATTCATCAACTTTTCATGTGCGGGAGCAACTTCCATTTGGGTGTATGTTTCCGTTTAAAATGTAAAGAAAAAGATCATTCAATGAACAGGCTTTTAACAATAGTGGCTTTTTTGCTGGTTTCTTCCAGCCTTCTGGCCACCCACCACATCACCTACTTTGTTTTTGTTGAAACCCATTTTGTGCAGGGTTACTGGAAAGATGCACCAATGACCTACCAGCACCAGGGAGCTTTTCTCTATCCCCATCAGTACACCGACCTGATGGGTACCGTCAAGCGTGAGTTTTATCAAAAATTGCTGGGCCGGCTTGGTGAGCACCACGATTTTTACACCCATGTGAAACTGGACAGCAACACCCTGCACCGTTCAGGCCACCGTGAATATTACGACACCCTTAATATTGCCATTGATAAGAGCCTTTCTGAAAAGGATCTGCGTACGGTGAAAAATGAGCTTACAGCTACCGTCTTAAGTGCGGGTGAAACCCGGGCTGTGCGGCTCAACCATTACAGTTCCGGACAGTTGGTGAGAGATGAGGTGCTGGATTACAGCGACCTGGACTATCCGGTTTTCGATTTGACCAATATGGAAGAAACTTCTGCACGGAAGGAACGGCCCACCGGCGGCAGGGTTCGCGACACCATCTATCGTACAAGGGTCGACACGGTATGGGCCGATGGCCACCGCGATCGCCGGGGTGACCAGGAAATACTCAGGTCCTGCTGGGACCGGTACCTGTGGCTGGGCATTATTGTTGTCCTTTTGATATTCCTTTTCCGCAACAGGATGGGCAAAGCTTGATGGCAATGAATAGGGCAGGCAGGGGCCTGGCTGTTTGGCACCTGCTTTTCAAGGCCTGCTTTTTTATGGTGACCTCTTAAGGTCGCCGGATGTTACCCTGAACAGATAGTACTCCCTGTCGTCTCCCTGGTGAATCATTTTCCAGGAGCTCCGCCGGAAGAAGTGCTTGTTGATCTGAGCCCGGCTGCGGTTCCTCCACTCCTGCTTCAGGGTGTCTTCACCTGAAAACCTGATTTCTTCTATAGCGCCGGTATAGAAGCCACCCAGCCCCGAATGGGTCAAAACCCTTTTCCTGTCACCTGGTAAGATGGTCAGGGTATCGGCATCTTTCGTGCCTTTGGCACTGATGCTGTAGTTGACATACACTTTGAGCTCATCATGCGTGGCGTTTTGGATGAAATAATGAAAATCCTTGGCATGCTCACATCCTGTCATGAACAGGGTTATTAGCCCCAAAAGGTATATCCGGCTCTTATTCATAGGGTTGTGTCGTTGTTTTGTTGTATGAACAATCCCCCGCTGACATTTTACCTGGCGGGACAGATTTATTCATGATGTGCTGTGGCAATTTCCTTTAACCGGTAGATCGGGGGTGTCAAACATGATTTGGGGCATCAACGTCACCGGTACGATAAATGTTGTAGCCTTTAATATTTATTAACTTTTTGGGCTGAAGGCAGCTTCCTTTTGTCAGGCACAACCTCAGCCTTATTTCTTCACCTGGCAACAGCAGCCTCCTTTTTCCTTTTTATGTCAGGTCAAAGGAAAAGATAGGCATTGCCTGCCAGGTAGACCAGTATGATCATCATGCTTTCCCAGCCGATTTTCCCGATGCCTTCCCTTTCTCTGTGGAGGAGTCCCAGGATCAGGATGCTGGTCATCATCATGGTCAGGGCCACCACAAAGACCTGGTCGTTGGAGATGGCATGCAGGATGCTGCCGCGCCCGTATGCTATGTCCGCAAAAGCTACAAAGAGCACATCGAAGGTGTTGCCACCAATGATGTTGCCCACCGACAGGGTGAGGGCTTTTTGCCGGACAGCAGCCAGCGATACGATCAGTTCCGGCAGGGAGGTGGCTATGGCTGTGAAGAGTGCCCCGATCAGGGTTTCTGATAAACCGGTTTGGTTTGCAATGGCAATGCCCGATTTGGCTACTGCATAGCCGGCACCACTCACCAACACGGCAAGGACAATAAACCGGGTGGTGATTTTCTTTAGGCTCAGGGTTTCAATATTCCGCCGGTCGGGTATATCCTGGACGGTTGCCAGGGTGATGCGCGGGCTCCACATAGGCTTGTCCTTGGCCTTGGAGATCAGCCTGGAAGCTGCCACGTAAAGTAGGATCATAAAGATGGAGAGCGGGTGAATGTTCCATACGGTGATGTCGGGTCCGGACATGCCGATCAGCACAAAGGAGAGCAGACCCATCAAAAGCAAGCCCTGCATCAGGTTGGCAAAGGAGGCAGCGGCATGTTCCAGGTTCGTTTTCTTGTAGGATATATCGGCTATGGAAAGGAAAAGGGTTTGGGCGGCGATCCCACCAATGGCATTGGACACGGCCAGTTGCGGATGACCGTTGAATGCTGCTACAACCGAAGTGACGATGCCCGGCAGGGATGTGGTGCCTCCCAGGAAGATGGCGCCAAAAAGGGCCTCGCCCCAACCGGTAAGATCGGCCATCTGGTCGGCCGTACGCGTCAGCTTTGTTCCGGCTGTGGCAATGACCAAGGTGGCACCTAGGAAAATGATGATGGCAAGGGTTAAGCTCATTTGATTATATTTTTTTCATTTTTTGCCAGATGGAACTTTCACATATTTGCCGGTAAAATTAAACATTCCCGTATGAACTTAAAAATACATATGCCGGCATATTTTTTTTGCTAACTTTATTGCCCCGTTAAGCTTTTGGAATAATGGCCACTGTAAGAACCGACAAATCGATTTAATTATGGATGCACGTACCAGCGAAGATCTTATCCTGATAGCTCCCTTTGCAGTCACCTCGGCCGACACCGACATGTATAGACGGTTGCGTCCGGGAGCACTGATCAACTATTTGATCCAGGCTTCCATACAATCAGCCGACAAGCTGGGATTTGGTTTTGGCGGTTTGGAGAAGCAGCATCTTTTCTGGGTGCTCAGCCGGCTGACCGTGGAGGTATACCGCCCTCTTCAATGGTATGAATCGCTTACCGTGGAGACCTGGGCCAAGGATGTGGAGAAGCTGATTTACCTGAGGGACTATATTGTCCGCGACGCCCAGCAGGAAGTTGTGGCACGGGGTACCTCGGGATGGCTGGCCATCGACATGGAGACCAAACGTCCCAAAAAGCTGGAAGGTGTGCAGGCGGAAATTTTTCAACATCTTAAGGACAAGCACGGACTCGAATATTCACCCGTCAGGCTCCAGGGTACGGGTGATGGAGAACTTTTCCAGGTCCATCCCACCTATTTTGATTTTGACCTGAACCAGCACGTTACCTCCACCCGCTATGTCGACTGGATGGTGGATACCTTTTCCTTTGATTTTCATGAGAAACACTATCCCACCAGGATGGTGGTCAATTATCAGAAGGAGACCAGGCCGGGTGAGAGCCTCAAAATGTATCGCAGCCGGGAAGGCAACCAGCGGTATCTCTTTGAAGGGATCAACACCAGCACGGGTAAGACATCGTTCAGGGGAGAGATCGGCTTTTAATCCAAAGTAGGATGCGAGAATACAAACTCCGCCCCCTTGTAGGTGCAGCATGACTGCCTGATTGTTATACTGCTATAGCATGCCGGATATTTGTACTGGTAGATGTTGGCTTTGGGGTATGGCAGCACCCGGGTACCATCTGTGCCTCACGAATCCCGGGTTTATTTGAACAAAGGGGCTTTCAGAGACTCTCCAGGGCCTGTTTGAGATCATAGATCAGGTCATCGGGGTTTTCAATACCCACCGAAAGCCGCAAGAGTGAATCGCTGATGCCCTGCTTTTCTCTCTCCTCCTGGCTCAGGCTCTTGTGCGATGTCATCACGGGTGAGGTGATGGTGGTGTCGATGCCGCCCAGGCTCACGGCAGGGCGTATCAGCTCGAGCCGCTTCTGCAGTTCGATGATGTTTTTGTTTTCCGGCTCAAAAGAGAGCATGCCCCCGAAACCTTTCATCTGCTTTTTGGCTGTCGCATGACCTACATGACTTTCCAGACCGGGATACCATACTTTTTTGATGCCCCGGTGGTCTTCCAGAAACTGTGCAATCTGCAGGGCATTTTCATTTTGTGTCTTTACCCGGATGTGAAGTGTTTTCAGGCTTCTTTCCAGCAGGTGACATATCTGGGCGTTCAGGCTGCCTCCCAGGTTTCGTGCTGTCTCCCATATGCGGTTGATCTTGTCGCGGGTGGAGATCACCGCACCGGCTGTCACATCGCTGTGGCCGTTCAGGTACTTGGTGGCGCTGTGCAACACGATGTCAAACCACCAGTCGATGGGATTCTGGTTGATGGGAGAAGCAAAGGTGTTGTCGATGATGGACAGGATGTTGTTGGATTTGGCCAGCCGCGCCATCTCCTCCAGGTCGATGATCCGGAGAAGGGGGTTGGAGGGTGTCTCTATGTAGATGGCCCGGGTGTTTTCCCGGATGGCCTGTTCAAAGTCCTCCGGATGGGTGCTGTTGACCAGGGTGTATTCGATGCCGAAGCGGTTCAGATCCTTCAGGATGAAATGGAGGGTCCCGCCATACAGGGCACTCATGAAAACGATGTGATCGCCCTGGCTGAGAAAAGCATAGAGGGTGCTGGTGATGGCTGCCATGCCTGAACTGAGTGCCAGTGCACTTTCGCCGTTTTCCAGGGCACGGAGCTTTTCGGCCAGCGCCTTTTGGTTTTTGGTGTTGAAATACCTGGGATAGACAGGCGTCTCCTTGTCCAGGTAACCAAAAGAGGTGGAGGTGTATACCGGTGAGTTGGCACCTTCGTCTTCGGGATCGATGATCGTCCCCTTGTGCACACAAAGTGTTTCCTTGGAATACTGATTCATGGCATTGAATTTTTAGGGTTGCCTGGGTGCAGGGATTCAGCAAACGCTAATTTATGAAAAGCTGCCCGAATATCAATATAAGCTTATATTCATTGTATTAAAAAGTGGTCGGCAACTCTTTTTGTGGTGTGGTTGTGAGCTGGCCACTCATTGCTTTTGCAGGGTTATGGGGTAACTTGTCAAACGGATTATTGGGATGCATGGGGCTCTGGGTCACCGGGTAGCAAAAATTTACCGCGCCAGGCTTGCCCGGAACTTCTGCCTGAAATCCTGCAGGGCGGCTTCGGTGCCCATGACGGTGACAATGTCGTTAAGTTGCAGGTAGGTGTCGCCATGGGGAATATCCACTTTCTGTTCTTTCCTGACCAGGATGACCTCACCATCTTTGTGAAAGGGTACCTCCTTGATTTGTTGTCCACTGATCGCAGGATTGGTTATGGTGATGTCTTCTACATTGTAATTCTCAAAGGTCTCCACCAGGGTGTGGTATGTGCTGGGACGCAGGATGAGGCTTTCAATGGTGGTGGCCATCAGCCGTGTGGCATCAAGGTATTCCACCTGCATGCGCCGCAGGTGTTTTTCTATAATCGAGCTGCTGCTCTTGCTGATGATCTTGGGGTGCTGAAACTCGTCTTTGAGCATCATGGTGATGCGGGTGTTTTTCAGTTCCGACTCGGTGATGGGTACCACGTAGTTGTGGGGCTGCAGGTTGAGGTTGTAAAAGGTTTGACGGTCGAAACCACTCCCATGGAATGCATTCAGTCCTTTGGAGAGAATTTCCTGGTAGCGTTCCTTGTTGTTTTCGACAATGACGGCATTCTTGCCATGCATCTTCAGCCTTCGTGCCAGCAGCACACCGGTGGAGCTTCCCCCTACGATGATCACCTTGTCTGTTTGGAGCATCTCGGAGGGTGAGATCAGGTTGTACAGGACAGGTGAAAGCATGCAGGTGATCACGGCCATCAGGACAAAGGATGCATTGACCCCCGGGCTGATGATCCCGAAGTCAAGTCCTATCTTGGATGCGGCAATGATCAGGCTTAGCCGGGAGGCCATCAGCAGGCCGCCGGCAAAAGCTTTTCTGAAGCCAAAGATACGTTGCCACAGGAAGCCTGGCACCAGCTTGATGGCATAGAGCACCACCAGCAGGGCTGCCAGGAACAGCCACGGCGACTGGTCCATCCGGGTTAAGGCGCTGTCGTCGAAGTGCACCCCTACCATGATGAAGAAGATGGGGATGAAAAAGCCATAGGCCATGCCGTCGAGTTTGAGCAGGAGGATGGAGCGCGATTTGTTCATGAAGGTGGAAAGCAATATCCCGGCCAGGAAAGCCCCCAGCAGCATGATTTCTTTGCCAATGAACTCGGCCAGCACCACAAAGAGGATCACCAGGACCAGGGTTCCCCTGATCTGGATCTGTGATGCGGCATGGGAGAGCTGGTAATTGAGTTTTTTAAAAAGGGTTTTTTGGGTGAGCCGTTCGCCAATGCGGTAAAAAAGATAAAACAGGAAAAAGAGACCGAGAATGAGAAACAGCTCAGGTTGAAAACCGTGCTTGATGATAAAAGCTGTAAAAGAGAAAAGGATGATGCTGAGGATGTCGGCAATGGCGGCTGCCGTTATGATCATCTGCCCGTAGCGTGAATTGAGCTCGTTGCGGCTCTTCAATACCGGCAGTATGATGCCCACCGAGGTGGTAACCATGATCAGGGCGAAATACCATTTGTTTTTGATGGGCATGATGGCATCGAGAAGGTGTGCGCTGCCCCAGGAGAGAAGCAGGGAGAGCAGGAAGAAGGTGAAGCCTACCAGCAGGGGGTTGCTCAGGAAACGCCCTACATTGAGCCTCCTTTTGGGAAAAGATTGTATGATTTGGTTGACATCGATCTCCAGGCCGCTGAGGAACATCAGGAACATGAACCCCGAGAGGGCCAGAAAATCCAGCGATTGGATGTGGGTATCGGGGAAGTGTGCGATGATGTATTTGCCAATGATGTAGCCGGCAACAATCTCGACGATGACAGTGGGCACTTTTTGAAGCCTGACCAGCGAGAGCAACACCGGGATGAGCCATGCCAGGAAGGTGACGATCAACAGCGGGTAAAATTCAAAGTTGAACGATATGTTCAGAGGTATTAGCATGAAGGGCTTTTCGGACTGTTGGAAATTCCTTTACTTTGTGATAAAAATAAGAAATATTTATACAAAGTTGGAGCCTGTTATACGCTTATTTACCGACGGCAGTGCCAGTCCTTCCAGGGGTGTGGGAGCCTGGGCAGCCTGCGCGCTGATGGATGACACGGAACACCTTTTGGATGGTACGGCTGGCGATACATCACAACATACCATGGAGCTGGTGGCCGTTCTTAAGGGTTTGGAGTTCATACAAAAACATGAGAAAAAAGTTCACCGGGTGCATGTTTATACCGACAGTCAGTATGTTGCCGGTCTGCCCGGCCGCAGGGAACGACTGGAGCGGGGCCGTTTCTTCACCAAAAAAGGCAAGCCGGTGAAGAACAGCAGCTTGATAAGAGAGCTCTACGACTGGCTTGACAATTATGACATTGTGCTGCACCGGGTGTCCGGTCACAACAAAGCCGGTGTAAGTGAGATCACCGACTACAACCGTAAGGTGGACAAGCATTCACGTGCCCTGGTGCGGGAGATGCTTCGCGGTGATCAATAGTAAAGCAGCCAGGTGGTGAGTCCTTTTTCCTGCCTGAGACGACGCAGCTCTGCCTGGGCCTTGCTTTTCTCCCGGAAGGAGGCGTAGCTGACAGCATGCATCCCGTCGCGTTCACCTATCATCTCTGAATCGTATCCCTCCTCCAGCAGTTTCTTGCGAAAATCAACTGCATTTTGTCTCTTTTTGAAACTTCCGGCCACCAGGTAATATTTTTTCCCGGTGCTGGCGGCTTGACCCTGGCGGGCAGCCTGCTGTTTTTGGGTTTGCGATGCAGAAGCTTGCTGTTGCGTACCGCCCTCTTTGGTGGCAGATCTGCCTGGGGTTTGTTTTTCCGGTTTTTGACCGGACTTTTGTCCTGCAGCCTGTTGCGATGCCTTTTTTTGCTGAGCCTGCCTGTCAGCACCCTTTTTATCATCGGAGGGTTGCTCACCACCCATGGACGATTTTTGGGCCTGCTGTTCGGTCAGGTTCTTCTGGTTGGAACCTTTCCTGAAAAGATCCTGGACGGTGTCGAAATTGAGCATGGCCCATATAAAAACCACTGCTACAGGTACGCCAATAGCGATGGAGAGAATGAGGCCCTTGTTGCCACCGGAACCGGATTTTTCGGCTGCGGATTTGGATGGAGGAGGCGGCGGTGTTTTTGAACCTGCCCGGGAGCCTGAAGCTTTGGATGCAGCTTTGCCGGCAGAGCGGGATGTTGAACCGGCCCGACTCTTGCCCTGGGAGCTGGTGCGGGCACCTGTCGCCTGCTTTTGACTGGTCTTGTCTTGTGGCTGTGAGGCCCTGGAAGAGGCCTGTTGACTTTCTGCTTTATTGCCTGGAGCCGAAGTTTCCTTTTTCGGCTGTTTGGCCTCTGACATTTTGCCGTTGGCAGAGGAGCCAACAGTTTTCTTCCCGCTGTTTGCCTTTTCATTGACGGTTTTGGATGGAGGCGATTCTTTTTGCTGCTTATCCGGTTGTTGTTCCTCCGTTGCGGTTTTTTCGGGACCTGCTGCAGCCTTCTCTGCCCCCTTCTCTGCATCCTGGTGTATCTTGAACTGGATCTTTCCCTGGTCGTCCATGTAGAAATTGCCAAGATCCTCGATCGTGTATGATTCCTGTTCCTTCACCTGCCCTTCAATGGTCTTGATGTATTCCTTGATCTTTTCCATGGCACCGGTCTGGTCTCCCCCCTCTTGCTGGATGATGTGGTTGACCAGTAGCTCATCGTTGAATTTCAGGAAAGGACTGAAATATATGTCTTCAATTTTATCTTCAAGCGCTTTTTTGTTTTTGTTCTTGGAAGTGGCTCTCAGAAGGAAGGCGCCGAAGTTGGGGATGATAACACGATTGTTGGTTGCAATCAATTCTTTGATATAATCATCAAGCATAACGCACGTGATTTGGGATTGGTTACAGAATCAAAGATAACAAAAAATCGTATTAAATTAAAATCCATTCATTTAGTAAACGGATTATTTTATATGTTTGCTATAACGGGTTTTCCTTATTTTAGGAGAAAACAGTTTTGAGGCCCTGGTCCTGCCATCGGCAGGCACCGGCGCCCACCAAAAAATGAATCATCCTCCATGCGATATAGTTTGTTTTTCATGCTCCTGCTGCTGACCACTCCGCTGGAGGCCCAGGACACCACCTCCAATCCAACCTATTTTGGCGTGAAGCCCCAATATGGATTTATCATTCCGCACAGCTCCACGATTCGCGATGTCAGTTCTTCGAATCCTTATGGCCTGGCTTTTGAATATGGTTGGAACCTGGTTCAGAAGAAGGACTGGGCGCGGTGCAACTGTTATTCCCGGGCGGGCTTCTCCTTGCAGTACATGAACTTTAACAATCCCCGGGTGCTGGGCAGTTCGTACAGCGCCATGATGTTTGCCGAACCCTACCTGGACTACCAGGGCGATGTGCTGACATCATTGAGGATGGGTGTGGGTCCGAGTTACCTGACAAAGGTGTACGACGCTGAGAAAAACCCGGAGAACCTTTTTTTCAGCAACCATTTGAGCTTTATCATACACCTCGACCTGTCACTGCATGTCAGACTGGATGAACGCTGGTTTGTCAATATCTATGGCAAGTACAACCACATATCCAATGGAGGCATCGACGAGCCCAACAAAGGGATGAATTTTCCCACTTTTGGGGTGGGCATCGATCACCTGGTGGAATTGCCCGGGATGGAAAAACGGGAGCCGATGCCGCTGGAAGACAAGGGTGTTATGCCTTCTGTCGGGCTCTTCGGGAGCATGAAGAACGTGGTGACCGGCCAGGATGACGTGAAGAAACGGACTTTCGGATACGGAGTCATCCTGAAGGCCAGGAAGAACATCTCCCGGCTCAACGCCCTGAACATGGGGGTTGAATATCTCTGGGACGGGGAGATAAAAGAAAAATCAGCGGGGGAAAAGGAACACCGGCAGGTATCGGTGCTTGCCGGACACGACCTGGCTTTTGGTAAGTTCATCTTTTCACAGTATTGGGGTACTTACCTGTATGCCCCCTATTACAACAAACATTTTTTCCAGCGGTACTCCCTCACCTACCGCTTGAGCGATCATTGGCATGTGGGGGTGACCATGAAAGCCCATGCCGAAGTAGCCCAGAATTTCAATGTGCTGGTAGAATACCACCTGAAATAACCCCACATTCCTGAAAATTTACATCCCTGTTGGCGGGCAACGGTTTTTGCCCGGGTATGGCTCGATCAATTTGTCAATGAATGGTCCCACAGTTTCACCAGGAGCCGCTGATATGTACAGCGGGAGAGTGTTTAAGGCATGCCGGGGATAGTGGAGCGCACCAGAACATGTTGAGAAGTCCATTCACAATAAGGCATGATAAAGTATGACGGTGCATACCAGGGGTTTATGAGACATGTTGTTGCTATGGGATCAGGCAGCAGAGGCAGCCGGTGTTCTTACATGTTCAATATCTCCAGCAGCTCACCGAATTTTGGTGTCAGGATGATTTCTGTCCGCCTGTTGCGGCGGCGGTTGGTCTCAGAGTCGTTTGGTTTGAGCGGCAGGTATTTGCTGCGGCCGGCGGCGATGATCCTTTCTCCCTGGATGCTGGAGTTTTGCACCATGATGCGTATCACGGCCGTGGCCCTCTTCACACTAAGGTCCCAGTTGTCCTTGATGGACTTGCTGGAGATCACCGGCACATCGTCGGTGTGGCCTTCCACCATGATGTTGATGTCTTTCTTGTCTTCCAGTACCCCGGCCAGCCTTTTGATGGCCTGCCGTCCCCGCTCGTCTATCTGGGTGCTTCCCGAGGGGAAAAGGAGCTTTTCGTCCATGGAAACATAAACCTTCCCGTTTTTGATCTTCACGTCCAGTCCCTCATCCCTGAAGCCGTAGAGGGCATCACTGACCCGTTGTTTAAGTGCGTTGACCAGCGAATCTTTTTGTTGAAGGATGCGCTCCAGCTCCACCAGTCTTTGTTGCTTGTTCTCAAGTTTGTTTCGCAGCTTTTTGAGTTCCCGGCGCTCGGCGTTCAGGTCGCTTTCCAGTTCCAGCAGCCGGTCCTCCTTCTCCTGCAGTTTCTCCTGGCTGTTTTGTATCTCTTTTAACAGCTCCCTGGTCTCCTGGGTGGTCCCTTTCAGCAGCTTTTCCTGGGTTTCTTTCAGGGATTCGTATTTGTCCTGCAGGCGTTCTTTCTCCTGTCTGTAGGAAAGCAAACGCCTGGCTCTCTCCATGCTGTCTTTAACGAGCCGTTGGGCTTTGTCTTCCAGGACCTGGTTTCTGGAGGCCAGTTCTTTGTTTTCTACCTTGATCTTGCGGTTCTGCTGCCGGAGGGAATCGTTTTGTTCGAGACAGGCTTCTCTTTGTTGGCGTATCTTTTCAAATTCTTTCTGCGGAACACAGGAAGTAATGACTACCAGTGCAATGATTAAAAAACGTATCTTCATATGAAAGGATGTTAAATGAACGTTTCGGTGTATGAAGTGTTTATATATTATAAGGTCAACTCATACGCAGCAAAGATAATAAATATGTAATTGGCCCCTTGGGCTATGTCATTGAATTAAAATAATTCTTAATTTTGAATTGAATTTTTAAGTCATAAGGCGATGATGTCATCGAGCGATAGTATTTTAAAACAGGTTCAGTTTCCCGGGGATCTCAAGAAACTGAGTGAACTGGACCTTATACAGTTAAGCCGGGAACTGAGAAAATTCATCATTGAAGAGGCTTCGGTTAATCCCGGGCATTTTGGTGCCAGTTTGGGGGTGGTGGAGTTGACCGTGGCTTTGCATTATGTCTACAACACACCCTATGATAAGATTGTCTGGGATGTAGGGCACCAGGCTTACGGGCACAAGATCCTCACAGGCCGCAAGGATATTTTCCATACCAACCGCAAGCTGGATGGCATCAGTGGTTTTCCCAACCCTGCCGAAAGCCGTTATGATGCCTTTGGAGTAGGACATGCATCCACTTCGATATCAGCGGCCCTGGGACTGGCCAAATCGGCTGAGATACAGGGTCTGACCGACCGCCACGTGGTGGCTGTCATAGGCGATGGCTCCATGACCGGCGGCCTGGCTTTTGAAGGTTTGAACAACACCGGTGTGGAGAAATCCAACCTCCTGGTGATCCTCAATGACAACAACATGGCCATCGATCCCAATGTCGGTGCCCTGAAGGAATACCTGCTCGACATCACCACTTCGCGGACGTACAACAAGCTGAAGAACGAGGTGTGGAACCTGCTGGGCAAGATCAGTAAGCTGGGGCCCAACTATCAGCGGCTGGCCTCGCAGCTGGAGAGTGCCGTTAAAACAGCCGTGCTCCAACAGAGCAATTTCTTTGAAGCCCTTAACTTCCGCTATTTTGGGCCGGTCGACGGCCACGATGTGGTATACCTGACCAAGGTGCTTTCCGATATGAAGCACATTGAAGGGCCCAAGCTGTTGCACTGCATCACGAAGAAGGGCAAAGGGTTCAGCCAGGCCGAGAAAGACCAGACCACCTGGCACAGGGCTCCCGGCACTTTCGACAGTGAGACAGGCCGTTTGCATAAGGTGGGCTCGGATGAACCCCAACCCCCGCGTTTCCAGGATGTTTTTGGTCACACCCTGGTGGAGCTGGCCCGCCGCAACGAACGTATAGTTGGCATCACACCTGCCATGCCCACCGGTTCTTCGCTGAACATTATGATGCAGAAGATGCCCGAGCGTGCTTTTGATGTGGGCATCGCCGAGCAGCATGCCGTCACTTTCTCAGCCGGACTGGCTGCCGACGGTATGATGCCCTTTTGCAACATCTACTCCACTTTCATGCAGCGTGCCTACGACCAGGTGGTGCACGATGTGGCCCTGCAAAAGCTGAACGTGGTTTTTTGCCTTGACCGGGCCGGGCTGGTGGGAGCCGACGGAGCCACCCATCATGGAGCGCTCGACCTGTCATATATGAGAGCCGTTCCCAACATGACGGTGGCTGCCCCCATGGATGAGCCGGAGCTGAGGAACATGATGTTTACAGCCCAGCTGCCCGACAAGGGCCCTTTCACCATACGCTATCCCCGGGGAAGGGGGGTAACCGTCGACTGGCAGCAGCCCATGCAGGAGATACCCATTGGCAAGGGCAGGAGGTTGAAATCAGGCGACGAGATAGCCATCCTTACCATAGGCCATACCGGCAATTTTGCAAGTGAGGCCATCCGCAACCTGCAGGATCAATCCACCAGCATCGCCCATTACGACATGCGTTTTCTCAAACCCCTGGATGAAGAGCTGCTGCATGAGGTGGGCAAAAAATTCAAAACTGTGTTGACCGTGGAGGATGGTACAGTGGTCGGTGGACTGGGATCTGCCGTGATGGAATTCATGGGAGAACATCAGTACCAGGTGCGCATCAAGAAGCTGGGCATACCCGACCGTTTTATCGACCACGGTAAGCCCGAAGAGTTGCAGAAATTGTGTGGATTCGATGCCGAAGGTATAGCAGCTGCAGTCAGGGACCTGGTCAAACCCCAGGTTTTTTCCAATGCCGGCTGATCATCGTTTTGGCTGTTTTTACCCCGGCCGCACGAAACAGTTTATCCAAACCCTTTCTTTATGAAGGTCATTGATGTTGAAGCGTTTCTTCAGAAGAGACACCGTATGCCCGTGGTGGATGTGCGCTCCCCGGGTGAGTATGACAAGGCACATATCCCCGGGGCTTATAACATCCCCTTGTTTGACAACGACCAGCGCAAACGTGTCGGCATAGCCTACCACCAGCAAGGCAGGCAGGAAGCTGTCATGGAAGGATTGCGGATCGTAGGTCCCCGGATGGAGTCGCTGGCCGATGAAGCCCGCAACCTGGCAGGCGATCAGCGCTCCCTTGTTGTTCATTGCTGGCGGGGAGGCATGAGAAGTGAGAGCATGGCCTGGTTGTTTGATAAGCCGGGACTGGTCACTTATGTCCTTAAAGGCGGCTACAAGGCCTACCGCAGGTACTGCCGCAACATGTTGAAACAACCTGCCTGTATCATTGTCCTGGGGGGTTATACGGGAAGCGGAAAGACCGACATACTCAAATCTTTGAAAGAACAGGGCCAGCAGGTGCTCGACCTGGAGGGGCTGGCCTGTCATAAAGGATCGGCTTTTGGTTCGATGGGACAAAAAGAGCAGCCCTCCACCGAGCATTTTGAAAACCGGCTGTTTGATGAGTGGTTGAAGATGGACCTGGAGCGGCCGGTATGGATAGAAGATGAAAGCAAGATGATCGGTAAATGCGGCATACCCGATGAGCTTTTTCACGCCATGCGAAGGGCTCCGGTTGTCAAGATAGAGATGGACCGCTCATTGAGGGTGGAACGCCTGGTAAAAGAGTACGCTGTTTTTGACAGCGAAAAGCTTAAAGGAGCCATCTCGCGTATCCGCAAGCGACTGGGTAGTGACAGGGCCCGCAAAGCCATCGAGGCTGTCGAGGAGGGTGATTTTCACACCGCCGCCGACCTGTCACTTGATTATTACGACAAGGCTTACCTGCACGGTCTGGGAAAAAGGGATCCTTCCCGCATCCACCCCCTGCCGGTCGACCGCGATGATCCCGCCCACACGGCCCGCCTGCTCATTGAAAAAGCTTTCCATTTCCAGCCTTCCTGATCCAACCTCCCCTTTCTTCTCTTTCTTCTTTCTTCTTTCTTAGCCTTAGCCTTCTTTCTTCTTCTTTCTTAGTCTTAGCCTTAGCCTTCTTTCTTATCCTTATCCTTCGCCTTCTTTTTTCTTCTTTTTTATCCTTCGCCTTCGCCTTCTTCTATCTTCTCTCTCTTCCTTCTTCTTCTTATCCTTAGCCTTAGCCTTATCCTTAGCCTTCTCTTTCTTCTTTCTTCTTCTTTCTTAGTCTTAGCCTTAGCCTTATCCTTCGCCTTCTTTCTTCTTCTTTCTTAGCCTTAGCCTTCGCCTTAGCCTTCTTTCTTCTCCTCTTCCTCCGCCTTAATAATGAAAAAACGAATCGCTCTTCAGTTTCGAGGCATCAAAATGGGCATATTTTTCGGCTATGTAATCGAGGGTGTCGTGAAGTTCTTTTTCGTCGAGGGAGGTGACCAGCCGGGTGCGCAGGGGTTTGAAATGGGGCAGTCCCTTGAAATAGTTGGAAAGGTGCCTGCGCATCTCATAGATGCCCCGGGGATGACCCTTCCATTCCAGTGATTTTTGCAGGTGTTGTTTGGCCACGGCCACTTTCTCTGCGATGTCGGGCTCTTCAGGGATAAAGCCCTTGTCGAGGTAAGTGCGGATGGATTTGAAAAGCCACGGTTTGCCCACGGTGGCCCTGCCGATCATGATGCCGTCGACACCGTAATGGTCAAAGGCCATGGCAGCTCCCTGGGCATCGACGATGTCGCCGTTGCCGATCACCGGGATGTCAACATCGGGGTGGTGCTTTACCCGGGCAATCGTCTCCCAGTCGGCCTGTCCCTGGTACATCTGTGCCTTGGTGCGCCCGTGGATGGACAAAGCCTGGATGCCGGCATCCTGAAGCCTTTGTGCCACCTCCACGATGTTGACACTCTGGTGGTCCCCCCCCAGCCGTGTCTTAACCGTAACGGGCAGCCGGGTGTTTTCCACCACGGCGCGGGTCATCTCTTCCATCAGGGGTATGTCCTGGAGCAAGCCTGCTCCTGCTCCCCTGTTGGCTATTTTTTTGGCCGGGCAGCCATAATTCAGGTCGATGAAATCAGGCTCGGCCGATTCGGCCATCTTCACGGCTTCCGCCATGGCCTCTGTACGGTTGCCGTAAAGCTGAACGCCAAAGGGACGTTCTATGGGGTCGATCTGCATCTTTTTCATGCTTTTCTCACAATCCCGTATCAATCCCTCGGAGGCAACGAACTCGGAGATCATCACATCAACGCCATACTCCTTGCATATATGCCGGAAAGACTGGTCGGTGACGTCCTCCATGGGAGCAAGAAAGAGCGGTTTGTCGGGCAATTCGATGTGGCCTATTTTCATCAACGCTTTATTTGTTTAATTTTATCCTGCAAAAATAGGAAGTTTTAATTCCCCTGCGCATGAATCCTGATTTCTTTCGTCATCCATTCTCAAAACTGCTGATGCTGGTCTTTATTATGGTCACCAGCTTTTTTATAATGTTTTTGCTGGGTTACCTGCTGGCGGTTCCCATTTTTGGGATGTCGTTCGCTGAACTTTCGCAGCTGCTCTCCGGTCAGGGAGCTGCTCAACAAACCCAAATCATTAAATATTTTCAGATTATACAAACAGTAGGCCTTTTTGTTGTACCCCCTTTTGTAGCAGTCAGTTTTTTTTCGGATAATCCTTCGAAATACCTTGGTTTCAGCAGCCATCCGCGGGGCTGGACCATTGTGACGGTGGTGCTGTTGATATGGATGGCGGTGCCTTTCATCAATTTTCTTACCTGGGTGAACCAGGAGATTCATCTGCCAGAGACTTTTGGTCCCCTGGAAGACTGGCTTATGAGCCGGGAAGAGAGTGCCCGTGAACTGACCAGCCGGTTTTTAAAGGCCGATAATATTCCGATGCTGTTGGTCAATGTCTTGATGGTGGGTGTGTTGCCGGCTGTAGGGGAGGAGTTGGTCTTCAGGGGGTTGATTCAAAAGCTGATGATCCGGTGGACCCGCAATGTGCACCTGGGGATTGTCATTGCGGCTTTCCTCTTCAGCGCCATGCATGTGCAGTTTTATGGCCTCTTGCCGCGTATGTTTTTGGGCATGCTCTTTGGCTACCTGTTGCTGTGGAGCGGATCTATATGGCTGCCCATAGTCGGGCATTTTGTTAACAACACCAGCGCCGTGGTTTATTATTACCTGTGGCATGATGAGGTGGCCTTCTCTTCACAGCATTTTGAGGCCATGGGAAGACAGTTGCCTGCTGTGGCATTTAGCGTGGTGATGATCCTGCTCTCGTGCTGGATCGTTTATATGAACGAAAAGCGGCTAAAAGGGTGATATACCGCTGTTGTTATTGATGTGCTGAAAGTTCAGCCTGCCCAGTTCGTTTTTCCTGTAGAAATAAACCACTCCGTAATCCTTGGCTTTGGCACGTTTCTGTTGGTCGCTCTCCCCGGAGAAGGTTTTTTCCACTTCATCCCATATGCTGGAAATTATCTGATCGGCTTCCTTGCGCAATTCATGTATCTGTGCCGATGATCGCTGGTGGTTTTCCTGAAGCTGTTTTTGAAAATGGTAGGCATCCATGAAATTGTCGTAGTTAACCTTAACGACGGCGATGGTGGGGTTGGTGACAGGCGGAAGCCCTGATTTCTTGCGTTCCTCTTCACCCTTTATGATCTTTTTTCCCCAATCAATGATGTCCTGTTCGGTGTTCAGGGAGGGCAGTTTCTTATCTTCCTTGGTCATTCCGTAATATTCCCTGGTTTTTTGGGGCATCTCCCCGCGCATGATTGACATGTTCACCACCTGGATGAAATGGGATATGTACAAACGGGCTTTTTTCAACCTGTGCTGGAACTCTTTCTGGTTGGATACCTGCTTTTTGTAGGTGTTTTGATATTCCGTCAGGGCTTTTTCATACCTGGGCAAAAAAGAGCTGAGTCGTTGGAGGGTCTCCTGTGAGAAAGCAAGCTTGAAAGGCGGTATCTCCCTGCCTTGTTCGTGGGCAGTTTTCAGGGCCCTCATTCTTGCTTTGTCGGTGTTGGGTAGACGTCGGTAGGGCATAGGCGTTGATAAAATGTTCACAACTACTTGCGAATATAGCGATCGTGTGGAAATAATCAAGTAATTCGCAATTAAATTTTGGATAAATATTGAATTGAAAATAAAATGAATATCTCTTCCGGGGGGATTTGTTAAGGTTTTCAACATGGTTGTTGACAAAATGTTGTTGAAAAAAGTTTTTGTTTGTTGTGGAATTTTTGTAATCCCCTGTTAAAGGGCTTTTTTGGATTGGTTTGCTTCTGTTGTTGCCACAAAATGGTGGATGTGAGAGGATTTTTTTTGTAATTTTGATCTCGTTATCCAAAACCACAAGTCAATTTGAATCTGGAAAGGTTTTTTCTGTTTTTTTTATTGGTTTTCATTGTCGCCTGTCAGTCACCTGACCGTTCAACGGAGGATGCGCCGATGCAGTTCCAGGTTGACAGCAGCCTGCTGGCAAAGGAGGTGTCCATTGATGGATACAACATCCGTTACAGGCCGCCCCTGGAATGGAAGGGCCTCGACAGGGATTTTTTTCGCCAAAGGATGAAAGGCCATTTTAACAGGCGGGAGGGTATCTTAAAAGTCCATGGTGATTCTGCCTCATCGGTCTTCCTGGTGGTTTCCGGTGTTCGCCCTGATGAGCATGGTATGAATGATTCGCTGCTCAGAAAAAATGATGAGAAGAAGGGCAGCAACGCTCCCTGGCAGGATGTTCGCAAGGGTACTTTTCGGCACAATGATTTGCACTTCACCCAATACCTGCTTCAAGGCCCCCGGTGGATATCTTTCAGGCTTTTTGCCAGAACAGGTGATACATCCCTGCGCTTTGACTATTTTGTAAGGAGAGAAATATACGGCAAAGAAATTAAAAATGTTGAGTCGTCCATTGGCTCAATAACTCAATAACCAATCAATAACCTTTTAATCTTTTTTAATGCTATGAAAAAAACAGCTTTAAAATTATCGGGTCTTTTACTGGCCGTTATGTTCCTTTTTGCTTCTTGTGCCACCCATGTGCATACCATTGGTGACGGAGCTCAAACAGGTGTTGAGCAACAGGAAAGACAATGGTATGTTTTATGGGGTCTTGTACCTATTAATGATGTGGATACAAAAGAGATGGCAGGCGATGCCGAAGATTACACCATCACTACTGAACAGGAAGCGCTGGATGTGATCATCAACATATTCACCACCTATGTCACGGTTGTATCCAGGACCGTCACCGTGGAGAAATAACCTGCAAACCCCTGATTGAAAAGGGGCATTTGAAACAATCTGATGACCTCCCGTCCTTTCAAATGCCCCTTTTGTCAAACTTCCCATTTCTTTCTGTTTTTGTCTTCTGTGGTTTTCCCTCTCCTGTTTTTCATCTCTGATCGCTTGTTATGATGAGTTCTTTTCTGTTTTGCATTTTGGTGAATATGTTGTTTATCTAGAACTTATTCAGCCGGAGCGGGAATGTTTCATCCGGAAAAATGTATTACATTTGAATGGCTGAAGGTTATTACCCGCAATTTTCTTTGCCCTCGGGCTGTCAAAGGTCATAACCCGCCCTGTAAAAGAGTGAACCTGATGAAAAACCTACTGATCCCCATCCTGTTGTTTCTTGCATTCCTGTCTGCCGCAAGTGCTCAAGATCCTGTTCAGCGTTACGCAACCACCGGAAGGGTGTGGGGTGAATGTTATATGCTGCATCCGTCCGTGGTAAGAGAACAACCACCATTAAACTGGGAAAGAAGTCTGGTGGATTTTCTTCAGCTGGATATTCTTCAACAGGAACAGGGAGAACTTCCCGAGATATTGAATACCCATCTTTTATCGGATCTGAATGATCCACTCACCCGTATTTATGGAAAAGATGACTGGCAGGTACCTGTTTCCGGTGGATATAGAATAGAAAAGAGGCAACAGTATGATTATGTCAGGCTTTCAGCTTCTTTTCTGTCAAGGGAGTCCAGCTGGCATGTTTTCGACAGCACCCTGAACAACCGCCTGGGGAACAAACCTCTCGTGCTGGATATGCGGTTTTATCAATCGTTGAAGGTCAACCCGGTTGACGGAAGCTGGGGCAGCTTTGATTATATCATGGGTATGCTGACCCCCAGGAATCTACAGATGGGCGTAAAGGTGAACCGTTTTCATTATGGTTGGGATGAAATGAATACCAACCCACATTTTGACCAGAAATGGAAAGTCACCGACCCGGGCACCCTGCAAACACTAAGGTCTTTGCCAGTCAAGGCCGGCCAACCCTTTTCAGGCAGGAAAAAATTTTTCCGCAAGGTAGCCATCAAGAGGCCTGTTCACTTGTTGGTGAACCGTACAACCCTGTCGTATTACAAGGCCCGGTTGAAAAGCCTTGCCGAGCAGCGCGACAATGTGAGCATCATTTATGAACAGACTGGCAGGATTTATAAGAATAGCGGAGTTGTTCACTTTGATGTGGACGGGAAAGATTTTTTCCTGAACCCCCACTTGCTGTTATCCGATCAGGCAGGTGTGGAGTTTGATTACGTTTCCGTGGCACCTATTTCCCTTGAAAGGCTGGGAGAGGTCTTACAGACCCAGGTTTACCAGGGCACGGGCAGGGAGTTTTCTTTTCAGATGGTCCCCCGGCAGTTCCCCAGTTCGGTTTCGCCCCTTGATCATCCTTATAAGTTGCTGGGGCTGTTTAAACTGTGGTCGGTTGTCAGGTATACCTACCCCATGCCTGTGGCCGGGGTAAAGTCCTGGAACAGGCTCCTCAAGCCATATGTCAAAAAGGTGCTAAGCAGCCGCTCCGATTCTGCTTATTACATGATTTTGCGCAATATGTTGAAGAATCTGCCCCATGGCAGGATCATCCTCAATGACAGCGAGATTTTTAATTTCACCGGTGATTTTGTTGTGCCGTTTCAATTTGCCAGGATTGGCGGTGATTTGGTTGTAACCCGGGTGGAAGACTCCACCCTTTTGCCGGTGCTCCGGCCAGGGACCAGGATCATCAGAATTGAAGGCATGCCTGTGCAGGAAATACTTTCCGCAGGCTCCACTGTGTTTTTGTCTGACTCCCTAAGAGGTATGAACGATTTGGTTTTTGACCGCAGTAATTTTCGTGGTCGGGCAGGGAGTGAGATCTCGTTGGGCGTGGCCGACGGTCAGGGAACCCGCAACTTTCAGGTGGCCCGCACCCGAAGGGCTTCTGGTTACGGGACATGGCATCCCGATACTTCAGGCCTAGGGGAGGCAGTGGCCTACATGCATCCCCATGATCGTTGGGAGTTGGATGATATGAAGGTTTTCTCAAAAAAGGATGGTTTGATCCTGGATCTGAGAAACACTTCTCTGCCCGGTGGTTACACCTCCCTTTATGGTAGATCTGTTTCTACTCCGGTCGTTTCGGCAGCCAGACCGCGAACCGGAGACCGGCGTCTTTCAAGGTATTCGGTGGCGGAGGTGCCTCCATTCCTGAGAGACATGCCGATGGCTGTGCTGATTGATCACACCACACGGGGCAGGGCGGAACAGCTTGCACGGGAATTGAGCCGCCTGGAAGGAGTTTTTCTCGTTGGGGGACTTACCTCCGGAGTGCCGCCAAGAAGAGCCGTTATCAACCTGCCGGGCGGGGCGCAGATACTTTTCCCGGGCCAGGTAAGCCACTCTCCTATTGATGAAGAAAGCA
>CAJXLE010000010.1 GCA_913055895.1 uncultured Bacteroidota bacterium | reverse complement strand
CATTTTTGGAGTTTCCTGGTGCAGGCCGGCAACGAGTTTGTCGGATTGGGTAACCCTTTCTACCAGCCGGCCGGGCATGACACGATTGGGACTGTTCCCCAGTAAGATGTCCCTGCCTTCGGTCAGGTCATAGCGTGCAAAATGGTCTTTTATCACGGTGGACATGGAGGAGGGGGCGAGGGTGGATTCAAATATGACCAGGGGGATGTTCCCGGAGGGTTTCTTTTGTAAAGCCCGGGCCAGGTTTGACAGACCATCAAGAAGAGGCTTGTAATCCGGTCCGAATCCATCTTTGTCGGTTTGGATGGCTACCAGAATGACATCAGCATCGGCCAGGACACCGTAATCCCAGCTGGCACTCAGCAGCTTTTCTCTGACACAGGATTCGGTGATGGCGTCCAGCTCAGGCTCGATGCCTCCAATCACCGATTTGCCCCGGTTGATGGCATCCACTTTCCACCCGGAATTAGGGGAGTTTCTTTGAACGACAACAACCCTTGCCGGCTGGTCTGTGCCTATTTTTATGCGGGCATTGGCCAGGAGAACAGCCATGGGCATGCCAACAATACCCGGACCAATCACCCCGATTTTTGCGACTTTCCAATTAAATCTTTTGTTCGTACTTAAGTTGATCTGCATAATGTGTAGGAATTGAACTGTTATCTATGAAATTTTGAAACCACAACTCAAGGCACAGGATTCCCCACAGCTGTCTGCCAAAAGGCCGCTCCTCTGTGATGATGCGTTCCAGTTCATCTGCTTTGAATATCCCTCTTTCCCTGCTTTTTTGAGAAAGTAAGATGTCTCCGATGAAATCCTTGGCATCTTTTTTTGCCCAGATATGAAGGGGTACCGGGAAACCCATTTTATCTTTGCGTTGCTGGATGCTGTCGGGCAAATAATCGCCTGCTGATTTGAGAAGGGCGTACTTCAGTTTTGCCCCTTTGAACTTCATGGATGGCGGCATTTTTGCGATCAGGTCAACAATGCGTCTGTCCAGCAAGGGTACACGTGATTCGATGGATGCCGCCATGCTCATTCTGTCCTCAACATGCAGCAGGGCCGGCAGGCTGCCGAACATATCGAAATTCGTCATCTTGTTGAAGTAGGAGAAGGTGTTGGGATCATTAAAAAGCATCTTGAAACGTTTAAAAATGCTCTCCCGGCTGTAGTCACTGAGAAACCCACTGGTATAGTAATGGGTGTTCCCGTTCATCCTGTCGATTAAGTAAAAATACCTTCGGTCCATGGGTTCAAAAACCTCCTGGCTCCAGAATTTTTTCAGAAGGGGTTGGTACTTTTCTATACTGCGTAGGTTGGGCAGCATGTTTTTTAAAGAAACGATGTGTTCCCCTTCATCGGTGTTGCCATATATGGCTCCTTTAAGCGCTTGTTCCAGGTAGGCGATCACATAACGGGTGTATCCCCCAAAAATCTCATCTCCACCCTGGCCACCCAAAACTACGGTAACATGCTCCGAAGCCATCTGAGAAACCATATACTGGGGGAACATCCCGGGTCCGGCTACTGGTTCATCCATGTGGTATATAAGTTTAGGGAGAAGGTTGATGAAATCCTGGGATGTTGGATAAACCGTGTGAAGGTCGGCACCGTTTTTATCCACAACCTGCTTGATGTATTGCATCTCACTGAACTCATCTCCTTCGTTAAACGCACCGGAAAATACCGGCAGACTTTTGTTAAGCAAATGCGAGGCGATACCTGTCACCAGGCTTGAATCTATCCCTCCGCTTAGGTATGTCCCCAGTGCAACATCGCTTCTGAGCTGGATCCGGACCGAATCCTCAATCAACTTGCGCAGGTGGTAAATAAAATAGTCTTCTGTGTGAAATCTGTCTACGCTGAAGTTGGGTGACCAGTACTTTACCGTGTGGTGTGAAAAATTATTCAGGTTGATGACCATATAACTTCCGGGAACAAATTTTTTTATGTTTTTGAACAATGTCTCTTCGCCCAATATGAACTGAAATGTCAAATAGTCGGAGAGCGATTCTTTGTTTACCTCTGCCGCGATCTCCTCGTGTTGAAGGATGGCTTTGATTTCAGATGCAAAAATCCATTTGTTGTCATTGATATAATAGTAAAGGGGTTTGATGCCAAAATGGTCGCGTGCTGCGATCAGTTGTTCCCTTGGTTTATCGTATATGAGAAAAGCAAACATGCCGTTGAGACGATTGATGGACTCATATCCGTATTCTTCATAGAGATGAAGGATGACTTCTGTATCCGATTGGGTTTTAAACTTATGTCCCTTTGATATCAGGTCGGAGCGCAACTCGATGTAATTGTAAATTTCTCCGTTGAATATGATGCAGTATCTCTCTGTCTCCATGGGTTGCTTGCCTTGCTCAAGGTCAATGATCGAAAGCCGTTTGTGATAAAAACCCAGGTTTTTGTTCAGATAGTAGCCTTCCTCATCCGGACCCCGGTAATGCATTGCATCGGCCATCTTTTTTAACTGAAGGTAATCGACAGGTTTGTCCTTATTGAGTATACCAACTATTCCACACATGGCTTATGGTTTTGATGGGTTGATGGTCTTTTTTTGACCTGTTTACAGTCCCAGTCTTAGGACCAACAAAGCTGCGGTAACAGCAGACGAAAGGGCACTTAAGGCGAACAGGAAATTGGATGTCTCTTGCCTGTAGGCTGTGGTTTGACGGGGTTTGACATAAATGATGTCGTTGGGCATGACATGATACAGATCCGACTCCACGATTGTGTTGTCTGTCAGGTCGACCTGGAAAGTTTTGGTGCCTGTTTTGGTTGACCGCAGAATCAGCACTTCCCTTCGGTCACCGCTATAGTTGATGCCCCCGCCATAGGAGACAGCCTCAATCAGGTTCAGTTCGTTGTCATAAACATTCTTGATCCCCGGCATCTGGACTTCTCCCAGTAAAGTGAATTTAAACTGTGCCATCTTCACTATAATCTGGGGTTTTTTGAGATATTTTCGGGCCTGCCCCTCAATCTTTCGCTTGGCTTCCTCCAGGGTCAAACCTCCCACATGAACGGAGTCGATCACAGGAATTTCAATATCTCCATTTTCACTCACCGTGTAGCCAAAGTAATACATGCTTTCATAGCCTACATCCCGGAAAGATTGCTGAGAAGAACCAAATGGATTGAATATGTCGCCCATTGACTGGTCGGGGGTGATAACCCTGACATATAGGATGTCGCCCGGCTGTATTTTGTATGTTGGTTTGTTTTTCTCAATTTCCTGGTTGTTACCTGTAATGGGGATGTCCCGTAAATAGGTGTATTTCTTGTAAGTGTTGCATGATGTGCAGGCTAAAAGAAAAAGCAGCAGGCCTGTCAGGAATATTTTGTATCGCATGGTTTGGATTTTTTAAGTTGAGACTCAAAGTTGTGTCATCCTCCCTGGTGGGCGCCATCATTTACTCTGGCATGTTCGGGCATTTTGTTGATGTTTCTTTTGTGGTTGTAATAATTGTTGTAATAGCCAAATCCATAAGAAGAATCGTATCCATAATAATATTTGAGGCCAAATCCGTTCATTGTTTTGATGCCATTGACCAGAAGGTGCATGTTTTTCAGCCTGCCCTCCGTCCTGATCTCCTCGAGTGATTTGATGACATTCTTCGGGCTGTAGTTATGGCGAACCACGAAGATGTTGCTGTGGCATTGCTCTGCGATGATGATCGACTCGGGAATGATGGAGAAGGGGGGCGAATCAAAGATGATGTATTCAAAATGTTCATAGAGATGGTCCAACAAGTTTTTTATCTTTCTTTCGGAAAACAAATCACCTGTATTGTAAGCTGTTTGCCCCGGAGGAATGAAGAAAAGGTTTTTAATTGGCAGAGGCTGAATCATCTTGGTATAGTCCAAATTTGTGACCAGATAATCGCTTAATCCCACACTGTTTTTCATGGAAAATACCTTGTCCAGCGTAGGTTTACGGATATCAGCACTTATGATGACTGTTTTTTTCCCTCCCATGGCCAGTATGGTTGCCAGGTTTGATGCAACAAAACTCTTGCCTTCCCCGCTGATCATCGATGTAACCATGAAGGCTTTGTTTTCATGGGTTTTTAAAGTGTACATGAGTTTTGTCCTTATATAACGGAAGCCGTCTGCAATGGACGATTGAGGATGGTAGTAAACCGGCAGCTCCGTTTTGAATGAACTGTGTTCAATAGCGTGTAAAACGGGAATGGAGGTATGGTTGGTTATTTCTTCCTTTTCCTCAATTCTTGAATAAAGGCTTCTTCTGTAGATCAATAAGCTGCCAGGTAGAATGAAACCAACGAAAAATGCCAACAGGTAGTTGAGTGTGACATTGGGGAAGACCACCAAGGCGTCAGCAATCCTTGGTTCTTCTAATATGTTGTAATTGGGCATCTTGGATGCTTTGATCAGTACAAATTCGATTTTTTTGGAGGAGAGAATGTCCAGCACCTTTTCATTTTGCTGTATTTTTCTCATCATCTCCCTGTAGTGTCTTTCCTTATAAGGGAAGGATGGTATTTTTTCTTTGATGTCGTTGATCTTCTTGTCCAACCTGTCTATTGATTTGTTCAGGTGGTCGATGTATATGTTTACCTTGGTCAGGAGCGTCTTTTTTTGCTCTTCATACTGCTGGTTGAGAGATTGATAAAATGGATGGTCGTCCTGGATGTTTTGTGAAGATGCATTCAACTGGTTTTGTATGGCAGCCAGTTCCTGAAGGAGTTGGTCCAGTCCTGCATCGTTTATTTCATCTGTTATGGGAAGAAAGATGCTGTCAATGTTGTTGTTGTTTTTGATCAGGTCGGATAAATAGAGGAAATCGTCCTTGGTATCTTTTAAAACCATTTTTTGGTTCTCCAGGTTGCTTATCTTATCGTACAGGGATGAAGAAGCATAGTCCAGTTGGTTGCCTGAGTAAAAGGGGTCCTGGTTGTAGGTCCGGATTTGACTTCTGCTCAACTGCAATGTTTGCAACTGATTTTCATAGTCCAGCAGCCGTTTGTCTATTTTTTTGACATGGTGGTTGATGAATTCTATGGAGGCATCTGCATTTTTGTCTATGCGGTTAAATTGATATTCTTTGAATGATTCAATCAAAGCGTTTATAAAGTCTTTTTCCTTCTCAGGCACATGGCCTGTTGTAGAGATATAAATGATGTTGCTCTCTTCCTTTAAACGGCCAACTTTGAGTTTTTCTTCATATTGTTTGATCAAATCATCCATTTTGTGAGCAACAAAATAATACCGGCCCTTTCCGGGGAAGTTTTTGGGGTAACTTTCATTTTTGTATAGGGTAAATTTCAACCCATGCTCTGAAAACTCTTTGCCAAATCTTGCAATGTATTCTTTCGGATTTTCACCGTCTATGATAACCTTATAGCGATCGGCAGAAAGAATTTGTATGTATACCCGGTGGTTGTAAAGGGCCGGGGTTGGATCGACATAGCTGTAAAACGGTAGATTTTTATAGAGCTCCTCATCATATAATTTTCCCTCTTTGAAATAGGACAGTTCAAAATCCAGCTTTTCCATGGCTCTTTTTATCATTTGATAAGATTTTAGGAGCTCAATGTCGCTTTCCTGATCCATTTGGTCGATGTTTTCAAGGAGGTTCAGGTTTTTCAGGGCCTCGTCAACCCGTGTGTCATATTGTTTGGTGTTCTTTTTGAAGATGATTTGTGCTTCCATTTTGTATACCCTGGGCACAGCTTTGTTGAAAAAATACACACCCCCACCGGCTATTGCCAGGGTTAAAAGCAACCAGTACCAGTTTTTCAGCAAGTAGATCAAATATTTCTTGTATATAAAACTGCTTGCTGCATTGTTGTCCGTGTTATGGTGAAATTTTCTGTCCATGGTCTTCCTGTTTAATCAAGACATCCGTCTGCATCAGCTATATGGTCGAAACCGCTCAACGAGGGTTGATTTGATTTTTTTGCTGATGATCGTTTTATTAGAATCATTTATGGCTCCGCTACTTCAGTCCCAGTAGGCATGCACCCTGGCTGAATCACCAGCTTAACAGCTTTGTGGGCAATTCACAAGATTGTGTTTTAATGAATGTTTTGGTCTTGTGTAACTTACCATGACAAAAGGATCATCTCCATTTGTGTGTTGTGAATGATTATTTTGTCATGCCAGGTTTTATTTGTCCTTTTTGGCTGTTATGCTGTAATGGTCATTGTTTGGACCATTGTCATGTTTTCATTAAAAGAAAGACATGTGGGGATCCGCTATACTCTTTTGTCATTGATAAATATTGGAACAAGCCGGATGATCCCGCACTGGTTCCGTTTTTTGTGGGCCGGGGTGTTTGGTTGAAAGGGTATAAAAAAGGAAAGCCAAACCTGGCTTTCCTTTCAGGGTCATTTTTTGATTTCTGAGGCGTCCATCTTTGTAGGACACTCAGAATGGGGCTTTAAGGGACTTCCGAATGTATCACCCCTCCGAAACCTCCAGCGCCTCATCGATCCTTTTTTCGAGGTCGACCAGGTGGTAGTAGACCACCCCTTCATCGCCCCGGCGGATGTGCGATTGGAGGTCTTCCTGCAGGCGGGTCAGGTTGCCGCGGGCGACAGCCTGCAGGTCACCGCTGGTATTGTCTTGCTCCAGGAAGGAGACCAGCTTTTTGACAAAGGCGCGTTGCAGGTTGCGGCGGTAGATGGAGATGTCGGGATTTTTTGCCCCGAGCTCCTCAAAGATGCCCTCTCGCAGATCGCCCACCACCTGCATCAGCGGGTAAGATTCAAAATCGGTGGCCTCCAGGTCGGTGATGCGTCCGGCCGTGCTCTCATTCAGTATTGAGTACAGCAGCTCACGCTGGTAGTTGGAGATCTTCTCGGTCACCCCGTGCATGCCCACGCGGGTGACAATGTCTTTCCTGGTCAGGTAATCCGGTGTTTTAAAGCCTTTTTCCAGCAGGAAGTCGATGGCTTCCTTTTGCTTTTTTACCGGGGTGGGCTCGTACAGTTCACCTGTCTGCCCGTAAGCCCGCCGGTGCTTTTCAATGCCGCCCACCAGTGCGGCTACATGGCGCAGCTCCCAGGTCATCTGTCCCAGCAGCCTGTCGTACATATGCTCCAGCAGCTCGTAATCCCTGTCTTTCTGCACGCTGGCCTCCACCAGGTAGCCCGTGATGTGTTCAATGTTTTTCAGTCCGTATTCGGTGGCTTTGATGGGATCGTCGCCCAGGTCTTCCCTGCGGGCGTGGGGATCGCCGCTGTCTTTCTCACTGCCTTCGCCTCCTGCTCCAAAACGCACCATGGGGTTGTCCTGCTGACGGGCAGCTATCTTATTCAGGTGCGGTTCATCCTCCTGGGCCGACCCGCTGCCCCGGAACTGCCGGTAACCCCATTCAATGGCGAAATAATCGTAGGGTCCCAGCCTGGGGATGGTGGCGGCATCGTCGCCCGGCTGGGCGATGTAGTTGAAGCGCCCGTAGTCCATGATCGAAGCCTCCAGCCCGTATTCTTCCGTGAACTCAGCATCCCGGTATTTTTCCACCTCGTAGAAAGAGCTGGCCTTGAAGTTGTGGCGCAGACCCAGGGTGTGGCCCACCTCATGGGCGGCCACGTAGCGCAGGGCTTCGCCCACCACTTTATCCGGCAGCGGCAACTGCTGTGCCCTGGGGTCGCTGGGGGAGGCCTGCACGAAATACCAGTCGCGTATCAGGCTCAGCACGTTGTGGAAAATACGTATGTCCGCCTCCAGTATCTCGCCTGTCCGGGGATCCTGCACATGCGGACCATAGGCATTGGGTATGGTGGATGGGAGCCAGCGTATGGTGGAATACCTGACATCCTCGGCATCGAAATCGGGGTTTTCCTCTTCTGTGGGGGCCAGCTTGCCGATGATGGCGTTCTTGAAGCCGGCCTCCTCAAATGCCGGCTGCCACATCTCGATGCCCTCCAGGATATAGGATCGCCATTTTTTGGGTACACCCCTGCCTACGTAATAGACAATGGGCTCTTTCGGTTCGCTCAGCTCTTTGGAGGGATCCTCCTTCTCCAGCCGCCAGCGCCGGATGTATTGGACCTCCTTCACCTGGTGACGCTCGGAGCTGAAATTGCGGTGTTCGCCTGCAAAGAAACCTACCCGCGGGTCGAAATACCTGGGGCGCATCATGTCGCCGGGCAGCTCCACCATGCTGTGATGCAGCTGCACGGTGACAGCGCCAAGTCCGGGATCGCGGCCTGCAGCAGAACCACCGCGGCCGTTGTTTTCGCCCTTGTTCTTCAGGTTGTAGGTGGCCAGCACCTTGGTCTCTATGTTTTCGGCAAACGTTTTGGCCGAGGAGATGAAGGTCCTGTTCTTGTCCAGGCTGCTGGCATCGAGCTGGTCCTTCGGACTGAACTCAGGCACGTCCTCCTTGAACAGGCTGGTGACGTTGATCACGGGATTGCCGCCGTTGTGGTAAGCCTCGATCTCGAACGATTTGATGATCTGCTCCAGGCTGGAGGCTTCCACGGCAAAATGCTCTGGGGTGCCCTCTTCGGCCCTCAACAGGTGCTCCACATTGCGCAGGAGCACATGGTCCTGGTATTCGTCCCATCTCACCACGCGCCGGATCACCTCGGTTCCGCCGTAGCCAAAGCCGGTCTGGGTCTTCGAGAACTGGGTCAGCCAAAGGAACTGCCTGCCCAACTTCTCCTGTTGTATCTCGTAATATACCTTGTCGTCGAACTCGTAAATGTTGAACACGCCTTTTTTGACGGTGGCCGTATCGGGGATCACTTCATCGAACTTCTTGATCTGTTGTTCCCCTTCACCCGGGGCTTTTTCACTGGATGATTTTTCTTTTTCCTGGCCGTGAAGTGCAGAACCCGACAAAGAAATCACAAGGATGATCAGGGCTGCCGTCAGTCTTTTAAGGTTTTTCATAGTAAGTGGTTTATGATTTGATCATTTGATAAATTAAAGATAATAAAAAGTTCGGCAGTGGCAATTGTAAATAATGTCGTTTGGCAGTCCATCATTTGTCCAGGCATTGCTGGCTGTCAGGCGCCTGACGCAGACAGTGCACATAAATACTGATCTTGGGTGGAAACGGGGTGTGCGCTTTTCCCGATTCTCTGTTTTTTGTTTTTTTAACCATCATAAATTGATGAAAACTATTATCTTTGTAATCTTGTAAAAGTTTGAGTGATGGCAGAAGAACCCAACAACAAGAAGTCCCTGCTTCAACGGCTGAAAAACAAGTACAGGCTGATCATATACAACGACGACACCTTTGAGGAGATATGGTATATGCGCCTGAGCCGCCTCAACGTACTGGCGGTTTTTGGAACAGGAGCCATTCTCCTGATTGCCCTGGTCAGCCTGTTGATTGCCTACACGCCCATACGCGAGTTCATCCCGGGTTACCCTGAGGGGAACATGCGCCGCACCATGGTCCAGAACTACGCCCGCATCGATTCACTGGAGAAGGAGCTGCAGCTTAGGGGGCAGTACATCGACAACATAGCCACCATCATGGCCGGGGGCGTTCCCGAAGATCAGACCGCCAGCCAGGATACCGCCATCCAGGATGCCAGGGTTCAGTTTGAGCGTTCGGAGTCCGACAGCATCCTTCGCAAGCAGATAGAGAAGGAAGAGAAATATACCCTGTCGGTCAATTACAACAAACCCTCGGGCCGAGACCTCTCGCAGGTCCACTTTTTCAGCCCGGTCAAAGGACTGGTCACCAATTCCTTCAACGCCAAGGAGAACCATTTCGGCACCGACATCGTGGCCGGCGACAACAACGTGGTGGTCTCTGTCCTCGATGGAACGGTCACCATGGCCAACTGGACGCTCAAAACCGGCTGGGTGGTACAGATACAGCATGAAAACAACATCCTTACCGTATACAAGCACAATGCCGAATTGCTGAAGGAAGTGGGCGATCATGTCGAGGCCGGCGAAGCGGTGGCCATCATTGGCAATTCTGGGGAACTCACCAGCGGCCCCCACCTTCACTTTGAACTCTGGCGGAACGGCACCCCCCTGGATCCGGAGAAATACATTGTCTTTTAGGGAACGGTTGAACGCGGCATTATGCAGGAAAAGAAACGCATTGCAATTCTAGGCTCCACCGGCTCTATTGGTACCCAAACCCTCGAGGTGGTGGAAGATTTTACTGAGCTCTTCGACGTCAGGGTCCTTACTGCCTATGGCAACGTCGAGCTGCTGGCCCGCCAGATCAGGTATTTCGAGCCGGAGCAGGCTGTGGTGTCCAATGAGGCCCGCCGCGAAGAACTGAAAAAACTTGTGGGAGAGACCACCACCCGGATCCTTTCCGGCGAAAAAGCCCTGTCGGAAGTGGTCGGCACCGGCGACCTCGACCTGGTGTTGGTGGCTTTGGTAGGCTACTCAGGTTTGATGCCCACCATCAGCGCCATTCGTCATGGCATACCCATTGCCCTGGCCAACAAAGAGACACTGGTGGTGGCCGGCGACCTGGTCAAAACCCTGGCCGACGAACACCAGGTGGAAATTTATCCGGTTGATTCCGAACATTCTGCCATCTATCAATGTTTGGTTGGGGAGGACCGCAACGAGATAGAGAAGATCTATCTGACCGCATCGGGCGGACCTTTCAGACAGTGGGATGCCAGGGAGCTGGAGCAGGTGACCCCTGCACAGGCCCTGAAACACCCCAACTGGAGCATGGGAAGCAAGATCACCATCGACTCGGCCACCATGATGAACAAGGGACTGGAAGCCATTGAGGCGCATTGGCTTTTTGACCTCGAGCCCAGCCAGATCGATGTCATCATCCATCCCCAGTCGATCGTGCATTCGATTGTACAGTTTGCCGATGGGTCAATGAAAGCTCAGATGGGCCTTCCCGACATGAGGGTGCCCATTGCCTATGCTTTGACGGCTCCTGAAAGATTAAAAACCAAATTTAAACGTTTCAGCTTTGACGAGATATCAAAACTGACTTTTGAAAAACCCGATACGGAGAAATTCATCAACCTGAACCTGGCTTACCAGGCCATGCACCATGGGGGAAACATGCCGTGTATACTGAACGCTGCCAACGAAGTGGCGGTGGAAGCATTTCTGAAGCAGCAAATTGGCTTTATGGAGATACCCCGGATTGTGGAGCAATCAATGAAAGAAATACACCATATACCCGAACCAGCGCTCGAGGATTATATTCAAACCGACGATGAGACGCGGGTTTATGCAAGAAGTTTAATCACAAAAAAAGAATCACGTAAATGGAGATACTAGTTAAAGTGGCGCAGTTGATCCTGAGCTTGTCCATTTTGGTTATACTGCATGAGTTTGGGCATTTCATTTTCGCCAAGATATTCAAAACCCGGGTTGAAAAGTTCTACCTTTTCTTCAACCCAGGCTTTTCGCTTTTCCGTTTCAGAAAGGGTGAGACCGAATACGGCATGGGCTGGCTCCCCCTGGGAGGCTATGTGAAGATCTCCGGGATGATCGATGAGTCGATGGACAAGGAACAAATGAGCAAGCCGCCCCAGCCCTGGGAGTTTCGGTCAAAGCCGGCCTGGCAGCGGTTGCTGATCATGCTGGGCGGTGTGACCATGAACTTCATCCTGGCCATACTGATATACGCTTCGGTGCTTTTTGCCTGGGGCGAGCAGTACCTGCCCAACGACAACGTGAAATATGGCATTGCCGCCGATGAACTGGCCGAGCAGATAGGATTCCAGGACGGCGACAGGATTGTATCCATTGAAGGCAAAAAGGTGGAGCGCTTTTCTGCCATCCCTAAGACCATCCTGCTGGAAAAGGCCAACAACGTTACGATACAACGTGACGGCCAGCTGCAACAGGTGCACATTCCCGATACCGTCTTTCCCAGGCTGCTAAACGACCCACAGTTCATCAACCTGAGAATGCCCGCTGTGATTGGCGGCTTTAGCGAAGATTCACCGGCGAAGGAGGCCGGACTGAAGCCCGGCGACCGCATCGTCGAAATAAACGGGAAGGACGTGCGTTTCTTTGATCAGCTTCAGCAAGTGCTTGAGGGCAAAAAGAACCAGGAGATTTCCGTCACGGTTGAGCGAGACGACCAGAAGCAGACGGTGCAGCTGACCACCACGCAGGAAGGACACATCGGCTTTTATGTGGGAAACATGAACAAGTATTTCCAGCTGGAGGAGAAGCGCTACAGCTTTGTGGCAGCCATCCCGGCCGGTATTGGCAAAGGAGTGCAAACCTTCAGGGAATACCTCAAGCAGCTGGGCCTGATCTTCACTCCTGAAACCGAAGCCTACAAAGAGGTGGGCGGTTTCATCACCATCGGCAAGATTTTCCCGGGAGTGTGGGACTGGTACGCCTTCTGGAACCTGACGGCCTTCCTGTCGATCATCCTTGCCATCATCAACGTGCTGCCTATACCTGCACTCGACGGGGGCCATGTAATGTTTCTCTTTTACGAGATTCTCAGCGGACAAAAACCCAGCGACAAGTTCCTGGAATATGCCCAGGTTGCGGGCATGCTGATCCTGCTGGCAATCCTGGTGTACGCCAACGGAAACGATATTGTGAAACTCTTTACCAATCAGTAAGTTTCTGTTTGATTGTATTTTGATTCATTAAATTGTTAGGTGGTATGGATAATTACATGGTTGTTTTTCATTTGATAAATGGGCATTTTAACTTATTTTGCACAGGCGGGGACGTTCAACCATATTAAACAATGACGGTTTGAGTTTCCCGTTATCTGGTAGAGAACCTGCAGAATTTAATCAAGTCTGTGTTTTTAAAATTCCTGCTTGTGGTTTTAGATCAGGTTACCCGTCCTTTATTTATGAGCCCAATGGAAATTTTGCACAACACCATGTTTTTAATGTTATGATTTCTTGTGGTTTATCCCGCTGAAACGAGACGTTTCACTTGATTAGAATTTGATGAAAGAAAAGCCAATGGGAACTTAGCCCTACAAAAAATATTCATCTTGTTTTGAGATATGAATGATTATTTTGTCATGTACGTTTTAAAAGTGAAGGAAAAAAATTAAATTCGTAGAAGATATTAAACAAAAGGAGCATACCAATGATGGATTTTGTCATACTTGGAATTACAGGGCCCTGGGAAATCATTCTCATCGTGCTGGCATTGCTGCTGCTTTTTGGCGGACGTAAGATACCAGAGATCATGAAAGGTTTTGGAAAGGGCATTAAGGAGTTTAAAGACGCCACAAGCGGCAATAAAGGCGAAAGCAAGGATCCCGACAGCCTGCAGGACAAAAACAAGAATGAATAACCCCGCATTCATCTTTTGATCTTTGAGGATTTTTGAGTTATATTTAGGCCCGCCGTGGGGGTTCCGGAAAGATGGGAGTTCCCCGCGGGATTTTTCTGATTCTTCGCCGCTTTAAAGATTGAATGATGAAGCATACTTACAAATGGTTCCTGTGGATCTCTCTCCTGATAGTTAATGTCCCTGTTGCCAGCAACCTTCAGGCCGGTAAAGGCACAGGCACGGATTCCATCCCCATCTTCCCCGACCTGGTGTATGAATACAGGATCACCGAGCTGGATAACAAGACTCCCATTGAGCTCGAATACAACAAATATGTGCGGCGTTACATCGATGTCTACACCATAGAGCAGCGTGAGCATATGGCCAATATTGCCGGAAGGGCCAGGGAGTATTTCCCGCTTATCGAGCAGATGCTCGACAAACACAACCTACCCCTGGAACTCAAATACCTGGCCATCGTGGAGTCGGCCCTCGATCCTTTTGCCCGGTCCTCCTCCGGAGCAGTGGGTTTGTGGCAGTTTAAGCTCAACACCAGCCGCATGTTTGACCTGAAGGTGACCTCCTACATCGACGAGCGAAGGGATCCCTACAAATCCACCGAAGCGGCCTGCGATTACCTGAAATATCTTTACCGGACCTATGAGGACTGGCAGCTGGCCCTGGCTGCCTACAACGGCGGACCCGGAGTGGTGCGCAAGGCCATTGAACGATCGGGAGAAGACAAATCCTTCTGGGAGCTCTATGAGCATATGCCGGCACAAACCAAAGGATACGTACCGGCTTTCATTGCGGTCAACTATGCGATGAACCACCTGGAAGAGCACCAGATAAAACCCAGGCCTGCAGGTTTGGGCTTCTCCGAGACCGATACACTGAACATCCACTACGCTGCATCTTTTCAGCAGATAGCCTCCCATATCGACGTCCCGGTAGAAACCCTTGAAAAGCTCAACCCGGTCTACCGCCGCAATTTTATCCCCAACATGAGTGAGCCGGCCACCTTGATACTGCCCAAAGACAAGGTGGTGGCCTTTTTGAAGAAGGAGAACCAGATATTTAAGTCGAAACCGATGGCTTCGGCTGCCAGTGATTCCAACCAAAATTTACCCGAAGACCAGGGTAAGAAAAAACTGATCCATACCGTTAAAAAAGGCGAGTACTTTCATAAAATAGCCATGAAGTATCAATGTACCATCGACCAGATACGGCGTTGGAACGACCTGCCCGACAACAACCTGCAGGTAGGCCAGAAACTCGAGATATGGGTGGATCCCGATTATGTGAAACGTCTGGAAGAGGAACGCATGGAGATGGAAAAACGCAATCAGGCGGACACCAACAAACGCATCGTCTACTACACCGTTCAGAAGGGCGACACCATCTGGAAGATTGCCAATAAGTTCAATTGTGAGTCCATCACCGACCTGATACGAACCAACGACATCCAGGATGAGACCGATCTCAAACCCGGCAAGCAGCTAAAAATATACCTCGATCATTAAATCACAAGCATATATCGATCATACATGATTGTATCACCATACATTTACCACAACAACCAACCAAACGTCCGGTCCTATGAATAAATTTTTTTCCGCATTTATAGCCACAATTGGGTTGTTGGCCATCGTGAGCTGCAGCCCCGAACAAAACAAGCAGGGTCAAAGAAAAGGCGTCATGCCCAGTGTCACCGGTAAGACAGGTGAGCTTATCGTAGTGATGGACACCGCCAAGTTCCGCAGCGAGGTAGGATTGCCAATAAAGAAGGAGTTGAGCAGTGTTTTCAAGGGACTGCCCCAGCCTGAGCCCATCTTCGACCTGATCAACATCCCTCAGAAGGCGTTCGACAGGGGCTTCAAGACCCACCGCAATGTTCTCAGGGTCGACATAGCTACCAAATACAGCGAACCCCGGTTTGTTGTCAGGAAAGGCGTCAACTCCAAGTCGCAGATACTGATTGAAGCACAGGCCCCCAACGATTCATCCCTGAAAAGACTTTTCAGGGAGAAGGGTGAATCAGCCGCCCAGCGCTTTATTGAAAGCGAATGGGACCGCTACCTGAAAGCCTACAAGGGGTTGCGCGACCGCGGAGTTATCAAACACCTGCGCGAGAAATTCAATGTTGAGATGGTGGTGCCCAAAGGCTTCTCACTCGATAAGGATACTTCGAACTTCTCCTGGATCGCCAAGGAAGATCCCGAATATACCCAGGGTTTCCTGGTGTATAAGTATCCCTATGATGGTGAAAAGACGTTCACCGTGGATTATCAGACCCAGATGCGCGACCGGTTCACCAAGAAGTTTGTGCCGGGTCCTTCACCCAACTCCTATATGATCACCGAAACGCTGGTGACCCCCTTCTTCAACAAGAAACGGGTGAACAACCATACGGTCTATGAGATGCGGGGCCTGTGGAAAGTGAAGAACGATTTCATGGGAGGGCCTTTCGTGAGCTACAGCATCTTCAATGAAAATACCGGGCAGGTGGTGACAGTGGATGGCTATGTCTATGCACCGCGTTTTGACAAACGCAACTATGTTCGCCAGATTGAAGCCATTTTTCAGACGCTGAAGCTCACACAGTAAGGTATGTACAGGAGCTTAATGTCATAAGCATGATTATACCCGGGTGTTGCTAGCCCGGGGTCCTTAATTGTTAAAGCCGAAGACCCATCGGGTCTCCGGCTTTTTGTTGCTCCATGCTGTGGTGGGAAGGTATCATGAAATGAGATCCAATCAGCCAGGTTCGGCAAGAAAAATGTGCAATGGCAGAGAAGGCTTACCAGCTTCACCGGCCAATAGTAGTGGCATTTTCCGATTTTCATTGGATTCGGGGTAGGTGGCGAAGTGATGGAGGGACTTGAAAAGTGCGACAGCCTTCATGATAAAGGGAAACATGCTTTGGCAACAGGTTGTTGGATCATTTTACAGGGCGTTATATTTCTCCCGATAAATATCATTAAATTTGGGAAAATTTAGCAAAGCGTTATGGAACAGATAAAAGTTGGAATCACACAGGGCGATATAAATGGCATCAGTTACGAGGTGATCATCAAGACGCTGCTCGACAGCCGCATCAATGAGCTGTGCGTGCCGATCGTATACGGGTCGGCAAAGGTGGCGGCTTATCACCGGAAAGCATTAAATATTCAAAATTTCAGTCTGAATATCATCCGCGATGCCGAGAAGGCCCACCTGAAAAAATCGAACGTCATCAACACCCAGGATGACAATATACGCGTGGAGCTTGGCAAATCAACGCCTGAAGCCGGTAAGGCCTCGGTCGCCGCGCTGGAACAGGCTGTCAGGGATCTTAAGGACGGCAGGATCGATGTGCTGGTTACAGGGCCGGTTAACAAGGACAACATACAAAGCGAAGAATTTGATTTCCCAGGGCATACCGAATACCTGACCCAGCACTTCGGCAGCAACCAGGATACCCTGATGATGATGGTCAGCGACCTGATGAAGGTGGGCGTGGTTACCGGTCATATACCCCTTAAACAGGTGCCGGAAGTGCTCACCCAGGAGTTGATCCTTCGTAAGCTTCGTGTGCTCGACAAGACGCTTTTGCAGGATTTTAAGATACGTAAGCCCCGCATTGCGGTCTTTGGCCTGAACCCGCATGCCAGCGACAGCGGTTTGATGGGCGATGAGGAAAATGATGTGGTTATACCGGCCATCAAGCGCGCCAAGGAAGAAGACATCATGGCTTTTGGACCCTACCCGGCCGACGGTTTTTTCGGCTCCAGCAACATCAAAAAATTTGATGCCATCCTGGCCATGTACCACGACCAGGGGCTGGCACCTTTTAAGGCCATCTCTTTCGATGAGGGGGTCAATTTCACGGCAGGACTCAACATCGTGCGTACCTCGCCCGACCATGGTACGGCCTACGAGCTGGCTGGCAAGAATGAAGCATCCCCCACTTCCTTCAGGAATGCCCTTTTCCTGGCCCTGGATGTGTACCGCAACCGCAAGGAATACCAGGACCTGGCTTCCAATCCCCTGGAGTCACAGGATAAATCGGAGGATTGACAGATTTTATATGCCGAGCCGACATGTAGAGCCGACATGTCGCTAAGCGCTCTTTCAGACGCTAAGCGGTATGTCGGCTCTACATGTCGGCTAAGCGGCATCTCGGCTATGAAAGAAACTTTATGTTGCGCATCAGGCCCTGGTATTTGGTTCTTTTGACGGCCGAGTGGCGGAAGATGGCATTGAAATGCTCGCGGGAGAGGTTTTCCCAGTCGCCCCGGCTGAGGCTCAGCAGGTCGGGGTGGGGCTGCAGGTCTTCATGTTCTCCGTATCTGGCCTTGCGGTTCCAGGGGCATACATCCTGGCAGATGTCGCAGCCAAAGATCCAGTCGTTGTAGGTGTCTTTCATGGATTCGGGCAGATCGCCCTTTTTCTCGATGGTCAGGTATGAGATGCAGCGTGAGGCGTCGATGCGGTAAGGACCTGTCAGCGCGCCGGTGGGACAGGCGTCGATGCATTTTCGGCAGTTGCCGCAGTAATCTTTTACGGGCTCATCATATTCCAGCTCCAGGTCGATGATCAGCTCGCCGATATAAAAGAAAGATCCGTAGCTGGTGGAAAGCAGGTTGGTGTTTTTGCCGATCCATCCCAACCCCCCTTTCTGCGCCCACACCTTGTCCATCACCGGTGCCGAATCGACGAAGGGCCGGCCCCGGGTGTCGGGAACCTCCTGCCGGATCTGCGAGAGCAGCTCCTTCAGCAGCCTCTTCATGACGAAATGGTAATCCTTCCCGTAGGCGTATTTGGAGATCAGGTAAGTGCCTGGTATTTGCTTTTTTCGGGGGTAGTAGGGAAGTATCACGGAGACCACCGAGCGGGCGCCTTCAACCAGTTTGGAGGGATCGGTGCGTTTGTCGAAATGGTTTTCCATGAATTGCATTTCCCCGTGACGCTCCTCTTCCAGGTATTGCTGCAGGTTTTCGGCTTCCTCTTTGAGAAAGCCGGCATGTGAGATGCCACAGTCCAAAAATCCGAGGCTGCGTGCCCTGGATTTGATCATCCGGCTGATCCTTTCCTTTTGAGAAGGATCGAAAGGTTGATCAGGGGTGTTGTGGGTATGTGGATCCATGGTGATACGGTTTGTACCCTTCAGCCTGCACCAGATAAGATATACAGTCGGACTTTTTGAAAATGGAGGCTACCGCAGAGGGCAGATGTTTTAAAATGTCTGAGGGACGTTACATCAGTCCCAGCTCCAGTTTGGCTTCTTCCGACATCATGCTTTTGTCCCATGGCGGATCGAAAGTCAGTTCGACGGTGGCGTCGTTGATGCCGTCGATGTTTTTCATTTGCCGCTCCACCTCGGCCACCAGCTGGTCGGCTATGGGGCAGTTGGGCGCCGTAAGGGTCATCTTCAGATGCAGGTGTTTGTTTTCATCCACATCGATGTTGTAGATAAGACCCAGGTCATAGATATTGACCGGGATTTCCGGGTCGTATATGTATTTGAGTACATTGACTATCTCCCCTTCCAGTGCCAGGTAATCTTGTTCTTTACTCATATCCTTGGAATTTTTATCGTTCAACCAAATAAATATTGTTCGCTTTATCCAGGTTTAATCTGTTATTCAGATACTCTGGTTGAAATTTGCTTATTTTATTGTGCTTATTTACAGCCTTCTTCAACTTTCAACTGTCTTTCACACTTCAGCCTCTTAACAACTTCAACTGTCATCAGCTTCTATCGGTCATCTGACTTTCAGCTTACTAAGGTCATCCACTTCCTGCAGCCTTGATCTACCTTCAACTTTCAATAGCTTCACCATTCAACTTCTTTGCTTCTTAGTTGAGCCTTTGTGTTGTTCTTTCTCCAATTGTTCCCCAACCCAAAAACAGTCTAACATCCGGTTTGTTTGACCGGTTATGGGGCGGCCGGGTCATTGTAAAGAGTTTAGGTTTTCACTGATTCTGCTTCAGCTCGTAGGCCATGGCGTAGGCCTTGATTTTGTTGACCATGGCCAGCAGGCCATTGGAACGGGTAGGGGAAAGGTTTTCCTTCAGCCCGATCTCGTCGATGAAATAGAGGTTGGCATCTTTGATCTCGCCGGGTGTTCGGCCCGAAAGCACTTCTATCAGCAGAGCAATGATGCCTTTGGTGATGATCGCGTCGCTGTCGGCTGAAAAGACCAGCTTCTCGTCCTGCATCTCGGCGTTCAGCCACACCTTTGATTGACAGCCTTCTATCAGGTTCTCATCGGTTTTGTTTTTCGGGTCCATCTCGGGCAGATCCTTGCTCAGTTCGATCAGGTAATTGTACTTGTCCATCCAGTCGTCGAACATGGAAAATTCGTCAATGATTTCCTGTTGTTTTTTGTCAATGGTCATAGCGATGTATTTAGCTGAACATTTGTTTCACTTTTATCAACGCATCGCGAAGCCGGTCTATTTCGTCGCGGGTGTTGTACATGGCAAATGATGCGCGCACTGTGCCTTCGATGCCGAAATGGTTCATCAGGGGTTCGGTACAATGGTGTCCTGTTCTCACGGCAATGCCCATCTTGTCGAGCACCATGCCAGTATCGTAGTGGTGTATGCCTTTGATCAGGAAAGACAGCACGCTGATCTTCCTGTTGGAAGTGCCGTAGATGGTGATATCCGGTATTTCTCCCATCTGGGCAGTGGCATAGTGAAGCAGGTCCTCCTCATGGCCTGCGATGGCCCTGATGCCTTTCTCCCGGATATATTTCAGGGCCTCGGCCGTGCCAATGGCGCCAACGTAGTTGGGTGTTCCGGCTTCAAATTTAAAAGGCAGCTCGTTGTAGGTTGTCCCGGCGAAGGTTACTTTTTGTATCATCTCACCACCTGTTTGATAGGGTGGCATTTCCTCCAGCCACTTTTCCTTGCCGTAAAGGACACCTGAGCCGTTGGGCCCGTAGACCTTATGTCCGGAAAAAACGTAAAAGTCGCAGTCGAGCTGCTGCACATCCACCTCCTGGTGTTGTATGCTCTGGGCCCCGTCGAGCAATACCGGTATGTTGTGCTGGTGAGCTGTCTCGATGATTTTTTCTACATCGTTGATGGTGCCCAGGGAGTTGGATATGTGGCTGACGGCCACTATTTTTGTTTTGGGACTGATCATACGTTGAAAAGCATCGAGGAGTATTTCCCCCTGGTCGTTGATGGGCACCACCTTGAGCCGGGCTTGCTTCCTTTCGGCAAGCACCTGCCAGGGCACTATGTTGGCGTGGTGCTCCAGTTCGGTGATGATGATCTCATCGCCTTCGGCTATGTATTTTTCTCCGAAGGAGTAGGCCACGGCATTAATGGAATGGGTGGTGCCATTGGTGAAGACCACCTCATGGCTGTGGCGGGCATTGATGAAACTCCGTACCGTTTCGCGGGCATTTTCATACTCCTCGGTCAGCTTGTTGCTCAGGTAATGTACACCCCGGTGGATGTTGCTGTTCTCCTTTGTGTATATCTGATGAATGCGGTCTATCACTTGTTGCGGCTTCTGGGTTGTTGCCGCATTATCCAGGTATACCAGTGGCTTGTTGTGCACATACTGGCCGAGTATGGGAAAATCCTTGCGGATGGAGGATACATCATATGATACGTTGTGGCTCATAATCGTATACCGTTGTATTGCAGACATGCCACTAAGGTAAACAATTCCCCGGCTTTTTGTTGCCGGGGAGGGGTTTTAGTTTTTACCTGCATCTCCGCAATGCATCTGACAATAGTTGCATCTGGATAGCTCCCCGCGCAGACGTTTTTCAACGAGTTCATGTATCCTGTCCTGCAGGGGGGTGATGTTGATCTCACCTATCACTTCATGGGCAAAAGCGTACATGAGCAGGAGCTGGGCCTCTTTCAGGGGTATGCCCCTGCTGCGCAGGTAGAACATGGCGTCGCCGTTGAGCTGGCCTGATGTACCCCCGTGGCTGCATTTCACATCATCGGCATATATCTCCAGCTGTGGCTTGGAGTTCATTTTGGCGTCGTCGGTCAGCAGGATGTTGTTGTTGGCCTGGTAGGCTTCGGTTTTCTGGGCATCCTGCCTTACCAGTATACGGCCGTTGAAGGCGCCGGTGGCGTAATCGTCGAGCACACCCTTGAACAGCTGGTTGCTTCGGCAGTGCGGGTATGCATGGTCCATGTGCACATAGCTGTCTATGTGCTGGCCGCGGTCGGTCAGGTAGAGCCCCATGGTGCTGTTCTCGCAGTTTTCCCCGTTGAGCCGCAGGTTGTAGTTGTTGCGTATGAGCCCGCCGTGCAGGGAGATGGTGTTGGCCATCACCCGGCTGTCGCGCTCCTGGTTCAGGTAGAAGTTGGAGAGCTGTGTCGAGCCGTTGTGCTCATTTTGTATGCGCACAAAGTCCATCTGCGCGTTTTGTCCGGCGTAAACTTCGGTGACCGAGTTGGTCAGGAAATTTCTTTGTGACAGGGTATGGTCGCATACAACCACCTGCGAGTGGCTGTTTTCTTCCATGATGAAGAGGTTGCGGTGTTGCGACATGCCGTCTTCCTCATCCATCAGCAGGTTGATGACCTGCACGGGCTTGTCCAGGGTCTTGCCCCTGGGCACATAGATGAACACACCATCCTGGGCAAAGGCTGTGTTCAGGGCCGTCAGGCTTTCCTTTTCCGGATCGGCATACTGGTTGTAGTGTTTTTTCACCAGGTCGGGGTACTCGTTGGCTGCCTCCCGGAGGCTGGTGATGATCACACCGTTGGGCAGTTTCTTCTGTGGTGTCTTGGCCTCGTAATACCAACCATTGAGCAGGAGCACCACATGGGTGTCCAGCGCCGGCACGTCGCAATGGAAGATGTCGTTCAGGTCGAAATCAATCGACTTGGGCCTGAGGTAGGTCCTGTACTTCTGTTCAAATGCCGGGTTGAGGTCGGTGTATTTATAGGCCTCTACCTTTTTGTTGGGAATGCCTTGTTTCTGGAAACTCTGGATGGCTTTTTCCCTGTGCTCGTTAATATGTTCGGGCAGACCGTCTTTGAGTGTTTCCAGGTTCTTATAGAAGAAGTCGGCAAAACGGTCTTTCAGATCTATGGATTGGGCATCAATACTCATAATACATAATTTTAAATGGTCGGTTCATTCACTTACCCCGCTCTCATCACTGGTTGGTGGTTTCTTTCCTGAGCCAGTCGTATCCCTTTTCTTCCAGTTCAATGGCCAGGTCCTTGTCGCCCGATCTGACGATTTGTCCACCGTAGAGCACATGCACCTTGTCGGGGATGATGTAGTTCAACAGCCGCTGATAGTGGGTGATGACAATGGTGGCGTTTTCGGGCGACTTGAGCTTGTTGACCCCGTGAGCCACGATTTTCAGCGCGTCGATGTCGAGTCCCGAATCGGTCTCATCCAGGATGGAGAGCTGGGGATCCAGCATGGCCATCTGGAAAATCTCGTTGCGCTTTTTCTCTCCTCCTGAGAAACCTTCGTTCACCGAACGATTGGTGAGGTTGGAGTCGATCTCCACAAGGTCTTTTTTCTCCCGCATCATCTTCAGGAAGTCGGATGATTTCATCGGATCCTGCCCCCTGTGTTTTCTTTGTTCGTTGACTGCTGTTTTCAGGAAGTTCATCATGCTCACCCCCGGTATTTCTACGGGATATTGAAAGCCCAGGAAGATGCCTTCCCTGGCCCTCTCCTCGGGAGCCATCTCCAGCAGGTTCTTGCCTTCATAAAGTATTTCTCCGTCGGTGATATCAAACAGGTCCCTTCCTGCCAGCACCGATGCCAGGGTGCTCTTGCCAGAGCCGTTGGGTCCCATGATGGCATGTATTTCTCCCTTGTTGACTTCCAGGTTGATGCCTTTTAATATTTCGTTTCCTTCGATAGATGCGTGTAAGTTCTTTATTTGCAGCATTTTTGATTGATTTGTTTTTAAGGTTAAGGCTAAGGCTAAGGCTAAGGCTAAGATTAAGGCTAAGATTAAGATTAAGGCTTAGTCTTAGGTTAAGAATAATGGAACAGCCTTAGTATTATTCATTTTGTTTTACGTTGACAATTGTTTATTGATTATTCCATGTCGATCAGTTGATTATCCCACGCTTCCTTCGAGGCTGATTTGCAACAGTGTTTGTGCTTCCACGGCAAACTCCATGGGAAGCTTGTTGAGCACTTCCTTGGCATAACCGTTGACGATGAGCCCGATGGCATCTTCTTCGTCGATGCCGCGTTGGTTGCAGTAGAATATCTGGTCTTCACCGATCTTTGAAGTGGTGGCCTCGTGTTCCACGATGGAGCTCATGTTTTCCGTCTCAATATACGGGAAAGTGTGGGCTCCGCACTGGTCGCCCATAAGCATGGAGTCGCATTGCGAGAAGTTGCGGGCATTTTCCGCGTTCTTGGTGATCTTCACCAGTCCCCGGTAGCTGTTGTTGCTGTATCCGGCCGAGATGCCCTTGGAGATGATGGTACTTTTGGTGTTCTTGCCTATGTGGATCATCTTGGTGCCGGTATCGGCCTGCTGGTGGTTGTTGGTGACAGCCACCGAGTAAAATTCGCCCACCGAATTGTCGCCCATGAGTATCACGCTGGGATACTTCCAGGTGATCGCCGATCCGGTCTCCACCTGGGTCCACGAGATCTTGGAGTTGTTGCCCTGGGCTTTGCCGCGTTTGGTGACAAAGTTGTAAATGCCGCCTTTTCCGTCTTTATTGCCCGGGTACCAGTTCTGCACCGTTGAGTACTTCACGTGGGCATTGTCCTTGGCCACGATCTCCACGATGGCTGCGTGCAGCTGGTTCTCGTCGCGGATGGGGGCGGTGCAGCCCTCCAGGTAGCTGACGTAGCTGTCGTCTTCGGCCACAATGAGTGTTCTTTCAAACTGCCCCGTGTTGGCTGCATTGATCCGGAAATAGGTGGACAGCTCCATGGGGGTTTTCACTCCTTTGGGTATGTAGCAGAACGAACCGTCGCTGAAAACGGCTGAGTTCAGGGCAGCGAAATAGTTGTCGGTGTAAGGTACCACACTGCCCATGTATTCCTTCACCAGGTCGGGATGGTTCTGGACCGCCTCGCTAAAAGAGCAGAAGATGATGCCCAGCTCGGCAAGCTTTTCCTTGAAGGTGGTTTTCACGGAGCTGCTGTCCATCACCGCGTCGACGGCCACTCCTGCCAGGCGCTTTTGTTCGTCGATGGGAATGCCCAGCCGGTCGAATGTTTTCTTCAGCTCGGGGTCGACATCATCCATGTTCTTGGGACCGGCTTTTTGCCTGGGGGCCGAATAGTAAACCATATCCTGGTAGTCGATTTCCGGGATCTGCAGATGGGCCCAATCGGGCATCTTCATCTGCTGCCAGTGGCGGAAGGCCTTGAGCCGGAAATCGAGCAGGAACTGCGGCTCATTCTTTTTTTTCGAAATGGCGCGGATGATGTCCTCGTTTAATCCCTTGGGCAACGTGTCGCTTTCTACGTCTGTCACCCACCCGTACTTATACTCGTTTTGGGTATATTTTTGGAGTATTTTGTCCTGGTCTTTTTCTTTTGCCATAAGTTTGCAAAATATTGATGTTAGAAGATTGTTGGTTATATAATGTGTTGTTCCTGTGTGATTTATCCTGACAAAATGGTCACCTCGTTTTGTAATATTCCTGATTATTTTGTCATGAACGTTTCCTTTGAAGATAAGTTTTTCAAGTTTTTGAAAAACTGGTCAAGACCCCGTGTAGCGGAACGTTTCACCTGTCTGTAATTATAATGATGTTATTGGACAAATGGAAATGATCCCGCCGGGGTGGAAACTTTTCTTTTGTAGATAACGGATTTTATGTAGATTAATTCTAAATTGTTGCAAATATATAATATATTAACAAGAAAATTCACATCATTGTTTTAATACTTAATTTGCCCAAAAAATATTCAACAACATGTCTGAACAAAACAATCAAAACACCCGCATATCTGACCTGGGAGAGTTTGGACTGATAAGGCATCTCACCCGGGAGGTGAAACTGTATCAGGAAAGCACAAAACGTGGTATTGGTGATGACTCGGCTATTATGGATTATTCCGGCCGGCAGGTGCTTGTCAGCAGCGATCTTTTGCTGGAAGGCATCCATTTCAGCCTGATGTATACCCCATTGAAGCACCTTGGGTATAAAGCAGTGGTTGTCAATATCTCCGATATCCTGGCGATGAACGGCCGCCCCGAGCAGATCGTTGTATCACTGGGTGTATCCGGAAAATTTGGACTTGAGCACATCGAAAACCTCTACGAGGGCATCCGGCTGGCTTGTGATAAATATCATGTAGACCTGGTAGGGGGTGATACCACCTCCTCTGTGACAGGGATGACCATTGGGGTGACGGCCGTGGGCTCGGCTGAAAAGGACCGGGTGGTGTACCGCGACGGTGCGCAGGTGAATGACATCATCTGTGCCACTGGCGACCTGGGGGCTGCCTACATGGGCCTGCAGCTCCTGGAGCGTGAAAAGGAAGTTTTCAAGAAGAGCCCCGGTGTTCAGCCCGATCTCAGCGGATATGACTATATCCTGGAGCGCCAGCTCAAGCCCGAGGCAAGGGCGGATGTTGTTCGGTTGCTGGCGGAGAAGGACCTGGTGCCCACGGCCATGATGGATATTTCCGACGGGCTCTCGACCGACGTGCTTCACATATGCCACCAGTCGGACCTGGGATGCAAGATCTTTCAGGATAAGATACCCGTTCATGAGCAAACAGAAAAGATGGGACAGGAGTTGGACATTGATTCGACCACTGCCGCTTTGAACGGGGGTGATGATTACGAGTTGCTTTTCACCATCCCTACCTCCGAGTACGACAAAATCAAGGACCAAAAGGAGATTGTGCCGGTGGGTCATATGACCAGTCCCGACTTTGGATGTTACATGGTGTCCACCAGCGACCACCAGGTACAGCTTAAGGCACAGGGGTGGAACAACGGCCGGGGCTAGAACTTACAGGCCATTCTTATTGTTCGGCATTGGCACCCTTTATGATGCCGCGGGTGGATGTTTTCAGGAAATTCAGGATCTCGTCGCGTTCGGGCGAGGCATCCAGGGCCGATTCGATGTTTTCGATGGCCTGGCTGTTGTTGTTGCCTTTCAGGTATATCTCGCGATATATGTCCTGTATCTCGTTGATCTTCTCGCTGGTGAAGTTGCGCCGGCGCAGGCCGATGGAGTTGACCCCCACGTAAGAGAGGGGCTCGCGCGCTGCTTTCACGTAGGGTGGCACATCCTTGCGTACCAGGGCCCCTCCTGATATCATCACGTGGGCACCGATGTGCACGAACTGGTGCACTGCCACCAGACCACTGAGGATGGCAAAATCATCAATTACGATCTCCCCGGCCAGGGTGCACACATTGCCCAGGATGACGTTGTTGCCTATGAAACAGTCGTGGGCTACGTGGGCATAAGCCATCAACAGGCAGTTGTCGCCCACCACGGTGGTGTCTTTTGATTTGGTAGCCCTGTTGATGGTGACACATTCCCTGATGGTGGTGTTGTCGCCCACCTGTGTGGTGGTGTATTCACCCTCAAATTTCAGATCCTGGGGGATGGCTGAGATGACAGCACCGGGGAAGATCTTGCAGTTCCTGCCGATGCGTGCCCCCTCCATGATGGTGACATTGGGACCTATCCATGTACCTTCGCCGATCTCCACATCCTTGGAGATGCTCACGAAGGCTTCTATTTCAACATTTGGAGCTATCCTGGCTTCAGGGTGTATCGAGGCGAGTGGTTGATTCATTCTTCTTTGTTTTTTGTTATTTGTGCCGTTAGTTCTCCTTCCATGACAACCTGGTTGCCTACATAAGCCTGTCCGTTCATGGTGACAATGCCGCGGCGTATGGGGTTGGAGAGTTCCAGTTTGAATATGAGGGTGTCGCCGGGCACCACTTTTCTTTTAAAACGAACCTTGTCTATTTTGAGGAAGTAAGTCAGGTAGTTTGCCGGATCGGGCACAGTGTTCAGGGCCAGTATGCCGCCCACCTGGGCCATGGCTTCTACCTGCAGCACGCCTGGCATCAGGGGTTCTGAAGGAAAGTGACCCACAAAAAAACCTTCGTTCATGGTCACGTTTTTGAGACCTATGATGGAAGACTGGTCCATCTCCAGGATGTTGTCGACCAGCAGGAAGGGTGGCCGGTGGGGCAGGTATTGTTTGATCTGGTTGACGTTCAGCAGAGGCGGCTGGTTGGGGTCGACCTGAGGTATGGCTTCCTGGGTGGCTTCTTTTTTGATGGTGTCGGCGATCTTCCTGGAGAACTCGCTGTTGGCGTGATGTCCGGGTTTCTTGGCAATGATGCGTCCTTTGATGGGACGGCCGATCAGGGCAATGTCGCCCAGGATGTCGAGCAGCTTATGGCGTGCCGGCTCGTTGGTGTAGTGCAGGTCGACATTGTTGAGCACACCTTCGGGTTTGACCTTTACCCTGGGTTTGTTGAACAGGTCGGCTATGCGGTCGAGCTCCTCCTGGGGTACGGGATTTTCCATGATCACGATGGCATTCTCCAGGTCGCCGCCTTTGATCAGGTTGTTTTTGAGCAGGAACTCCAGCTCGTGGAAGAAGACGAAGGTTCGTGATGGTGCCAGCTCCTGGAGAAAATCGGTGTCTTCCTCGAAATTGGCGTACTGATGACCCAGCACCTTGGAATTGTAGTCGATCAGCACCTGTATCGACAGCTGGTCGTCCGGATAGACCGCCAGTTCGATCTGGTTCTCCTCATCCCTGTATTCAATCTTTTCCTGGACGTGGTAGTAATTGCGGTCCTCATCCTGTTCCTCGATGCCTGCTTCCTTCAGGGTTTCGGCGTATCTTCGGGAACTGCCGTCGAGAATGGGGGCTTCAGGGCCATTGAGCTCAATCAGCAGGTTGTCGAGTCCCAGCCCGCCCAGGGCAGCCATCACATGTTCGATGGTATGGACGCGGACACCGTTTTCCTCCAGGGTGGTGCCACGTGAGGTGTCCACCACATTGTCGACATGCGCCTTGATGATGGGGCGCTCTTTCAGGTCGGTGCGCTGAAACTTAAATCCGTGATGAACGGGGGCGGGTTTAAACTGTATCTCTACTTCGTATCCTGTATGAAGTCCCCGGCCGCTAAGCCTGACGGGATTAACAATCGTTCTTTGTTTATCTGACATAAAAAAACTGGATGTTATGGTGATTACTCCTTTTGCTGTTTCAGCCTTTTGATCTCAGCTTCCAGTTCCTGGAGTTTGTTATATACATCGGGAAGTTTTCGGAAGAGCACGTATGATTTCTGATACTTGCCAAAGTCAAAGGCCGGGGCTCCCTGCACCACTTCACCTTCTTTTTTGATGTTGGATGTGATGCCCGACTGGGCAGCTACTTTCACCTTGTCGGCTATGGTCAGGTGCCCGACAAAACCGACCTGGCCGCCAATCATACAGTCACTGCCAATTTTGGTGGAGCCGGCTATGCCCACCTGGGCGGCGATGACCGTGTTTACACCGATTTCTACGTTGTGTGCAATCTGTATCAGGTTGTCGAGCTTGACCCCTTTGCGGATAACGGTCGAGCCTATGGTGGCCCTGTCGATACAGGTGTTGGCACCTATCTCCACGTTGTCCTCGATGATCACGTTGCCCACCTGGGGGATTTTCTCGTAGTTGTTGTTGGACTGGGGGGCGAAGCCAAACCCGTCGCTTCCCACCACCACACCGGCATGGAAGTAACAGTTTTCTCCAATCTCACAGTGGTTGTATATCTTAACGCCCGGGTACAAAACCGTGTTCCTGCCCAGGGTTACCCCGTCGCCTATGTAGGAGTGGGGCAGTATTTTTACCCCGTCTTCAATGACGGCATTTTCACCTATGTAAACAAAATCGTCAATAAAGACATCCTTGCCAATGCGGGCACTTTCCTGTATGGTGGCCTTGGAGCTGATGCCCGTCTTTTTAAGTTTGTTGTTGTCCTGCAGGGTCAGCAACCTGGCAAATGCCCGGTAGGCATCATCAACCCTTATCAGGGTGTGGCGGTGTCCGTTGTTGTCTTCCGGCTTGAAATCTTTATTGACCAGGATGACAGATGCCTTTGTGGAGTGTATGTATTTGTTGTATTTCGGGTTGGCGATAAAGGAAATGGTGCCTTCCCTGCCTTCTTCTATCCTGGAAAATCCCTGTACTTTAACCTGCGGATCCCCGTCTATCTCACCGTTCAGGATGTCGGCAATTTCCTTTGCAGTATATTCCATAGGTGTTTTCTTAAGTTTTCGCAAAAATAATGATAATTTACAAAATCGTGTTATTTTCCCCTGGATAACATAAAAAATATTTTTTGACGATCTTCGAGAGCACAGGTAAACTGAGCATATCCGAAGCTTCTCCTACGTCCTTGACCTGCTTGTCTTTATACAGGATCTTAATCTGGTCGCCCGAAAGGCTGTAGGCTTTGTTGGTAATGGAGCGGGTGAAGACAAAGTAGTCGAGTTCATCCCGTTTCAGATCGAGCATCTTGACGGCTTCTTCGCGGGCTGCCTGAACCTGCCCGTCGGAGAAAGGTTCTTTTTGTAAACGTATCTTAAACAGGTTGCGGCGCAGCATGTTTTTACAAAGCGTCGAGAGCACGCGGTCGTGGTTTTCGCTCCACGACTTGATGGCAACATCCAGGTCGGTGTCGTCCAGTTTGGAAAACATCCTGACCATACCCTCCCGTGTATCATCGCGGTAACGGTTGTTCAGGAAATACAGCAAAGGTTCGGATGCGGGAAGTTCCACCCCCTTCCCGAGCAGTTCCTTGGCCCGCTGCATGATGCGACTGATAAGCTGTTCGGCCGACACGACCGTTTTGTGAAAGTATACCTGCCAGTACATGATCCAGCGGGCAATAAGGAATTTTTCTATCGAATGGATGCCTTTGGCTTCAACCACCAGCTGATCGTCTTTGACAGACAACATCTTGATGATGCGGTCGGAGCCGATCACCCCCTCCGACACCCCTGTGAAAAAACTGTCCCTCCTGAGATAATCCAGGCGGTCAACGTCGAGCTGGCTGGAGACGAGCTGGTGGAGGAATTTCTTGGGATGCTTGTTCTGGTATATCTGCAAAGCCATCTCTAGCTGCCCCTCCCATTGCTCATTGAGCATATGCATCATCAGCAGGGTAAGGTTTTCATGGTTGTAGTCGTCCGCCCACTTCGACTCCAGCGAATGCGACAGGGGCCCGTGCCCCAGATCGTGCAGCAATATGGCAACCTTTACCGCCCGGGCCTCCTCTTCGGAGATGTCATGGCCTTTTGAGCGGATGGTGTTGATGGCCGACTGTATCAGGTGAACCGAACCCAGCGAATGCTGGAAGCGGGTGTGGGTGGCTCCCGGGTAAACGAGGTGGGTGAGTCCCAGCTGCTTTATTCTTCTTAGGCGCTGAAAATAAGGGTGTTCGATCAGCTCATAAATCAGGTCGTCGTATAGGTTGATGAATCCGTATACCGGATCGTTGATGATTTTTTTCTTGTTCACAGTTGCATGCTTTTTATAAGATTGTCTTTTTGTTATATGGTCCCGGCCTTTCAGCTAAACTCTGAGGACATATTCCAATGGCTTTGAGTGGTATTTATTCGAATATCTTATTTCAGGTCAGGTGCAGCCTGTCCCCCGAACCAGGAAGCTTTTAATTGTATTGAAATATATTGCCTTCCTGTTACCTTTGCAAAACACCTGCCAAAATTAATAAATATTTCACCGGGTTGAAAAATGCTCTTTTTCAGGACGAACCATTCATTACAGGTATCCAGGGATGTCTTTAAACGTTTTTGTAAATTAATTTGCATATTTATTTGTCTGATAAGAACATTATTTTTATTTTTGCGCTGAAAATAAGAAAGGAGTTGAATGGGGACAAGGTCCCCATTTTTCGTATCATTAAACCGGGAAGCCAAAGATGATTGATGATGGATCTTTGAGAAAGGCCGTTGAGGAGCTGGCCGCCAAACGCGGGTTTTTTATTGTAGACCTGCAAAATAAAAAAGGCAAGATACAGGTTATTATTGATGATTACCAGGGCATCAAGCTGGACGAATGCGTGGAGATCAACCGCGACTTGCGCTCCCTTTTCGGCGAAAAGCTTGACGATGTCGACCTGGAGGTTACCTCACCCGGTTTGACGGAGCCTTTTAAGGTTTACGAACAATACGACAAAAACGTTGGGCGTAAGGTGCAGGTTCAGCTGACCGACGGCCGCCAGATTAGCGGTAAGCTGCAACAGGTTGCAGCAGACCAGATTATGGTGGAGGAGAAAAAACGCATTAAAAACGAAAAAAATAAGAAGAGAACGGTGCACGAGGAACATGAGATTCCTTTTGCCGACATTCAACATACTAAATTATTAATAT
>CAJXLE010000009.1 GCA_913055895.1 uncultured Bacteroidota bacterium | reverse complement strand
CGCCCTTTTCCTGGATGTATAGGCTGATGCCCTTCTCGTATACCAGTTTGTTGCCATTGGCGGATACATCAAAATAACGTATGCCCATGTCTTCTGCACGTGTGTCGGCAACCGGCCCGTCGGTTTTTTCGCCCTCGGCGTTCACACCTACATGGAAGATGTTGTACCTGCCGTTGCGTGAACTGATGAAGTAGAGGGTGTTGTTGCCGGCCCACCGTGGCTGAAAATCGTTGCCCTCGTAAGTGGTGATCTGTATGTATTGGTCCCTCTCGGTATCATAGATCCAGATATTTCCGTTGGCTGGTCCTTTGTAGGCTTCCCTGGCCTTGCGGCAGGAGCCCCTGACAAAAGCTATAAAACGGCCGTTGGGGGAACGGGCAGGCTCATTGCCCACTGCATCCAGCAAACGCTCAGGGGTCTCGCCCTCAAGGGAAACGGTGTAGACCTCATCTTCGCGTTCTACCTGGGCAAAGGCCCTGTTGGTGGTGAAAAGAATTTCGTTCTCCGAATACCAGTTGCTTACCATGTCGGTGGTGGAATGGTAGGTAAGCCTTTGCGTTTGGTTGCCGTATTGATCGATCACGTAGATGTCGGGGTGGCCGTAGCGGTCGCTGGTGAAGGCGATGCGCTCGCCATCAGGGCTCCAGCGGGGCTTTTGGTCGTAACCTTCATGGATGGTCAGCCTGTTGGCTTCTCCTTCTCCATTCAGTGATTTGACCCATATATCGCCCTGGTAGACGAAGGCCATCCTGGAACCATCGTCGGTGAGAGATGGATAACGTACAAAAGACTCCCCGTCCTGAGCTTCTCCGGGATGGACTCCCATCATCAGGACCAATGCCGGAATGATTGCAATAAGATACTTTTTCATAGGGTTGTTTTTTGGTTTTGGGGTTGATTGCATGTATGGATGATATTTTATTGAGTTGGTTTAAAAGCACTTTACGTTTCTTCCTTTTTGACTTCGTTCTGGTAGTACTGGCACAGGTTGGTCAGCGGACAATGGCTGCATTTTGGACTTCGTGCGGTACAGACATAGCGGCCGTGGAGGATAAGCCAGTGGTGGGCACGGGGGATCAGATCCTCCGGTATGTTCTCGATAAGCTGCTTTTCAGCCTGGAGAGGATTTTTAGCATTGTGCGTCAGTCCAAGTCTCCTGGATACCCTGAAAACATGGGTGTCTACTGCCATAGCAGGTTTTTCGTATATGACCGATGCGATCACGTTGGCCGATTTGCGCCCCACACCGGGTAGTTTTTGGAGGCTGGCCACATCGTCGGGGACCACCCCGTTGAACTCCTCAGTCAGGACCCTGGCCATGCCTGCAAGGTGTTTGGCCTTGTTGTTGGGGTAGGAGCAGCTGCGGATGTATTGAAATATCTCTTCCCTGTCGGCCCCTGCCATGGCCTCGGGTGTGGGGAAACGCTCTATCAGGGGCGGGGTGATCATGTTTACCCGCTTGTCGGTACATTGCGCCGAAAGGATGACCGCCACCACCAGTTCGAAGGGGTTGTCATGCTTTAACTCTGTTTCGGCCACCGGGTGGTTGATCCTGAAATATTCCAGTACCCGGCGCGTTCTTTCTTTCCTTGTCATAGGCTTTTTGTAAGGTCAAACATATGTGTTGCTTCTCAAGTTGACCTTTAAAGGTATAAAAAAAAGAGAACAGCGTCTATATTGCCCGGGCCGGCCTTTTTTTTGTGACAGGGTATTACTGGTTTAATTTGTTGTCTTTGTGGGTTTTACCACCGTCAACTCTTCCCGCTTTTCTTTGTCATGTCCATGACCCAACAACCATTCAAATAATGGAAAAGGATAATTATTGTACCGCAGACGTTTCATAGGGGATGGAGAAATAAAAGGTGGTACCCTGAGCGGGAGTGCTTTCAAACCAGATGTTTCCGTTCAGGGTCTCTATGAACGATTTGGCTATGCTCAGTCCCACACCCATGCCATCATACTGCCGGCTTAACTCTGATTCTGCCTGCCGGAAACTTTCATAGATCAGGTTCTGGTCTTCATGCGAGATGCCAATGCCGGTATCCTGAACATAAAAGACCACTTCAGAATCCCTGTTGAAATAACCCATTTTGACAAAGCCTTCGCTTGTGAACTTTAAGGCATTGTCCATCAGTATCATCAACACCTTACGGATCTTGGTGGGGTCGGAATACAACCGAAAATTCCCGTCGGGATGGGCCAGGTCCAGCAGCAGGTCGATGTTTTCCCCGTTGGTCCTGTGCCGGTCCATGGCAAACATCTCTTTCAGCTCTTTCAGCATGTGGCATACCTGGAAGGACTCGCGGTAGACTTCCACCTGTTTGGTCCTTATCCTGGCGATATCCAGTATATCATCGATGGTCGAGAGCAACAGTTTGGCATTTCTCTTGATATAACTGTGATATTGTTTGCGTTGTCCTTTCTCCAGGTTCCCTTCGGCAATGATGGAACTAAAACCGAGAATGCCATTGAGCGGGGTGCGTATCTCATGCGAGATGTTTCTCAGGAATTGATCCTTTAGTTGTTCTGATTTTTCGGCTTCCTTCCTGGCCGCGGTTAGGTGTTGGTTGAGCTTTTCCAGTTTGATTTTCTGGGTGTGTATTTCCCTGTTTTTTTGCTGGAGGGATTTCTTTGACCTGCGTATTCTCATGAAAAGCAGGATGAACACCAGTGTCAGTAGGGCCGAAAGAATGGCCAGGATCAACAACAGGCGGTTGATGGTGTTTTGTTTTTTGATCTGTTCCTGTTGGTTCTTGTTTTTCTGGCGCTGCAGGTTGAGTTTGTGCTGCAGGTTCTCCAGCTTCACGATTTCCTGGATGCTGTATAGTTCCTTGTAGAGGTCCAGGTAGCGGCTTTGATAGCTGAAGGCTTTTTTATGATTTCCGCTTCGTCCGTAATTTTTGTAAAGTCCCTGGTAGCTCTTCATGAGCTCTTTGCGTGCTCCCTGATGCCGGGCCAGGCTTTCTGCATCCAGATAGTACTCCCTGGCCTTGCGGTAATCGCCGGTTTGTGTATATAATTGCCCCAGGGCATTTCGCGTTCGGCAGAGACCCACCAGGTCATCTGCCCTGGCATTGTATCTTTTGGCTTTCTCCAGGTTGTCAAGGGCCTTGCTGTAATTTTGCTGTTCTGTATACAGTTCACCTATCACAGCAAAGGATCGCCCTGCTGCTCTGTAATCAGCATACTCCAGTTCTATGGTGCTTCCCCGCTCATAATAGGAGATGGCCTTGTCGTAGTCTTTTTCCCTCTGGTAGAGGGAGCCCAGGTTGGCCAGGATGATGCCCCGGTAGTGTTTTTTTTTCAGTCTTTTTGACATGCCAATGGCATTCATGAAATGGGACTCTGCCCTCTGGTAGTTGCTCAGATCCCTGTATATCAAGCCCAACACGTTTTGAAGTCGCATGGCATCATCAATAACCCGGCTGCCATTCACGTTTCTCTTGGCCATCTGGGCATACTTGAGTGCCTGGCTGTAATTCCCCATTTCCCAGGAATAGTAGGCAAGGGTCAGGGGATAGGTGGTCCCGTACTTTTCCGGTGCCACCTTCCGGGCCAGCTGCCAGGCTTTTTTCATATAATAGACCGATGAATCAAGAGCCGATCTGTCTTCATAGGCACTGGAGAGGAGCCGGTAAGTGACCGCCTGGTCCTCCATTGCCATCTTTCCCCTGTGCTTCAGCAATCCCCTCAGCTCCCTGATGGCTGAATCGGCCCTTTCCTGCTCCAGGTACCTCCTGATGCTGTCGTGTTTTTTCTCTACATCCAGGCTGTCGGTTTTTTGGGCAGTGTTGCCCAGTGTGACCACCAGCAAAAAAAACATCAGGGCCTTTATTTTATAACGACGCAGCTGCATACCCCCTTGGTTTTAAATCTCCTGAATTGATTCTGTTCCTACATGGTCATTCTCTCAAGTTAGAGTGTCTCTGACCAGGCATGTATTCTGCAAAATCAAAATTTTTATGAACAATCAAATCAAAAAGCAAATTTAATACGAAACTTCACAGAATCTTGTAAAGTTGTATAATTTTGTGCTTCTGAATCATATGCCTGGAATATGGCTTTATGAATAACCGGTTAGGCGGTTGACATATTTTTTATCCACCAGGATATGTTGTAGAAAATACGTTTGTAAGCTTCAATGGTTATAACCGTATTTTTACGGACCGGAAGACGGGTGAGGATAATGTAAGGTTGAAAAACAGTTGAAAGTTGAAAAACAGTTGAAAGCTGAAAGACAGCAGAATGTTGGAAAAGGGTTGAAAATTGGGAGACGGGGAAGGTTTAAGACTGCAGGTTGAAAACGGTTGTATGTTGAAGGATGGTTGAGTGTTACAAGTTGCATGTTGAAGGGCGGTTGGAGGGTTTGTTGAGTGGATTGATGGGCGGGGTTGAAGAATTTTTTAAATTGTGCGGAACATTGAAATGTCCCCTGCGCAAGTGTTGATGGGGACAACTGCATAAAGAAGAATAAAATAATATAAATTGCCATATGATCAGTTACCTGCAGGTGGAAAACCTGACCAAGACATTTGGAGATCTGACACTTTTTGAGGACCTTTCCTTTGGGATAGCCAAGGACCAGAAGAGCGCCCTGATAGCGAAGAACGGTGTAGGAAAGACCACCCTGCTCAACATGCTGGCAGGCAAAGACACCCCCGATTCGGGCGAGATCATCTACCGCAACGAAATACGCACCGGCTATCTTTCCCAGGAACCTTCGATGAACCCTGAATCTACCATCCGCGATTATATTTTTCATTCTTCCGGTGAAATCATGGATGCCGTGCGCCATTACGAGGAGGCCCTGTTCAGCAATGACGAAAGGCAGCTGAGCGAAAGCATCGAGCAGATGGACCGGCTGGGGGCGTGGGATTATGAGGTGAAAGTCAAACAGATACTCACCCAGCTGAACGTCGGGGATTTTCACCGCACCATCAAGAGTCTTTCAGGAGGCGAGAAAAAACGGCTGGCGCTGGCAGAAGTGCTGATCCACGAACCCGACTTTTTGATCCTGGATGAGCCAACCAACCACCTGGATCTGAACATGATCGAATGGCTGGAGGATCACCTTCGCAACAACCCTTTCACCCTGCTGATGGTCACCCACGACCGCTATTTCCTCGACCGGGTGTGCAACGACATCCTGGAGCTCGATGAGCAGAACCTTTACCGTTATAAAGGCAACTATTCCTGGTTCCTGAAAAAAAGGGCCGAGCGCATCCACAACCAGGAAAGAGAGGTGGAAAAAGCCAGGAACCAGCTTCGCAAGGAAGAAGACTGGATCAAGCGCATGCCCAAGGCACGTGGCACCAAAGCCAAACACCGTGTTGACAATTATTACCACCTGAAGGATGTGGCATCGCAGAAGCGCGAAGATGCCACCATGAAGGTGGATTTCGATTCGAGCCGCCTGGGCAAGAAGATCATGCTGGTCAAACACCTTACCAGGAGATACGATCAACAGACGCTGATACAGAATTTTTCCTACCAGTTCAGCCGGTATGAGAAAATAGGTATCGTGGGGCCCAATGGCAGCGGCAAGACCACCTTCCTGAACCTGATTGCCGGACTGGACACCCCGGATCATGGATCCATCGAGGCGGGCGAAACCCTGAAGATTGGCTACTACCGCCAGGAAGGCATGCAGTTCAAAGAGGATGAAAGGGTGATCGATGTGGCCCGTAATGTGGCGGAAGCTGTCACCATGAGCGATGGCCGCACCCTGACAGCCAAGCAGTTTCTGGATTATTTCCTTTTTGATTATGACAAACAATATGTACGTGTGGCCAAGCTTAGCGGCGGTGAGAAACGACGGCTCTACCTTTTGACGGTGCTGCTGAATAAACCCAACTTCCTCATCCTGGATGAGCCCACGAACGACCTGGACATCATGACGCTCAACGTCCTGGAAGATTACCTGAGCCATTTTAAGGGATGTGTGGTGATTGTCTCCCACGACCGTTATTTTATGGACAGCATCGTGGATCATATCTTTGCCTTCCATGGCGATGGCAACATCAAGGATTATCCCGGCACCTACACCCAATACCGGCAACAGATCATGGAAAGCTTTCGCGCCAAAGAAGCGGCTGCCCAAAACGGAAAGGATCAGTCGCATGGTCATAAGAGCTCGTCAGGGGGTAGCGCTGAGAAGAATGAAAAGCAGTCCGGGAAGCGACGTGCGGCTTCGTATAAGGAGAAAATGGAATACAAAAAACTGGAGGATGAGATCGATCAGCTGGAGCAGGAGAAGGCCGATATTGAGAAGAAGATGAACCAGGGTGAGATGGACAGCGATGAGATGGTGGAAAAATCCACGCGGCTGGGGGAGATCATGGAGGCCATCGACCAAAAAACGGACCGCTACCTGGAGCTGAGTGAGCTTATCGAATCAAAATCATCATAAATGGATGGCGGCGACCTTCATTCCCTCAGGGAAAGAGAAAAAGAACTAAACTGCATCTACAGGGTTATCCGGATTCTTGGGCAGGAGGATCTGCCCCTGGGGGATATCATGAAAAAAGTGGCCAACGAGATACCTTCCGGGTGGAGGTATCCGGGTATCTGCATGGTGGGTATATACCATGAGGGGCAGCAGTATACCTCGGCCCATTTTCAGCCCACGCGTTGGTACCAGCGTGCCGAGATTGTGGTGGATGAGCATGTTTCAGGGGAGATCAGGGTTTATTATTCGCACAACATAACAGGCGACGAGGAAAACCTTTTTCTGCCCGAGGAACAACATCTGCTGAACACCATAGCCGAACAGATCTCGGTATTCATCTTTAACCGCCAGCTCAAGTATACCCTGGAATACCTACATGACGACCAGGCCCATACAGAGCCTGCAGCTTTTTTGCCGGTGTCCTCCGACAAACACTGGAAATGGCGCTACCAGATGGCCCAGCGTATAGCCGGACAGATGGACCTGGATCGTTTTGGCGTTCAGGCCCTTTACATCATCGGCAGTACCAAGGATGCCAAGGCGGGACCCGCCAGTGACCTGGACCTGCTGGTGTTGTTTGATGGAGATGAGAGGAATAAAAACATGCTGGAATGCTGGATAGACGGGTGGAGCCGGAGTATGGCCGAGACGAATTATCAGGCTACCGGCTACCGGATGAAGGAAGGCATGATCGATTTGCACCTGGTCACCCCGGAAAATGTAAAAAACAAAAGCAACAGCTTTGCCACCATGGTGGGCAGCTTGAGTAATTCTGCCCGTCTGTTGCGAGAGAAAAATGATTGATACATGGCACTGTCTTACTTCGTATCCGATTTACATGGCCATACCCGCAAATATGACCTGTTGTTCGACCGAATAAGAAAGAACCCTCCCGGGCTGCTGTTTCTGGGCGGCGACCTGCTGCCCCATGGTTACCACACCCCCGACGGCGGTGGCAGCGATTTTATCAGTGATATCCTGGTGGCAGGTTTTTCCCGGCTGAAGAGGGAACTGGGCAACCGCTACCCGTCTGTTTTCCTGATACTGGGTAACGATGACCCCAGGATCAACGAAGAGACCATACGCCTTGCCGGCTTGAGAGATGGTCTGTGGGAATACACCCACAACCGGAAGATAAGGTATGGTGATTATCAGATATACGGCTATTCGTTCATCCCGCCTTCACCCTTTGGCCTGAAGGACTGGGAGAAATACGATGTCTCCCGGTATGTCGACCCTGGTTGCACCCATCCCTGTGAGGGCATGCGCACGGTGAAACCCGATTACGACACCGAATACTCCAACATCAAAGAGGACCTCGAGCAGCTGTTGGGTGACGGGGAACCCGGTCGTTCGGTGTTCCTTTTTCACTCCCCGCCATACAACACTTCACTTGATAGGGCTGCACTCGACGGAAAAATGGTGGATTATGTACCCCTCGATGTACATCTGGGAAGCATTGCCATACAGCGTTTTATAGAATCCTGGCAACCTTTGGTTACCATGCACGGACATATCCATGAAGCCTCCCGCATTACGGGCAGATGGTGCGAACAGATGGGCGGGACCTGGATGTTCAATGCTTCCAACGAGACCCACCAGCTGTCCCTTGTTCAGTTCGACCTGGAGAATCCTGCCGGAGCCACCCGCGAACTGCTTGAATGAAAAGGTGCCCTGGGTTGTTTCCGCTTTTCTTATTTGGTATAAGCCTCAAGAAATATCGGAAAGCTTATCTTACTCAAGTGGCCTGTTTTTTTACCTTTTTTGTTATACCGGTGCCTGCCGGGCAAGCAACCCGTTAAAAAAGGATCCGGTAAAATACCATGGGGAATATGCGTTGCTGGTATTCGGTGATCACCTTGTTTTCCACCCGGTTGTAACTCTTGCTGAAGACATTTTTGCGGTCGGTAAGATTGGTCACGTCCAAAGCCCACTCCTGGCTTATGTTTTTTCCGTTGAGCCGGTAACTGATCCTTCCGTCCAGGCGGAAGTAATCCCTGTATTGCCTTTCATAGGCTTGTTCTTCAATATAACGGGGGTTGTCGTTTTCAATGGATTTTTCCACGTCGAGCGGTGTATAGCGTTTGCCACCGGCAGCCACCATCCGCAGGTTGAGGGCCAGGGTGCCCCTGCTGCCTATGGCGTGTTCATAGCCGCCCAGCAGGTTCACCACATAGTTGCCGTTGAAGGCGGTGTTGCGCAGGATGTCGTTGCTTCCGCGGTATTTGCTGTCGAAAAGGGAGGTGGTCAGGAGAAAGTAGTAATTGTCGGAGAAAAATTTCTCAAAGGTCAGTTCAACCCCGTAATTTCTGCTGGTACCGCCGTTGACCAGGCTGTCGACACGTGCCTGGTGGAAGCTGGCTCCGTAGTTGGCCAGGGAGAAGTAGCTGTCATGTCGTTCTACCGGGATGTCGTTTTGCCGCTGGTAGTAGGTCTCCACCTTGAGTCGCAGGTTGCGGTTGAAGCTGTGGTGGTATGAAAGCACCCACTGGTTGCTTTTGGTGAAGCCAAGCGATTTGTTGGTTTGGATGTACCTTCCCTGCTGCGAATTTTGCCGGTTGGGCAGATAAGTCTCCACAAAATACAGGAAGAGGGGCTGCAGCTGGGTGTGGTATCCGTAACCCAGGCTTAGGGAGTTACCGGACTGTGGCTCCCACTCCAGGCTGAAGCGGGGTTCCACCGACCAGGTGTCGTTATAGGTGAAGTGCTGGTAATGCAACCCTCCGTAAACGGAAAAACGGTTGTTGAAACGGTGCTTGTACTGCCCATAACCCTGCACCAGCAGGAGGTTGTCTTTTTGTGTGTCAATCTGCCGCAGGTAGTCCTTGTCGGTCTCCTGGTTGGTCCACCCGGTATAGACGCTGTCGACATAGCTGATCGAATAATTTTCCAGGCTGATGCCTGCTTCCAGGGTGTTGCGTGCGTCGAACTTTTTGATCAGGTCGCTGTACCACCCCACCTTCCACTGGGTGTTGTTTTCGTGGTAGAAAAGCTTTTTGCTGCCGGCACCCAGAGAGTCGATGGTGGTCGACACGCCATGGCCGGAAAGGGCCACCCTGTTCTCCAGGCGTGTTGTTTCACTGAAAAAGTGCGTCATCTCCGCACCCATCAGTCCCATGTCCGATCCGTTGACCGTTCGGTATCCATCAGGGGAGTCGTAAGAGCTGGATCCCGATTCACGGTCCTGACCCAGCTCAATATGGCTGGTGCCTCCCACACCAAAAAACGAGACGTGACCCCGGCGGGTGGGAAAATGCACCTTGAAGGAGAGGTCCTGGTATTCCGGGACAGCCCCTACTCCCAGGTTGAGACCCATCTTGTCGACCACCGAAAGGGTGGAATACCGGTAGTTGGCCAGGTACGATGCCCTGGAAGTGTCGGAGAAGGGACCCTCCATGCCCAGCTCAAAACCATTGAAACCCACCTGGCCTGTAAACTCGGTGGTTTGGTTGTTGCCCTTGCGCATCCGAAGATCGAAGACGCCAGACAGGGCATTGCCGTACTGTGCAGGAAAAGCACCGGTGAAAAAATCGCTGTTGGTCAGCAGGTTGTTGTTGAGTATGCTGATGGGTCCGCCCGTTGCCCCCAGGGCTCCGAAATGATTGGGGTTGGGGATGTTGATGCCTTCCAGGCGCCAAAGCAGACCGGTGGGCGGGTTGCCCCGTATGATGATGTCGTTGCGCTGATCGCCCGCCGAAACCACCCCGGCATAATTCTGGGCCATGCGCGCCGGATCGCCCCAGCTGCCGGCATACTTTTCTGTCTCCTCCACGGTGAAAGACCGGGCACTGACCTTGGCCATGTCGTTTCGTGGCCGGTCCTTGCGATGGGCCCTGACCACCACCTCCTTCAACTCCTGCACATTCTCCTTCAGCCCGGTGGTGACCACCAGCTCTTTGCCGGAGGTGACCAGCATGTTCCTGATCGTCCGGCTTTCATAACCCACGTAGGATATGTTCAGGCTGATGCGTCCCACGGGAACCTTCTCCAGTGTAAACCAACCATCGACATCGGTGGCCGTTCCCTTCCTCGGGTTGGAACCCATCACCACCACCGTGGCTCCGGGCAAGGGTGCCTTGGTTTGTTCATCCACCACGCGCCCCCGAACGGTCTGGGTGAGCTCACCTTCCCGGGGTTCATCTTCCTGGCCATAAACCATCGTACCCGCCAGGGTTAGCAACAGCAACAAAATTGCATAAGCTGGTTTTCTCATATTAAAGCAGCATTTTGTCAACCCAATCCAAATAACAAATTTATACAATCTCGGGGGGATATTGTTTGCCTGCAGCCCTTGAACAATTTATTTATGCGAATTGTAAACCAAAAGAACTCATAATGAAAACCATTCACCACATGGCTATCATCGTGTGGCGATTTTTTATATCTTTGCACACCTTAACATAAATGACAATCCATGATACGTATAACTTTTCCGGACAATACAGTACAGGAATTTGAAGAAGGAGTAACTGGTCTGGACATTGCCCGCAGCATCAGCAACCGGCTGGCCAAGGAGGTACTGTCCGTCTCAGTTGACGGGGTCGTATGGGATGTACACCGGCCCATCTATCATGACGCCAAGATCAAACTGTATACCTGGGATGATGAGGAAGGCAAGCATGCTTTCTGGCACTCTTCAGCCCACCTGATGGCCGAAGCCCTGGAAGAACTCTACCCGGGCATCAAATTTGGCATTGGTCCCAGCATCGACCAGGGTTTCTACTACGATGTGGATCCCGGCGACCGGGCCATTACCGATGCCGACCTTCCCGGGATAGAAGAAAAGATGCAGGAGATCGTCGCCCGCAAAGAAGCTTTTCAGCGGGAAGAGGTTCCCAAGGAAAAGGCTATGGAATACTACCAGGACAAAGGCGACCAGTATAAGGTGGAACTGATCCGCGAATTGGAGGATGGTGAGATCTCTTTCTACACCAACGGCAATTTCACCGATCTGTGCCGGGGCCCCCACCTGCCAAACACAGGTTACATCAAGGCCGTCAAGCTGCTGGGTGTGGCCGGTGCCTATTGGCGGGGGGATGAACACAACAAGCAGATGACCCGCATCTATGGCATCACCTTCCCAAAGAAGAAGATGCTGGATGAGTACCTGCAGATGCTGGAGGAGGCCCGCAAACGCGACCACCGCAAGCTGGGCAAACAGCTGGAGCTTTTCTCCTTCTCCCAGAAAGTGGGCTCGGGCCTGCCCCTGTGGTTGCCCAAGGGAGCAGCACTCAGGGAGCGCCTGGAGAACTTCCTCAAGCAAATACAGAAGGAGTATGGTTACCAACAGGTGATCTCACCCCACATAGGGCAAAAAGAGCTCTATGAAACTTCGGGCCATTATGCCAAGTACGGCAAGGATTCCTTCCAGCCTATCAAGACACCCGATGAGAATGAGGAGTTCCTGCTTAAACCCATGAACTGTCCGCACCATTGCGAGATATACCGCCATACCCAGTATTCATACAAAGACCTGCCGGTGCGTTTTGCTGAATTCGGCACCGTCTACCGTTACGAGCAGAGCGGCGAGCTGCATGGGCTTACCCGTGTGAGGGGGTTCACCCAGGACGATGCCCACATCTTCTGCCGGCCCGACCAGCTCAAGGAGGAGTTCAAAAAGGTGATGGACATCATCCTGAAGATCTTTGAAGCCCTTGAATTTGACACCTATACCGTGCAGGCTTCCCTTCGCGATCCCGATAAGAAGGATGAATATATCGGAAGCGATGAGAACTGGGAGAAATCAGAGAAAGCCATCCTGGAGACGGTAGAGGAGACCGGCATCGAAGCCAAGATAGAGTATGGAGAAGCCGCCTTCTACGGACCCAAACTTGATTTTATGGTCAAGGATGCACTGGGCCGTGAGTGGCAGCTGGGCACCATACAGGTCGACTACAACCTGCCCGAGCGCTTCGACCTGGAATAAATAGGTGCCGACAACCAGCGGCACCGGCCGGTGATGATCCACCGTGCTCCTTTTGGTTCCATGGAGCGCTTTGTGGCCGTTCTGATTGAGCACACCGCCGGAAAATTCCCGCTGTGGCTTGCTCCCGACCAGGTGGTGGTGATGCCCATCAGCGAAAAATACAACGATTATGCTAAAAAAGTTTTGAATTTTCTAAATAATTCCGATATTCGCACTTTAATAGACGAGCGCAACGAGAAAATAGGCAAGAAGATACGGGACAATGAGACCAAAAAGATCCCGTATTTGCTGATTGTGGGAGAAAGAGAAGCCGAAAACGGGCAGGTTTCCGTGCGCAAACAAGGAGAAGGCGACCAGGGCTCCATGAGCCTGGAAGATTTCAGGGATTTCATACTGAATCAGATTCATCAGCGCCATCAGCCCGCTGATGTCCATCAATAAATGATTGTTATTGTACAACCAAAAAGAAGGAGGGCAGTAATATAGCAAGAAAAGGTCCCAAAAATCAAAAACAACAACTCTCTTATCGCACCAACAATCAAATAAGAGCCAGAGAAGTGAGGGTTGTTGGCGACAACGTTGATAATCCAGGCGTTTATTCCATACAGGACGCCATTAAAATGGCCGACGACCAGGAGTTGGATCTGGTGGAAGTATCACCAAAAGCCAATCCACCCGTCTGCCGGATTATCGATTACCAGAAGTTCCTTTATCAACAGAAAAAGAAGCAAAAAGAGCTGAAATCCAAAACTACCAAGGTGGTGGTCAAGGAGATCCGTTTTGGTCCCAACACCGATGAGCATGATTACAATTTTAAATTGAACCATGCCAAAAAATTCTTGCAGGAAGGGGCCAAAGTGAAGGCTTTTGTGTTCTTTAAGGGCCGTTCGATCCTTTTCAAGGACAAGGGTGAGATCCTGTTGCTGCGATTGGCCAGGGATCTCGACGAGTTTGGAAAGGTGGAGAAAATGCCCAAACTTGAAGGTAAAAGGATGACCATGTTTATTGCACCCAAAGCACAAAAGAAGAAATAAAGGATTAAAAACAACAGCTTTATGCCAAAGATGAAGACCAACCCCGGCGCCAAGAAACGTTTTAAGATGACAGGCTCCGGTAAGATCAGAAGGAAACATGCTTACAAAAGCCACTTGTTGACCAAGAAGTCGAAGAAGAGGAAAAGAAACCTGGGTTATTACACCAGCGTGGATAAGACCGACCGCAACAACACAAGGCTTTTGCTGGGCCTCAAGTAATTGTCGCAAACAAGTAACGAACCAGAGTGACTTAGCTGTAAGAGTTCCGCCCGTGCGGGACCGCTAACCATTCAAAAAACAAGTCAAAATGCCACGATCAACCAATTCAGTAGCGAGCAGAAAGAGAAGAAAAAAGATCCTCAAACAGGCGAAAGGCTATTTTGGGGCAAGAAAGAATGTCTACACCGTAGTCAAGCACAGCGTCGAGAAGGGAATGCAGTATTCCTACCGCGACCGCAGAAGGAAAAAAGGTGACTTCCGGCGCTTGTGGATCCAGCGTATCAACGCCGGCACCCGCCAGCACGGGTTGTCCTACTCCGATTTTATGGGCAGGATGAACCAGAAAGGCATCCGCCTCAACCGCAAGGTGCTGGCCGACCTGGCCATGAACCATCCGCAGGCTTTCAAAGCCGTGGTCGACCAGGTGAAATCCTGATCGCCGGCCACACGGATCATGGTTTGTTAGAGACATTTCAATGTATAACCCGATAACGGGAAGCGCTTACCGCTTCCCTTTTTTAGTTTTTTAACACGGTTATCTTGGCGAAAAATTATAAATTAGCAGCCATGATTAACTGTGGCACTATTAAAGGATGGGCAGCATGGAAAAACTAAAGATCATATTGATCGGCTACGGCCGCATGGGGCAGGAGGTGGAACGGATGGCCGTCAAAAGGAGCCATCAGGTCGTGATGACCATAGACAAGGACAACCAACAGGAACTGAATACTGAAAACATGCAACAAGCCGATGTTGCCATTGAGTTCTCCATGCCCGATGCCGCCTACAACAACATCATGACCTGCCTTGAGAACGGGTTGCCCGTGGTTTCGGGTACCACCGGGTGGCTCGACAAGATGCCGCAGGTGCGTGATTATTGCAACCAGCACGACCGAGCTTTTTTCCATGCCCCCAACTTCAACCTGGGCGTCAACCTGTTTTTTAAGTTCAATGAGCACATAGCCCGCATCATGAACGAATATTCCAACTACGATGTGGAGGTTGAAGAGACCCACCACGTGCACAAAGTAGATGCCCCCAGCGGTACGGCCAAACAGCTGGCCGGCATCCTCATGGACACCCTCGAGCGGAAGAAGGAATGGAAGAAGGAAAAAGCCGAAAATCCCGAAGAACTGGCAGTCAAATCCATCCGCGAGGATGAGGTGCCAGGCATCCACCGTGTGATGTATCACTCTGACTTTGATGACATAGAGATCAAACACTCGGCCAAAAGCCGCGAAGGCTTTGCCCTGGGCGCCGTGATGGCCGCGGAGTTTCTCCAGGGAAAAAAAGGCGTATACTCCATGGACGATATGCTAAAGCTTTAGAATATCTCCTGACAACAGGGAGACAAAAGCATTTATAAAGATAAAATCCCCCGCAATGAATTTAAAATCTTTTTTTAACAACCGTTATTTTAAGTTTGGCCTTACCGCCACCATCTTTATACTATGGGTCATCTGGCTCGAAGAACCCTGGTTTTTGATCGGACTGGCCATCATCTTTGACTGGTTCATCACTAAAAAGGTGAACTGGACATTCTGGAAGAAACCCGGCAAAAAACCCTCCAAGCTCATTGAATGGGTCGATGCACTCATCTTTGCGGTTATCGCCGCTTCGCTGATCCGGCTCTTTCTCATCGAAGCCTATACCATCCCCACCTCATCGATGGAAAAAACGCTCCTGGCAGGCGATTACCTCTTTGTCAGCAAGGTCAGCTACGGACCCAAGATGCCCAATACCCCCATCTCCTTTCCTTTTGCCCACAACACCCTGCCGCTGACCCAGAAGACCAAATCATACCTGGAATGGGTTAAGTGGCCCTACAACCGGCTCGACGGACTGGGAGATGTCGAGCGCAACGACATCGTCGTCTTTAACTTCCCGGCCGGGGATACCGTTATACTTCAAATGCAGGACAAGGATTACTATTCCATCGTGCGGCAGTATGCCCACGAACTCAAAAACCGCGACATCAACAACGGACGGCCCGTAAAGCCCATGGACGATTACGAGGATTCGGCACGCTCATATTTCAAGGAACAGTACGATGTAACCACCCGGCCGGTCGATAAAAGAACCAACTACATCAAAAGGTGTGTGGCCCTGCCCGGCGATTCGCTCCTTATCAACAGCGGCCAGGTATACATCAACGGCCAAAAGCAGGAGCATTTCGATCAGATGCAGTACAACTACTATGTGAAAACCAACGGCACCAAGATCAATTCAGTCCTGCTCGAACGAATGGGCATCAATCCCAACGACATCAGTTACATACCCTCCAGCTCGCTCTACCAGATGCCCCTGACCCAGGACAACCTGCAGCAGATCAAAAATTTTACCAATGTGATCAATGTGAGGCGCTACGAGAACACCTCGCCCGGCTCGGTCAACCACGCCATCTTCCCTTTTGATGAGGATTACCGGTGGACCGAAGACAATTTTGGGCCCCTGTACATCCCCGAGAAGGGAGAAACCGTATCCCTGAGCCTGCACAACCTGCCCCTGTACAAAAGGGTCATTGAGACTTTTGAAGACAATACCCTGGAGGTGCGCGACAGCACCATCTATATCAACGGTGAGCCGTCCGACAAATACACCTTCCAGATGGACTACTATTTCATGATGGGCGACAACCGCCACAATTCAGCCGACTCCCGTTACTGGGGTTTTGTGCCTGAAAACCACGTGGTGGGCAAGGCCGTTTTCATATGGCTGTCCATCGACCGCTTCGGCAATTTTATCGACCGCGTGCGCTGGGACAGGCTCTTCACAGTTATTGATTAAAAATATACCCCGCTTAGCGGACCCCTTAGCGGACCCCTTAGCGGACCGCTAAGCGGACCCCTTAGCGGGTATATTAGGTGTTCATTATCAGAGTTTTGTTGTCAGAAAGTATTCAATCTCAATCCTTTCACCAATATGCAAACCCATCGAGCCAGCCAGGTGTTGCTTTCGACGGCTTATCTCGGACCGGTGCAGTATTTCAGCAAGTTTTTGCTTTATGATGTGGTATGGCTGGAGACGGAAGAGAACTACCAGAAGCAAACCTACCGGAGCCGGTGCAATATATTGTCGCCCAATGGTGTGATGGCGCTTACCATCCCGGTGACAAAGGACCGCCCGAAGGTGCTGACCCGCGACCTACGCATCGACAACACCCTGGAGTGGCAGAAGAACCACTGGACATCCATCGAATCGGCCTACAGCTCTTCGCCTTTCTTTGAATTTTTGGCCGATGATTTTGCCCCCTTTTACGAGAGAACCTACCGTTACCTGCTGGATTTCACCATAGGGTTGCAGGAGCTGGTGATGGAGTATCTTGAGGTGGATGTTGCCGTGAGAAGGACCGGTGAATACCTGAAAAATGTGGGTTCTGAGATAGATGACTGGCGCGGGGGCATCCATCCCAAGAAAAGGATGCAGCAACCCGACCCGCATTTCAAGCCTGTGGCGTATCCGCAGGTTTTTACCGATCGCTATGGGTTCGTACCCAACCTGAGCATCCTGGATCTCCTGTTCAATGAGGGACCCAACGCCGAAAACATTTTGCGGCAATGTGTGGGTGTTGATGTTTAATCTTTTTTAGCTCGGGCCAGGGTTATCTTCCCTCTGCCTGGCTTTCTTCATTGTCACTCCTGGCCTTGGGAGTCATTGTATGGGTCCCGTCGGTTCATCGCTGTTTTTCCCCGGCAGACAGGATGAAGATGGTGGGTTTTTTATGCAGTTCCGGTGTTTTTTCCTTCCATTGTTTGACCGGCAAGGTGCGGATCATCTCCTGTCCGGTGGTGAGGTTGCTGGCCAGGCACAGCAGGGTGTCGTCCATGCACTGGGAAAGAAGGTCGTTTAAGAGTTTGTCATTGCGGTAGGGGGTCTCCATGAAGATTTGTGTTTGCCTTTCGTGGCGTGATTTCTTTTCCAGGGCCCTGATCTTTTTGATGCGCTCTCGGCTCTTGATGGGCAGGTACCCATTGAAGGCAAAGTTCTCTCCGTTCAGTCCGCTTGCCATAAGGGCCAGCAGGAGGGACGAGGGCCCGGTGAGGGGCACCACCTGGATGCCCCGTCGGTGGGCATAGGCCACGATTTCTTCTCCGGGGTCGGCAATGCCCGGCACTCCAGCTTCTGATATCAGTCCCATGTTCATTCCCTCGATCAGGGGAGCCACCATCTCATCTAGGGCGCCTGCGGGGGTATGCTTGTTCAGGGTATAGAAAGCAATGGGATCGATCGGCTTGTCCGGAACAAGTTTTCTGATAAAACGCCGGGCGGTACGCACCTGTTCGACAATAAAGTGGTCCAGTCCCGCGACGATCGTAGCGTTGTGGGGAGGAATGACTTTCTCTAGCGGAGAATCGCCCAGGGTTGTGGGGATGAGGTAGAGTGTGCCTGTGCTGGTGGAGTTCATGTAGATGCAGATTTTAGGAGATGGTTTTCAAATCCGTGGCCAATTTATCAAGAAAAATCCAATGATTATTGCTTCTTTTGCGGTTTAAATTGAAAATATGTGGAGACAAATTTACGGGTTGTTGCTCAACCGCAATGTGATTTTGATTATGGCGGTGGTGCTGGGACTTACAGCAGGAGGGGGTGCCCGGCTCATCAAGCCATACACCACCTGGATCCTGATGGCCACCATGCTTTTTTCCATGACCGGTATGGCCACCCGTTCTTTTTTCCCGTTAAAATCGACCATAAGGCCTATGATCGCAGGCACCGTTTTGAATTACCTGCTGTTTGGTTCAGTCGTGATTGCTCTTGCCTGGTTCCTGATGCCCACGCGTGAGCTTTTCCTGGGCTTTGTGGTGGTGGCTGTAGCGCCACCCGGGGTGGCCATAGTGCCTTTCTCGGGCATCATGAAAGGCGACCTGAACTATTCCATTGTTGGGGTGACCGGCGCCTTTTTGGCCTCTGTATTTATCACCCCCCTGATCATAGGCTTGTTTGACGGAAGAGCCAATTCGGTTTCCTCCCTGGAGCTGGTATGGATGATGGTCAAACTGGTGGTGGTGCCCCTCTTGTTGTCGCGTCTGCTGCTCATGCGCCCTCTCTTTGGTGTTGTACGCCGTGTCAGGGGTAAGGTTGTGGACTTTGGATTTGCCACCATCATTTATACCGCCATTGGGATGAACCGGGAACTGTTCTTCCAGAATCACGAGGTGTTGATGCTTTCGGCCCTGGTGATGCTGGCAGCCACCTTCGGCATTGGCAGCCTGTTCCAGATGTGGATGCGCCAGCGCAATCAGAGCGAGAGCCGCCTGATACCGCAGACCCTTTTGCTGACTGTAAAAAGCTCGGGCTTCAGCGTGATTACGGCTTTCTCGCTTTTCGGCGAACAGGCAGCCATACCCTCGGCTGTACTAGCTGTTATAGTTTTATTATATTTGTTGTTCCTTACTTCAAGGACACAAATTGCAAAAATGCTGAGACTTTGAAAGTAACCTTTTTAGGAACAGGTACCTCCCAGGGCGTGCCGGTTATCGGGTGTCAATGCCGGGTCTGCCAGTCGACCGATGAGAAGGACAAACGCCTGCGGGCTTCCATTATGGTTGAATGGGGCGACCAGGTGCTGGTTGTTGATACAGGACCCGATTTCCGCCAGCAGATGCTCAGGGCCGGAACCACCAACATCCACGCCATTCTATACACCCATGAGCACCGCGATCATATTGCCGGGTTGGATGATGTACGTCCCATCAATTTTCTCAAGGAGAAGCCCATGCAGGTCTATGCCGAAGACCGTGTGCTGGAAGCCCTGAAGCAGATGCTGCCCTATGCTTTCAAGGAAAACAAATATCCCGGGGTACCCGACATCCATTTGAACAGCATCAAAAATCAGGAGTTTGACATCAACGGCATCCACATCATCCCCATCCGCGTGTACCATTACAAACTGCCGGTAATGGGCTTCCGGATAGGAGATTTCACCTACATCACCGATGCCAATTACATACCCGAGGAGGAGAAAGAAAAAATAGTGGGGACCAAATACCTGGTGGTCAATTCCCTTCGAAAGAAAAAACACATTTCCCATTTCAACCTCACCGAAGCCCTTGATATTGTCAGGACCTTCAGTCCACGAAAGGCCTATTTCACCCACATGAGCCACCAGATGGGCCTGCATAAGGAAGTCAATGCCGAATTGCCTGAGAACGTGATGCTGGCTTACGATGGGCTGGAGATAGACATAGGCTGATCTTCTTCTTCTCTTGAGAAACATTCCCGCCTTAGCAGGGTAAATTCTGATTGGCCAATAAATTTATTAGAAGAATGTGATCAGGAAACCTTCCACCATAACCTGCAGTAAGGATCAAATTGAAATTGCCGGGTATCCGGTCCTGCCTGCATATCTTTAAGACCAGCTTGTTTTTATTTGGAATTTTTTCCTTGTATAACATATCCCTGCCGGGCGCGAATGTTTCATTGATGTACCTGCCAGGATGAAAACCGGAAATTTATTCATCCAGCCGCGAAAAAAATGTTGGATCTTGCATCAATAATCCATAATTTGCAGGTATAAAAAGTCACACATCGGCAAGGAGTTACAGGAGTGATAACATGTTATACAGATTGTTTTTGATCGGACCATCAGGCATAACCGTGTATCTGCACAGTTATTAAAGCAACTTTTACAGGTAATACCACCCACTTGTACAGGAATTTCAGCGTACCTGCATGATCAATACAATAACAGGCAGGGTATAGCTTTATCATTAACAGACGGGCCGGCCATTTTGGACGACGGGTTGGATAATCCCATCGAGTTAATGGTCAGGAACATGAAAGTTTTCATTTTCTAAACACACCATGTTATGTTAGCACTTATTACACGATGTGAAATCTACACTCCGGAATTTGCCGGGAAAAAAGATGTGTTGATTGGGGGAGGCAAAATACTGGCTGTTATGGATCATTGGAAGGATGAGATGATCAGCGGTTCGGAAAGGGTGTTGAACATCCTGCATGTTGATGGTGCGGGATTGCGTATGGTACCAGGGCTGATCGATTCCCATGTGCATGTTGCGGGAGCGGGAGGAGAAGGTGGGCCGGCCACCCGTACCGGTGAGATACCCCTTGGCGAGTTGCTGGAGGGTGGCGTCACCAGCGTAGTGGGATGCCTGGGAACCGACGGCATCACACGTGATGTGACCAGTGTGCTGATGAAGACCAAAGCTTTGCGGGAAGAGGGATTGTCGGCATGGATGTACAGCGGGGCTTACCAGGTGCCTCCGCCAACCATTACGGGTGATCCGGCCCGTGATGTGGCCCTGATAGAAGAGGTTATTGGGGTTGGGCAAATTGCCCTTTCTGATCACCGCAGTTCGGGGCCCTCGATACGTGAACTGATCAAGCTGGCTTCTGAGGTGCGCATAGCAGGTATGTTGTCGGGTAAAGCAGGAATACTGAACATCCACCTGGGAGATGCCCCCAACCCCTTTGAACCCATCCTGCAGGCCACCAGCCACAGCCAGCTTCCCGTCAAGCAGTTTTACCCGACCCACTGCAACCGCAACCACGAAATTTTTGAGGCATCCAAAAAATACGGCAAAAAGGGTTATCTTGACCTTACCACCAGCTCGTATGCTTATTTCCAGGATGCCGAAATCAAGCCTTCCCGTGCGGTGAGGTTGTTGCTGGAAGCAGCTGTTCCTTTGGAGCACATTACCCTCTCGTCCGATGCCAATGGCTCTCTTCCGGCTTTCGACAAGGATGGTCAGTTGCTGCACCTGGAGAGGGGCAAACCCGGGGCAACCCTCCATGAGTTGAAGGATATGGTAGAGGAGGAGGGCCTTCCTATGGAGCAGGCTGTTCAAACGGTCGCCACCAATGTTGCCCGCATTCTGAAGCTGAAAAACAAGGGACGGGTTGAATCCGGCTATGATGCCGACCTGCTTTTGATAAACAGTGATTACGAAATTTCCCATCTTTTTGCCAAGGGAGCGCTTATGACTGAAGACTACCGAATTACGTGCAAGGGCTATTACGATAGCTAAACCTTGATTCAGGAGGTTGATTTTTGTTTAATGAGTTGACCTTTTATGATTTATGTCGAAAAGGCGGTAGTGTTCCCCTGCAGGCCCTCTTGTTATGCCCTCCTTCAAAAGTAGTTGCCTTAATGGCGATTTTTGGGTCGTAGGGTTTGGCATTTTCCATGTCAAACAAAAGCCCTGAGGGATCATGCTCAGCCGCAAATTTCTATTATTTTTACTGCCCTTGAATTAAAAAAGGCATTTTATGCTCAACAAACGCAACATTCCCCATACTTTTGTGATTATTTTCTTCATCATCGTGGTGGGTGCGGTGCTCACCTGGTTCATCCCCGGCGGAGAATATGAGCGGGAGGTGGTGATGGACAACGGGGTCAAGCGTGAAGTAGTCAAGAGCGGATCTTTTGAATATACCCAGAATGATCCGCAGACCTGGCAGGTTTTTTCTTCCCTTTACCACGGTTTCATCTCCAAGAGCAACATCATTGTCTTTATACTAATGGTGGGGGGCGCTTTCTGGATCATGAACGAGAGCCGGGCCATCGATGTCGGTATTTTTTCTTTTTTGCGTTTTACCAGGAAGCTGGAGCGGTTCAAGCTTATCAAGAAACTGGGGGTGGACAACATCGTGATCGGCCTGATCATGTTGATGTTCAGTCTCTTTGGAGCCATTTTCGGCATGAGCGAAGAGACCATAGCCTTTGTGATCATCTTTGTACCCCTGGCCATATCGATGGGCTACGACTCCATTGTGGGGGTGGCCATGTGCTTCGTGGCGGCCGGGCTGGGCTTTGCCGGGGCCATGCTCAATCCCTTTACCATAGGCATTGCACAGGGACTGGCAGACATACCTTTGTTTTCGGGAATTGAATACCGCTTTTTTACCTGGATTGTGCTGAACATCACCGGGATTACCTACGTGCTTATTTATGTCAAGAAACTCCGCAAGGATCCCACCCGCTCACCCGTTTACAAAGACGACGAGCAGTGGCGCAACAGCAGCCGTCAGGATGTAGAGAACATTGAATACAGCCGGCCTGTCTCCTCCTGGATCACCTATGGCATCATACTGGCTGCCCTGGTGGTTTTTTCCATCAACTATTCGATGACCACCCTGGAGATTGGCAAAGCCTCTTTCCGTCTGCCTGCGGTGCCTGTTTTGACCGGCTTGTATGCCATCACGGCATTTATGAGTCTCAGGCGATCGGTGCATTTCTATATTCTCAACCTGCTGCTCTATACCATCCTGTTTTTGATTGTTGGTGTGATGGGGTACGACTGGTACATCATGAAGATCGCCACCATCTTCATGGCCATGGGGATCTTCTCGGGTATTGCCTACAACGAGTCGGGCAACAACATCGCCCAGCAGTTCCTGAAAGGTGTGAAGGATATGATGACCGCTGCCATTGTTGTGGGACTGGCAGGCGGCATAGTGTTCCTGCTGGAGGAAGGCAACATCATCGACACGCTGCTGCATTACATGGCCGAAGGAATGGAAGATGTCGGCAAAGTGGGTTCGGTGGGAGTGATGTATGTCTTCCAGACCCTCCTGAACATCCTGATGCCGTCGGGTTCCGGACAGGCTGCCCTGACCATGCCCATTATGGCTCCCTTTTCCGACCTTATTGGTATTTCCAGACAGACGGCTGTGCTGGTCTTTCAGTTTGGCGACGGCTTCACCAACATGATCACGCCCACCTCCGGCGTGCTGATGGGGGTTCTGGGCATGGCCAAAATACCCTACGACAAATGGTTCCGCTGGTTCATACCTTTCCTGGGCATCCTGGTGTTGCTGGGTATTCTGCTGCTCATACCCACGGTGCTGTGGGATATTGCAGGGTTTTAGTGGTAATACAATGCAATGAGTGAATGCGTAAATGCGTAAATGAGTAAATGATAAGATGATAAGATGATAAGATGAATGCGTATATGCGTAAATGAGTATATACGGGCATGGTTCTTTATTCCTTTGCCTAAGCTTCATTCACTCATTTACTCATTTACTCATTCACGCATTCACGCATTTACTCATTCACGCATTCACGCATTTACTCATTCACGCATTCACGCATTTACTCATTCACTCATTCACTCATTTACGCATTCACGCATTGAAAAGACCGAACCCCTGGAGGATCCGGCCTTGTGCTATCTGAAGATTATGACATGTAGATTTAGCCGTAGATTCGTTTCTGGGATGCGGCAATGGTGTTTCGCAGCAGCGAGACGATGGTCATGGGTCCGACGCCACCCGGGACTGGTGTGATGTAACTGGCTTTTTCCTTCACTTCATCGAATTTAACATCTCCTTTCAGTTTCCAGCCCGATTTGGTTTTGTCGGATTTGATGCGGTGTATGCCCACATCTATGATCACTGCCCCGTCTTTCACCATATCGGCCGTGACAAACTCCATCTTGCCCATGGCCACGATCAGTATGTCGGCCTGTCGGGTGTAGGACTCCAGGTTTTTCGTACGGCTGTGGCAAACGGTAACGGTGGTGTTGCCGGGGTAAGCTTTCTGCAGCATCAGGTTGGCCACCGGTTTGCCTACGATGTTGCTGCGGCCCAGCACCACGCAGTTTTTCCCTTCTGTTTCAATGTTGTAGCGCTTGAGCAGTTCCATGATGCCGGCAGGTGTAGCCGAAAGATATGCGGGCAGACCGATCACCATCCGTCCCATGTTGATGGGATGAAAACCGTCCACGTCCTTTTTCGGGTCGATGGCTTCGATGACTTTCTGTTCATCTATGTGGTCGGGCAGGGGTAGCTGAACGATGAAACCATCAACCTGCTCGTCGTTGTTCAGTTCATAGACTTTTTTCAGCAGTTCCTCTTCTGATATGCCGGCCTCGAGGCGCACCACTTGCGAATCCATGCCCACTTTGTTGCAGGCTTTTTCTTTGTGCGAGACGTAGGTCTCGCTTGCCGCATCGTTGCCTACCAGGACGGCCACCAGATGGGGTGTTTTGCCTCCATCCTTTTTAATTTGCTCAACTTCCCGGGCAATCTCTTCTTTGATCTGTCCGGATATTTTCTTTCCGTCAATAAGTTCCATATATCGGGGTTTGATTACATTTTGCCGTTCATCTGCTGCATGTTCTGCATCATGTTTTTCATGCCGCCCTTGCCGTTTTTCATCTTCTTCATCATCTTGCGTGTTTCGGAGAACTGCTTGATGAGCTTGTTGACCTCCTGCACGTTGGTACCGCTGCCCTGGGCGATTCGTTTGCGACGGCTTCCGTTGAGAACCTTGGGATCCTTTCTCTCTTCCGGGGTCATTGACTGGATGATGGCTTCGATGCCTTTGAAGGCGTCGTCGTCCATATCCATGTTTCTCAGGGCCTTACCCATGCCGGGTATCATGGAAGCCAGGTCCTTGAAATTTCCCATCTTTTTGATCTGGTTGATCTGGGAAAGGAAATCGTCAAAATCGAATTCGTTGGTGGCGATTTTTTTGCTGAGCTTGCGGGCTTCTGTGTCGTCGTACTGTTCCTGTGCCTTTTCCACCAGCGATACGATATCGCCCATGCCAAGTATGCGGTCGGCCATACGATCGGGATGGAACACATCGATGTTGTCCATCTTCTCGCCGGTACCGATGAACTTGATGGGCTTGTCCACAACAGCCCGTATGGAGAGGGCGGCACCACCGCGGGTGTCGCCGTCGAGCTTGGTGAGGATGACCCCTTCGTAATCCAGGCGCTCGTTGAATTCCTTTGCGGTGTTGACCGCATCCTGGCCCGTCATGGCATCTACGATGAAGAGGGTTTCGTGGGGGTTGACGGCTTTTTTGATGCCGGCCACCTCGTTCATCATTTGCTCGTCGATGGCCAGGCGACCCGCCGTGTCGATGATCACAACATCCTGCCCGTCTTTTTTGGCCTGTTTGATGCCAGCTTTGGCGATCTTCTCGGGATTTTTGTTATCGTCTTCGGTATAGACAGGTACCCCGGTCTGCTCGCCCACCACTTTCAGCTGGTCGATGGCGGCGGGACGGTAGACGTCGCCGGCGACCATCAGGGGCTTTTTGTTGTGTTTCTTTCTCAGGAACTGGGCCAGTTTACCGGCAAAAGTGGTTTTACCCGAGCCCTGCAATCCAGCCAGCAGGATGACCGTGGGATTGCCCTCGAGGTGGAGCTCGGCTGCCGTGCCACCCATCAGGCGGGCCAGCTCGTCGTGGACGATTTTGACCATCAGCTGACCGGGTTTGACCGATTCGACCACCTTCTGGCCAAGGGCCTTTTCCTTGACGGTATCGGTAAAATTCTTTGCGATCTTATAGTTTACGTCGGCGTCCAAAAGGGCCCTTCTCACGTCCTTGAGGGTCTCGGCAATGTTGACCTCCGAGATCCGGCCCTGTCCCTTCAGCATCTTGAACGACTGCTCCAGGCGATCTGATAAACTCTCAAACATATTGTGCGGCTTTATTTTTACAATTGAAACGGCCCCGCCTCGGCGGGATCGTTCACATATGACCAGAGGAACAAAAACCGGTCATATGAAAACGGTTCACAAAATTAAAAAAAATAACAACAAACCGGTAATCTTGTTTCCCCATAGCCTTTGAACCAACGAAAGATGCGCCCCGGCTATTGTCATATGTCCAGGTTGGTTGTTTGGTTCAGGGTGGAGGATTGCTTTTTGAATGGCTATTTTGCTGCAATCGTTTCAATCTCTATTTTGGCGCCTTTGGGCAGGTTGGCCACCTGGTAGGCCGAGCGTGCAGGCGGGTCCTGCTGGTAATACTTGCCGTATACCTCGTTCATCTTCTGGAAATCTTTGATATCGGCCAGGAAGATGGTGGATTTGACCACATCCTGAAAGTCATAGCCAGCTTCACGCAGGATGGCACCGGTGTTTTTCATCACCTGTTCGGCCTGTTCTTCCAGACTGCCGGGCATCTCCATGGTGGACGGATCCAGTGGCAACTGTCCGGAGATATACAGGGTTTTGTTTACTTCCACAGCCTGGCTGTAGGGTCCTATAGCAGCCGGTGCCTTGTCGGTTTGGATGATCTTTTTCATTTTTTTTGGGTTTTTGGTTTTGTGTGACTTATCCCGCTGAGGCGGGGACGTTGCCTTTGATTATTTTTTTGCCAAATAGAACCTACCCGCTGAGACAGGAACGTTTTTTTGTGTTCAACAGGAAATCCAATTATTTTCCTGTTGCAATTTGCTAAGGGCAAATAAAACCATCCTATGGGCGGCCGGGATATTTCCCGAATGTTTTCATGCCCTGGAATATTAACTATACCCTGGAATATATATTGCAATGTCCGGGTGGGGCATTGCATTGTATCCCTAAAGGTAATAAAAACATCCCGAAGGACAATCCTGCGGGATGTTTTTAGTGATTGAGGTCTGAATGAAGAAAGGGTCAGTCTTACGTGCGACTGTCCCCAAGAGCTGCCCACTACCATATCTTGGCGCGCTTGTCTTCGGGCAGGTACATCTCATCTTGCTTGTTTACATTGAAAGCTTCGAAAAAAACGTCCATGTTTACCAGCGGACCGTTAACCCGGTGCACACCCAGGCTGTGTACATCCTCCCTGGTCCTTCGCAGGATCTCTTCATCGCGTATGTTTTGAGCCCATACCCTGGCCCAGGAGAGGAAAAAGCGTTGCCTGGGGGTGTACCCGTCGATTTTTTCCCCCAGCTCCTGGTCGCTGGTGGCATCCTGGAAGGCAGTGTAGGCGATGCTTAGTCCGCCCAGGTCGGCAATGTTTTCACCCAGGGTGAGTTTGCCATTGGCATGGACCGTATCGAGCACGGTTTTCTTGTTGTACTGTTCCACCAGTCGCTGGGTGCGTTTTTTGAAGCGTTTTTCATCTTCCTTTGTCCACCAGTTGTTCAGGTTGCCTTCCTTGTCGTACTGCCTTCCCTGGTCGTCGAAACCGTGGGTCATCTCGTGTCCGATGACCCCGCCTATGGCTCCGTAGTTGATGGCATCATCGCCTTCCATATAGAAGAAGGGAGGCTGAAGGATGCCGGCGGGGAAGCAGATCTCATTCATGGAGGGAGCGTAGTAGGCATTGACCGTTTGCGGGGGGAAGAACCACTCGTTGGGGTCGACCGGCTTGCCTATTTTCTGCAGCTGGTAATCTTTGTTGAAACGGCGGCTGGCCATCACGTTGTTGAGGTAGGAATCCTTTTCGATGGTCAGCTCTGAAAAGTCGCGCCATTCATCGGGATAGCCAATTTTGACATTCATCACCTCCAGTTTTTCCAGGGCTTTTTGCTTGGTGGTATCGCCCATCCATTCCAGGTTCCTGATGCGCCGGGCAAAGGCATCCTTCAGGTTGCCCACCAGGTTGACCATCCGTTCCTTGGCTTTGGGAGGGAAATGCTCATCCACGAATTTTTTGCCTATGGCATCGCCCATAGCCCTGTTGGTGACATTGAGAACCCTTCGCCAGCGTGGTTTCATCTCCTGCTGGCCCTGCATGGTTTTGCCGTAGAAGTCAAAACGGGCCTGCACGAAATCATCGCCCAGGTAGGAAGCCGAACTGTTCAGCAGGTTCCACTCAAAGTAGGTCTTCCATTTTTCAACCGCCACCTCGTTGAGCATCTGGTTGACTTCTTTTAAAAAGGCGGGTTGGCGTACATTGATCTCGCCGGGTACCTCGATGCCCAGGTTTGTAAAATAGTCTTCCCAGTTTATGGCCGGGCAGGTGTTTTTCAGTTTTTCGGGATCCATCTTGTTGTAGGTCTTGTGTGGGTCCCTTCTCTCCAGGCGTGTCATGGAAGCCCTGGCCAGGCGGGTCTCAATATCCATGATGGTTTCTACCTTTTCGGAGGCCTCTTCCTTGTCGTCGCCGGCAAGGGTGAATATTTCCTTCATATAGTGGCGGTAGGCCCGGCGTATTTCGCGGGTGCGCTCATCGTCCTTGATGTAGTAGTCGCGGTCGGACATGCCCAGGCCGCCCTGTGATATCTGGGCGATGTTCATTTCGCTGTTTTTGGCGTCGGCACCCGAGCTGAGTCGGAAAAGCGATCCGATGCTGTATTGGTGCAAATGGCTCACCTGCTGCTGGATGTCTTTGCTTGAGCCGATGTTTTGTATTTTCTCCAGCTCCTTGCGGATGGGATCCAGGCCCTGGGCGTTGATCCTGTCTGTATCCATGCCCAGGCTGTAAAAGTCGCCAATCTTTTGTTCGATGGTTCCTTTTTCATGGTTCTCTTCTGCCAGGTTTTCCAGGATGTTGCGGACCTTCTTCTTGGTTTGTTTGGCCAGCAGGTCAAACGAGCCGAAGCGGCTTTCGTCACCCGGCAGGGGATGGGCTTCCATCCAGCCGTCGTTGGCGAAGCGGTAAAAATTGTCGCCCGGATCGATGGAGTCGTTGATGTAACTGACCTTAAGGTCTTGCTGTTCCCGGCTGCCGTCCTGCTGACTACAACCGGCGAAAAACAGGGGTGTTGTCATAACCAATGCAAGAATAAAAGTTTTGATTTTCATAATCATGAGGTTTGCGGGGTTGGGATTTGGATGTTGGTGGTTCATGCAAAAACAAAAAAGCTGTCTGAATGGGTATAGACAGCTTTTTTGTTTTTACGTTTAATGTGGCACCATGCCGGATTTATTCAAATTCCTTGAAGGTTTCCTTGATCTTCTCCATGGCATCACGCAGTTGCTCTTCATTGATCACCAGCGGGGGTGCAAAGCGGATGATATCGCCGTGTGTGGGTTTGGCCAGCACACCATGCTCTTTCATGGCCACACAAACATCCCAGGCGGTCTTGCCATTCTTGGGTTTGATCACCACAGCGTTGAGCAGGCCTTTGCCCCGCACTTCGGAGATCATTTCAGACTGTATGCTCTTGAATTCATCGCGGAAGATTTTGCCCAGTCGCTCGGCATTGTCGGCCAGGTTTTCTTCACGGACCACTTCTAGAGCAGCCATGGCAACTTTGGCGGCAACGGGATTTCCGCCAAAAGTCGAGCCGTGTTCACCGGGCTGGATGGTCAACATCACCTCGTCATCGGCCAGCACAGCGGAAACAGGGTACATGCCCCCGGAGATGGCTTTGCCCAGGATTAGCACATCGGGGCGCACACCTTCATGGTCGCATGCCAGCAGCTTGCCGGTACGGGCAATACCCGATTGGACCTCATCGGCCATGAAAAGTACATTGTGTTTTTTGCAGAGCTCATAGGCCTTTTTCAGGTAGCCGTCGTCGGGGACGTTGACTCCTGCTTCCCCCTGGATGGGTTCTAACAGGAAGCCGGCTATGTTGGGATCCTGCAGTTCTTTTTCCAGGGCCTCGGTATCGTTATAGGGGATGGTAACAAATCCCGGGGTGAAAGGGCCATAATCGGCACGGGCATCGGGGTCGGTCGACATGGAAACGATGGTGACGGTACGTCCGTGGAAATTGTCCTCGCAAACGATGATTTTGGCCTGGTCTTGGGGGATGCCTTTTTTCTTGTAGGCCCATTTGCGAACCAGCTTGATGGCTGTCTCGTCGGCTTCAGCGCCGGTGTTCATGGGCAGGACCTTATCGTATCCGAAATACTTTGTGACAAATTCCTCGTATTCGCCCAACACGCTGTTGTAAAAAGCCCTAGAAGTCAGGGAGAGCTTTTCAGCTTGTTTTTTGAGAGCATTTAAAATTTTGGGGTGGTTGTGGCCCTGGTTCAGAGCAGAGTAGGAGGAAAGGAAATCATAATAATGCTTGCCTTCCACATCCCATACGTGAACGCCTTCGCCCTTGTCCAATACAACCGGCAGCGGATGGTAATTATGAGCTCCGTATTTCTCCTCTCTTTGCATATAGTCTTGTGATGTCATAGCGGTACTTGTTGCCATAGCCCTTTTACTTTAAGCGGTTAACATTAATTTTTGGAAGCACAATCTTAAGCAAAACTTTTTTGATTATCAAACGCTCACAGATGAATTTTAATGTCTTTGGGCTTTTTTATAACATATGAACGGACCTGAAAGATGGGTGATGGTTTTATAAGAACATGGGTTATTTAATGTGTTGGTCATGTGGAGCTTACCATTATAAAACGATCATCTCCTTTTGTGACAGGAATGGTTATTTTGCCAGGGACGTTTCAGCTGTTTTTTGAGGGTATCTCTTCATGGTCTGTCTCATAAATGTTATCTTTGTGGCAAAAAAGGAACATGATACAAAGAATCCAGACCCTTTACCTGTTTGTATCCTTCATATTGATGTTGATGCTGTTTTTCTTTCCCCTGGCTGAGTTACTCTCGCCTGAAGGACAGATATATGCTTTTCGCTTTGACGGTCTTTATTACAAGGAGCCAGCCACCCTCTCCGTGCGCACCATACCCCCTATCATACTGCTGGCGGTGATCACAGCCCTGAATTTCATCACCATTTTTCTCTATAAAAGAAGGATTACCCAGATGCGTCTGAGTTTTTTGAACATTTTGCTCATGGTGGGCTATGTGGGACTGATCTATTTCTACGTCAGCGATTTTTCCAACCGGCTGGATGCAAAAAATGTGAGCTACCAGATATTCGATGCTTTCCCTTTTGTATCGGCCATCTTTACCTACCTGGCCATCCGGGCCATCGGGAAGGACGAAGCCCTGATCCGATCGATCGATAGAATACGTTAACGCTTGAATGTTGCAGGTTGAAAGTTAAAAGTCCATCGACCTTCAACCTGCAACTTTCAACCTTCAATTTTTAACCTGCAGCCTTCAGAATACTTCCATGTCTTCCGGATCGGTGATCTTTTCGCAATAGTGACATTTCAGGGCCACCTTCTCATTGTCCTTGGGAAGAACATAGAAAACGGTATTGACATTGTCGTTGTTGGTGATGCATTTGGGATTGCCGCACTTGGCAATTCCTTTAATCTGGTTGGGTACCTGGACTTCCCGTTTTTCGGTCACCTTAAAATCCTTGATGATGTTGAGCTTGGCATGCGGAGCGATCAGGGCTATCTTGTTGATATCCTCGTCCTTGAAGAATACCTCGGAAAGCTTGATGATGGCTTTGTGACCAAGTTTCTTGCTCTCCAGGTTGGTTCCAAAGGTGATCTGGGTTGTGATTTTGTCGAGTCCCAGGATGGAGATGACTTTGAACAAATGTTTGGCCGGTACGTGATCGATCACCGTGCCGTTCTTGATGGCACTTACCTGCAGTTTTGGTTTGTTGCTGTCTGCCATTGTATCTGAATTTTTTTGTTTTAGTTATTGAAGACCCAGGATGGAGGTCATGATTGCCATTCTTGTGTAAACCCCATTCAAAGCCTGGGGGAAATAGTAGGCTTTCTTGCTTTCATCCACATCGTCATGGATCTCGTTGACCCTTGGCAGGGGATGAAGGATCCGAAGGTTGTCTTTGGTCCCCTCCAGCATGCTGTTGCGCAGTACATAGGAATTCTTGGTCTTTTCGTATTCCATCGGGTCGGAAAAACGCTCCCTTTGTATGCGGGTCATATAGACAATGTCGGCGTCACTGATGATGTCAGTAAAATCGGTATGTTCGTGGTAGGTCAGGTTCCTTTCCTGAAGGAACATCTTGTATTCCTCGGGCACTTTGAGTTCCGGGGGCGATACAAAGTTGTAGGTGGTGTTGAATTCAGACATGGCCATGAGCAGTGAGTGGACCGTTCGCCCGTATTTCAGATCGCCCACCAGGAAGACGTTCAGATCATCAAGTT
>CAJXLE010000008.1 GCA_913055895.1 uncultured Bacteroidota bacterium | reverse complement strand
GGTATTATGAACGGGGGTTTGGTTTAATTTTCCATGTACACCTTGTAATCCCAGGGTTGGAGATTCAGGGTGTGGTTGGCTTTGAATGTTGGCTTGCTCTCGGAGAAGACGCTTTGGTAAGTGCCGGTGTAGGCATCGCCGTTTAGCTGTACAGAAAGTTTTTGGTCTGAAAAGTTGAGGACGACAACCGCTCGTTTATCATCTTGCTCACGGATGAATGCAAATACATCCTGGGGCTTGTCGGTGCTGATATGGGTGGTTCTACCGCCGTATATGCCATTCCAGAGTGGTTCGTTGTCTTTCTTTAACTCGTTCAGCCTGGTGTAGAACTCATCCATCCCGCAATCCTTGTTCCAGTTGATGGGATCTTTTTTAAAGAATTCCAGGCGTTTGTCCAGGCAGGCTTCCTGTCCGCTGTATATCAGTGGCATACCCGGGAAGGTGTAGGTGAAGACGGTGAAAGTTTTGGCACCTTCGCCCATACGTTCGTAGACCGTACCGTTCCAGCTGTTCTCATCGTGGTTGGAAGTAAAGTTCATCCTGTAGGCGTTGTCGGGGTAGTTTTTCTTTTCCCGCTCCAGGTAATCGGTCAGGACGGTGACTTCCTCTTCGCCTTTGGCCACCTGGTTCATCAGGTGGTGCAGTTCCCAGGCGTACGACATGTCGAAGGCCTTGTGGTATTTGGGACCTTCCGCTTCGGCCAGCATGAAGACATCCTTTACCTGGTCCAGTTCCCGGTGTACCCGGCTCCAGAACTCCACAGGGATCATGTGTGCCACATCGCAGCGGTACCCGTCGATGTTGGCTTCCTCTACCCAGTATTTCATGGCCTCGACCATGTAATCGCGGACAGCTTTTTTCCCGTAGTCCAGTCCTGCCACGTCCGACCAGTCTTCCACCGGTGGCCTGATGTTGCCGGTGGAATCCTTCAGGTACCATTCGGGATGCTTCTCGATCAGGGTGTTGTCCCAGGCAGTGTGGTTGGCCACCCAGTCAAGTATGACCTTCATGTCCATCTGGTGGGCTTTGTCCACCAGGTTTTTGAAGTCTTCCATGTCGCCGAAACGGGGATTGATGCCATAATAATCCTTCACGGAATAGTAGCTGCCCAGTTTGCCCTTGCGGTTTTTCTCACCGATGGGATGGATGGGCATGAGCCAGAGGATGTCGACACCCAGCTCCTTCAGTCGGGGCAGGTGACCAGCGAAGGCATTGAAAGTTCCTTCCTCTGTGTACTGTCGTATGTTCACCTCATAAATGTTGGCATCCTTGCTCCATTCAGGATGGCTGATCTGGGTGATGGTGTCTTTGGGAAGCTTTTTTTCTTCACTGGTTGCTTTGTTGCTGCTCTGCTGGCAGGCAGTTACCGACAGCAACAGGCCCACTGCTGTCATCCACGTGAGGGTCTGTATGCGCATAAGTGTTGCTGTTTCTTTTTTCATAAGTAATGTGCTTTGATAATCAATTAAATAGGTTGGTGTTGTCCATGAAAATGATGCAATACGGAGACCTTAAAATAATTCAAATCTGCCTGTTGCCAAAAGATTTTGCGTTTTTTTTCATATGTTTTAGGATCAAATCATATATTTTTTACTTTTGTTTCGACTTTAGAATGTTGAATCGAAATTAATTAAGACTAATTAAAAGGAATATCTATGAACAGAGTATTATTAGCCACTGCAGGAGGTGATTGCCCAGGTCTTAACGCAGTTATTCGAGCTGTTGTTAAGAGAGCCTCACAGGAAAGAGACTGGGAAGTATTAGGCAGCGTGCAGGCTTTTAATGGTATCCTGTGGGAGCCTAGTGAGATCAAGGTACTGGATGAGAATACGGTTTCCGGGATTCATTTCCAGGGAGGAACCATACTGGAGACAACCAACAAGGGTGGTCCTTTTTCATGGCCAGTGAAGAACAAGGATGGTACCTGGGGTGCTGTTGACCGTTCGGATGAAATGGTACGCAAACTACAATATATGGGTGTCGATGCGGTAATCAATATAGGAGGTGATGGATCGCAGAGAATTTCTCAGTCCCTTTATGAGAAAGGGCTTAATGTGATTGGCGTACCCAAAACCATCGACAACGACCTTTCGGCCACGGATTCGACCTTTGGTTACCAGACAGCCGTACAAATAGCCACCGAATCGGTTGATAAGCTGGTGACCACCGCTGCCAGTCACAACCGTGTATTTGTCCTTGAAGTCATGGGCCGCGATTCAGGCTGGATTGCCTTGAATGCATCGGTGGCCGGTGGTGCCGAGATATGCCTGTTGCCCGAGATCCCTTACGACATCGACAAGGTGATGGAACGGATCAATTCAAGGTTTAGAAAAGACCGCGGCTTTGTGATCATTGTCATTGCCGAGGGAGCGCATCAGCAGGAAGGCGTAACATCTACCGAAGATACCGGCGAAGTTGGACGGGGCAATGTCAAGTACAGTGGTGCTGCCGCCCGCCTGGTGGACGAACTCAAAGACGCAGGCTGCCCCTACGACATCCGAAGCACCGTATTGGGACACCTGCAGCGTGGTGGTGTGCCCCTGGCATACGACCGTGTGCTGGCCACCCAGTTTGGCGTACGAGCCTTTGAGATGGTCCTGGAAGACCGTTTCGGAGAGATGGTCTCCTATCAGCATCCCCACATCACATCGGTGCCACTGAAGGATGCCATTAGCCAGCACAATTATGTAAGCCAGGATTCCGACCTGATCAAGAACGCCAGGGGAGTGGGCATCAGCTTCGGCAATTAATGCTTCAACTCCGGATGGCAAAAGCTTCGGGAAACATTTTCATCTAAAAACAAAAAAAGAGGGCTGGAAAAACCCTCTTTTTTTTGTTCTTAAAATTTGTCACCTGGCCCCTCACCTGAAAGCATATATGCTCTCTGCAGCCTGTCAGCTTTCATGTGGGGCCTCGCAATGTTCCTCCTGCGAAAGGGTGTGCTTTTCTCCAAACAGGTAGAGGGAGATGGGTTGGCCCGACTGGTTGTATATGCGGGCTTTGTCTTTGTCCACCTCCAGTTTGATCTGCCGGCCCCTGAACTTGACAATAAAGGAGTAGAGGTTCCACTGTTCGGGTATGAACGGGTTGAAATGCAGTTCCCCGTCCTGTATCCGCATGCCTCCAAAGCCTTCCACAATGCTCATGTATGTTCCAGCCATGCTGGTGACGTGGCAACCTTCGGCTACCTCGTTGTTGTAATCGTCCAGGTCGAGCCGGGCCGTTCGTACGTAAAGGTTGTAGGCCTTCTCTTTATATCCCAGCTTGGAAGCCAGTATGGCGTGAACGCATGGTGACAGGGATGATTCATGCACCGTGCGGGGTTCATAGAAATCGTAATTCTTCCGGATCGTCTCCAGGTTGTAGTTGTCTTCAAGGAAATACAATCCCTGCAGCACGTCGGCCTGCTTGATGAAGCAGGATCGCAGTATGCGGTCCCACGACCAGGTCTGGTTCAGCGGCCGCTCACCGGGCTTCAGGTCGTGGATGGTCATCTGTTCTTTATCCAGGTAACCTTCCTGCTGAAGGTAAATGCCTCTTTCGGGGTCGTAGGGGAAATAGAGGTTTTCGATGATCTCCCGCCAGGCATTGGTCTCGGTTATGTCGTTGAATCCCAGCTTGTCAACCACTTTCTGGTATTTTTCCGGAGCTTTCCTGTTGATCTTGTCGATGACATACATGGTGTATTCCATCGTCCAGCTGGCAATCAGGTTGGTGTACCAGTTGTTGTGGACGTTGTTTTCGTATTCGTTCGGACCGGTGACACCCAGCATGACGTATTTTTGTTTGGGTTCCGACCAGTTGACCCGCTGCCGCCAGAAGCGGGAAATGCTGATCAGCACTTCCAGTCCGTAATCGAAAAGGTACTGCTCGTCGCCCGTATAACGGATGTAGTTGAATATGGCATAGGCGATGGCCCCGTTGCGGTGTATCTCTTCAAAGGTAATTTCCCACTCGTTGTGTGATTCTTCACCGTTCATGGTGACCATGGGGTAGAGGGCTGCACCGTTGGTAAAGCCAAGCTTCTCGGCATTCTCAATGGCCTTGTGCAGGTGCTTGTAGCGGTAGAGCAGCAGGTTTCTCGGTACCGACGGATCGGATGTGCGCAGGTAGAAAGGCAGGCAGTAGGCTTCGGTATCCCAGTAGGTGCTGCCTCCATACTTCTCGCCTGTGAAACCTTTCGGTCCTATGTTCAGTCGTTCGTCTTCGCCGGTATAGGTTTGGTTCAGCTGGAAGATGTTGAAGCGTATGCCCTGTTGCGCTGCCAGGTCGCCTTCAATAACAATATCGCTGTCTTCCCATTTTTTCTCCCATGCTTCGGCCTGCTCGCGGAGCATTTGCTCGAAACCTTTGCCAACGGCACGGTTGAGTTGTTTTTCCGCGGCCTCGGGCAGGCTTTCTTTTTCATGGTTCAGTGAGGTGACAATGGCGGCATGCTTATATATTGTGAACTGATCGCCCTGCCCTACGTTCACCTTTGTCTTGCGGGCAATGTATTTGGTTTTCTCAACCAACTCGGTATCTGGATCCAGCTTTTCACCATTCAGGTGGAGGCTGAAATCCATGCCCAGGCAGACCCTGAAATCGAGCTTCTTGGTTTTGGCAGTCAGTGTGGCCCTGTTGGCATCCGAGGAGTTTTTATCCACTTCGTCCCAAAATTTCTCTTTGTAGTTGGCATCCTCATTCATGATGTCGGCATCGAGGTCGGGTGTCACCTCAAATTCCCCGGAAAAATTTTCGGGAGTGATCTCATAGCGTATATTCCCCGTCTCATCGTCGACAATGCTCAGGAAACGAAGGGCCCTGACCTGAACGATCTTGTTTCCCGGCAGCACGGCCCGGAAGCTTCTCTCCAGGTATCCCTGGTGCATGTTTAGAATGCGCACGAAATCCATCACACCACACTGGGCCAGGTCGAGATCATGTCCATCAACTTTTATCCTGATGCCTATCCAGTTGGGGGCATTCAGCACTTTGGCATAATACTCGGGGTACCCGTTTTTCCACCATCCCACCTTGGTTTTGTCGGGATAGTAGATGCCTCCAATGTAATTTCCCAACAGGGAGTCGCCCGAATAACCTTCTTCGAAATTGGCCCTTTGTCCCATCCGCCCGTTGCCAAGGCTGAAGATACTCTCAGACGCCCTGTTGTTGGCGGGAATGAACCCATCTTCTATGATCTTCCATCCATCATGTTTTAAATATTTATTCATAATTTGGCGGTTTATAATCGTTTGAATGTTCTACTTTTCCAGAGTCCTGAGTTTTTCCAGGTTGATTTCGTTCAATCCCGGTATGATCATGTCGGCATTGTGAAGCACTTGCTGCGAGCCCACACCGATGGTTCTCATACCCCCGTTGCGGGCGGCATCTATGCCGGCCTGTGCATCTTCGAAAACCACGCAATGGGCAGGTTCCACTCCCATTTCTTCGGCGGCTTTCAGGAAGACCTCGGGATGGGGCTTGCCTTTGGTCACCTTGCTGCCGTCGATCAGGGCATCGAGGTAACGGCCTATCTGGACCTGTCGCACGATGGTGGGCGCGTTCCTGCTGGCCGACCCGATGGCAATCAGGATATTCTCTTCAGTGAGCTCTTCCAGAAAGTCGATCACCCCCGGCAGGAGCTCGTCCGGTTGCATCTCGCTGATGTAATCGCGGTACCAACCGTTCTTCAGATCAGCCAGCTTTTTTTTCTCTTTTTTATCGGCCTCAATGTTGCCTATTTCCAAAAGCATGTCGAGTGACTCCATGCGCCCGATGCCTTTCATCTTTTCGTTCTGCTCGGGTGTCAGGTCGAAACCCAGCTCGTTGGCCAGCCTTTTCCAGGCTTTGTAGTGCGAGTTGGCCGTATCTACAATCACCCCGTCGAGGTCGAATATACAGGCTTGTATTTCATTCGTATTGCTCATAACATTTTCAATTTTTAATCATTCATGCATCGCCTTTGCTTCATTATCCAAGGATAGACATTCACCCATTTACACATCCACGCATCCACTCATCCACGCATTCACGCATTTAACCCTCCTCAGGTTGATCCTTGTCGTATACAAACACCATCAGCAATCCGGCCAGCAGCCAGGTAAAGCCACCCAGTATGAGGGCGTAAATCGCCTGGCCGTCGAACAGGTTCTTGGTGATGAAGCCCAGTATGGTGGCAGCCAGGATTTGGGGTATGACAATGAAGAAGTTGAATATTCCCATGTACACACCCAGCTTGTTACCGGGCAGGGCCCCTGTAAGGATGGCATAGGGCATGGCCAGTATGCTGGCCCATGCCAGTCCCACCCCTATAAAGGGGAGGATCAGTGTGGTGGGATTGCTGATGTAATAGATAGATATGAAGCTGATGCCTCCTACGATCAAAGCGATCAGGTGGGTCATCTTCCTGGAGGTCTTCCTGGCAAGGAACACCAGCAGGAAGGCAAAAGGTATGGCTGCCCCGTTGTATATGGAGAAGCACACACCCACCCAATCGGCTCCTTCGTTGTACTCAGATTGTATGCGGTCAATTTGTTGCTGGGTGGTTTCACTCAGGTCGAACCGTTCGGTTTTTTCCTCACCTGAAAAATACTTGACCACTTTCATGCTGGCAGTCACCTGCTCGCTTTCGGTTGACTCCAGTTCGTTTTGGTATTCGTTGAGTTGCGTCTGTACCTGCTGGGCCGACTTATAGTCGCCGGCCGAAGGATCCACCTGTTCTATGTTTGTCCTGAGTTCTGACACCACCGACTGGTCCATCTCCATGTTGTATATATGGCTGGTGACACCTGCCGTGGTGTAGATCCACATGGCAAAAAGGGCAAACCAGGAGAAGAATTGCACAAAGGCCAGCTGGACCATGGTTTTCGGCATAACATTAAAGTCATTGAAAATCTCCACCATCCCCAGTTTGCTGCGTCCGGTTTTTTGCAGAAAGGCCGACGATAATTCAATGATGCCGAAAAGGGTCAGGCCGATGGTCAGGATGTAGAGCTCCCCTGTAAAATCCTTAAAATATACCAGAATAGAGCTTGCCGCCCCGATGACAAAGGATACAATGCCCAGCTTGAAGGCCTTGCTGACCAGCGACCGGGTGTTGTATTCGTTGGATGCCCTTGTTTTGCTCTCTTCGTCCTTGTATTCCTCCAGCTCCTTCAATTCCTCCGGGGAATATTCCTTCGTGGTGAAGACGGTCCAGGCTACCGCAGCTATGAAGATGACGGCACCTACATAGAAGGAGAAAGTCACCGAATCGGGAATCTTCCCCTCAGGGGCGGTATTGGAGATACCCAGCCAGTTGGTTAAGATGTAGGGTAGAGCCGAGGCAATGACTGCCCCTATGCCAATGAAAAAGGTCTGCATGGAGAAGCCCAGGGTGCGCTGTTCTGATGGCAGCAAGTCCCCTACGAATGCCCGGAAGGGTTCCTGCGAGATGTTGATCGATGCATCCATGATCCACAACATGCCGGCGGCAACCCACAGGACGGGCGAGTTGGGCATGATGATCAGTGCAATGGATGCCAGGATGGCTCCAATAAGGAAGTAGGGCCTTCGCCTTCCCAGCTTGCCCCATGTCTTATCGCTGTAGTGCCCGACGATGGGCTGCACAATTAAACCTGTCACCGGTGCGGCGATCCACAGGATGGGGATGGTCTCTATGTTGGCACCAAGTGTCTCAAAAATCCTGCTTACGTTGGCATTTTGCAGTGCGTAACCAAACTGGATACCCAGGAACCCGAAATTCATGTTCCATATCTGCCAGAAGGAAAGTCGGGGAAGTTTTTTCATGTAAAAAACATTTTAAGTAAACGTTAAATCAATCAAAATTAAGGATTAATTTACAATCAGCGCCACTTTTGAGCCCAATAAGACCTTTATAAATAACATGGTTTCCTGAAATTCACCAAAACCGTGTTATTTGACTTTGGTGGGCTGCAGAAAAAGATGGCATCCTTTTTTCGAAAACGTTTTCAATGCCTGCTGCCGGTTCTTAGGGATAGAGGAATGAGAAAACAGGGATTGCTCCTTTTGCCAGCTTTTATTCAGGCATTGCTGGCGGGAGGGAGGACATAACTTGCATGAAAAAGGCATTCCAAGGGACAGTGGTAATGTTGTGCAGGTAGGGCACCTGTATGGCGGTAATGCTCATGGTTGGTTCTATGCTCAAATAATCAGTTGTTGACAGGTTTAAGCTGGTTACAGGATCCTGCCATCATAATTTTTTTGCCTTCTGTAGCTTACACTGTCATGGCAGGCTAAGAGAAAGTCTTTATTTGGTCCGGTAACGGTCCACAAAAAATTTGGTGAGAAATACGGTAGCGGAAAATCCTCCTCCAATAAGCATTCCTGTGTTGTCGCTTGAGAAAAAGTCGCCTCCATTCTGACTGGAGTTCAGGTAGGCCAGTCCGCCGGTAACTGCCAGCAATCCACCAGCAACATAGAGCATGGTGTAGTCGCCTCCACCCCTGAAATTCTGGGCGGGTATATGGCTCCCGAAATTCCTTGAGGTATTAAGAAATTGGTGTTTGAATTGCTGGTAACTTTCCGGCATTTGCGTTTGTGGCCTTTTGTCCGGAACCCCATCTCGCAAAGGCTCGGTAAAGCCGGGTGCCGTAATCAGGATGAGCAATGCGATTACGAAAATTTTTTTCATGGCCGGTTGATGTTGGCGTTGATACAACAAAATTAATACAAATAATGTAATTACGCCGCCGAAAGCCTAATGTTTTTCTAATTTGACCACCGGGCTTCATATGTTTGTGAATGCTCTCTGTTTGCAGCTGACCTTTGATTTTTGTATTGAACAGCGGAATAGACAATGTGGGGAGGGAGGTGATTTTACTTGCCGGAGATGCTGCCGCCCAATTCCTGCGTGTGATCAAAAAGAATTCACTCCAATTATTTTTTTTAATGAATGAACCACCTTTTTGATTAAATTCGTAAAATAATAGATGAAAAAATTCACAGGCGGGATAAATGGTTTGGGTTGCAATTTTTTGTAAATCAAATCAATGAGGGGATAATGGATGGATGTAAAAAAACCAATGCCCCATGAACTGGAAAGACAAAAGGATTTTAATTGTAGAGGACGATCAATTGAGCAGCAGGTTTCTGGCCACTGTCCTGCGTGATTCCCAGGCCGATCTGGTTTATGCCCGTAACGGTAATGAGGCGGTTGACATGGTCCGGAATAATGGCGATTTAGATCTCATCCTGATGGATGTTCAGTTGCCGGGAATGAACGGCAATGAAGCAGCCACCAGGATACGCCAATTCAATGAGCAGATTCCCATCATTGCCCAAACGGCCCATGCCATGTCGGAAGATAAGGACAAGAGCATCAATGCCGGTTGTGATGATTACATTACCAAACCGATCAACATTTCGCTTTTGTTGAGGAAAATCAGCCAGTACCTGTAGGATGGCGCCGGGCTGTCCCTGCTCCGGGCTTGCAGGAATCCGGGAGAATGAATGTTTTTAACCGGTTGTACCTTTAGTGCGACTTCCTTCGGTGAGCTTGATGAAAATTCTGCCGGGAGTGGCGGTTTTTAATTACCAATAAATTCGGAAAATCTATTACATGACACGACTTTGGCTGGCTGCAGTAGTGTTTTTATTGCTTTTCTTTTATTCCTGCGAGGAGGCACGAAACGACCCCGACCTGGCAGCCTCCCTGGAGGGAGAATGGAAGGTGGAGGAGATGAGCAGTCAATATAAATCCCGTCTTCAGGAGGAAGTTTATTATGTAGAGATCTCCATGTCGCCTGAAGACAGCACAATTCTCTATATTTCCAATTTTTACAATGTGAACCCCGACGCACAGGTGGTGGCCAACCTTGAGGGTACGCGCCTCAACCTCATGGCCGACCAGCAGATAACGAGGTTTCAGTCCACCTATACTGTCAAGGGCGGCACCGGTGAGATAGCCACGGATTACCAGTCGATCAGCTGGGAATACCAGGTGGACGACGGCAGCGGCATGGTAGATGATGTCACCGCTATTTATACCCGGGCCGATAAATGATATGTACTTCCATTTCAGAGTTTGCCTTCCCAAACGAAACTGTGGCCGAAGTCATCTGTCAGGTTGGACGGACGGGAGAACAAACCGTACACGGCAGATCCGCTTCCGGAGAGTGATGCAAACCAGGCTCCTTCCTGATACAATGAGTGTTTTATTTCTTCCAGCTGAGGCTTCTCCTTAAAAGCAGGGGCTTCAAAATCGTTGGTGATATATTCAGCCCATTGATCGAAGGGGGTCTGCTGCATCAATTCTTTGAGTGGGAGGGGTCTTTGTCGGGGGGTGATGCCCTGGTAGGCGTGGCTTGTTGAAATGTGTACCTGAGGCACCACCACTGCAATGTATTGTCCTTTTAACTGCGGGTCGAAGTTTTCCATTTGGTTGCCTTTTTCCCATACATAGGCCGGGCTGTTCTCGATGAAGAAGGGGCAGTCGCTGCCCAGTTGCATGGCCATTTCCATGAGTTCATCCCTGTCGCCCTCCAGTTTAAAAAGGCTGTTGAGGGCTTTCAGGGTGAAAGCGGCATCGGAGGATCCGCCTCCCAGTCCGGACCCCGGCGGTATGATCTTATGAAGATGGAAAGATACAGGCGGTATGTTGTAATGCTTGCTTATCAGTTTGTAGGCCTTGTAACAAAGGTTTTCTTTGCACTCGGCGTCCAGCGGGATACCTGTTGTGGCAAAAAACGGCTCGCGATGTGTCCTTTCCTTTATCTCCAGGATATCGGAAAGACCGATGGGGTGGAAAACCGACTCCAGGTTGTGGTAACCGTCGCCGCGCCTGGAGGTGATGAACAATCCTATGTTGATCTTTGCGTTGGGAAAAAATATCATACCAGTCTTGTTAAAAAGTACACCAATATAAAATATTTTTTTTAACAGCCTGTTGATATCCGTTTGATAAGATCACCTGATCAGGTGATGAAAAAAAGCAATCTATTATTACTTTTGATATATCGAAAGAAAAGAGTGATGGCAGAGAATAAGAATCAGAAATACAGGTCAAATTTCATAGAGGAGGCGCTCGATTACGGCAAGAAGCCACCCCAGGCGGTGGATCTGGAAGAGGCTGTGCTGGGTGCCATTATGCTGGAGAAGGATGCAATCATCTCGGTCATGGACATCCTGGCGCCGGAGAGTTTTTACAAGGAAGCCCACCAGAAGATTTACAAGGCGATCCTTCAGCTTTCACAGAACCTTCAACCCATCGACATACTTACTGTCACCGAGGAGCTTAAGAAGCGCGAGGAGCTTGAAGAAGTGGGAGGTCCGGTCTATATCACCCAGCTCACGAGCAAGGTGGCCACTGCAGCTCATATTGAGTACCATGCCCGCATCATAGCCCAGAAACATATTCAGAGAGAGCTTATTCGCGTTGCCAGTGAGATACAAGGCAAAGCCTACGATGATTCGGTAGATGTCAATGATTTGATCGATTTTTCCGAATCCGAGCTTTTTAAGGTCACCGAGTCCAACATCAAAAAGGAAACTTCCAAGATCAGCACGCTGATACAGGAAGCTATAGACCAGATTGAGGAAGCCTCCAAGAAGGAGGAGGGGCTGAGTGGTGTGCCATCGGGTTTCACGAAGCTGGATCGCGTCACCTCGGGCTGGCAACCATCCGACCTGGTGATCATTGCGGCAAGGCCTTCGATGGGTAAGACCGCCTTCACCCTTACCATGGCCAGGAACATGGCAGTGGAACACGAGCGGCCGGTGGGGGTTTTTTCACTGGAGATGAGTTCCCTTCAGTTGGTCAACCGATTGATAGTGAGCGAAACGGAGTTGTCGTCGGATAAGATCCGCAATGGCCGTCTTTCGCATAAGGAGTGGGAGCAGCTTGAGTATAAGATCAAGAAACTGGTGGATGCCCCGATTTACATTGATGACACCCCGGCCATCACCGTTTTTGAGCTGCGGTCGAAGTGCCGCCGCCTGAAGGATCAATACAATGTGGAAGCCGTGTTTGTCGATTATCTGCAGCTGATGAGCGGTCCCGGTGATCACCGGGGCAACCGTGAACAGGAGGTCAGCATCATCTCCCGTTCGCTGAAAGGGATAGCCAAAGAGCTGAACATCCCCATCATAGCCCTTTCCCAGCTCAACAGAAGTGTGGAGCTGCGTTCCGGTGAGAAGCGGCCACAGCTCTCCGACCTGAGGGAGTCGGGTGCCATCGAGCAGGATGCCGACATGGTGCTTTTTATTCACCGCCCCGAAAGATACGGCATCACCGAAGATGGCTACGGCAATTCCCTGATAGGCATATCAGAGATCATCATTGCCAAACACCGGAATGGGGGACTGGCAGATATACACCTTAAATTCCGCGAAGAACTGGCTAAGTTTGAAGAGTTGGAAGATACGTCCATGGGGGAGATCAGTGAGGAGAGTGGCGATGACAATACTTCCATGATCATAGGCTCGAGAATGAACGAGGAGGGTGGCAGCAGCGACAATGAATCGTCGCAGGGCATGAGCAGCAATACCGGCTTTGACGAGGAAGCACCCTTCTAATCAGAGAATTTGTTTGAGTTCCAACAGGGAACGGATCTCATAGGTGGGGGTGGTATCAAATTTTTTTCCGTGGGGGTTGAAAAGCACCTGGTCCATGCCTTGTGAACGGGCACCCAGGATGTCGCCCTCTACATCATCCCCAATCATCAGAGATGTCTCGGCTGTGGCCCCGGCCTTTCCCAGGGCATAATGGAATATCTCCCCATGTGGCTTCTGCACCCCGGCTTTTTCCGAGGTGATGATCTCTTCGAAATACCCTTCAAGTTTGCTGTTCCTGATCTTTTTTAGTTGTACCTCCTCAAAGCCATTGGTGATCACAAACAAACGGTAGCGTTCTTTCAGATGGTCGAGGGCTTCATGTGTGTGATGGAAAAGCTGTGTTTTGGTGGCGCTGATCTGCACATAGTCCTCTCCAAGCTTTTTGGCCAGGGCAAGGTCGTTCCTGCCAAAAGCCTCCAGGGTCATTTGAAAGCGTACGTATTTAAGCACCTCCTTGGCTATCTTGCCGTTGCGGTAATCTTGCCACAACTGGCGGTTGTATTGCCGGTAGGTTTGTTCGAAGGTTTCAAAGTCCGGAAATATTTTACCCAGGTCATATTTGTCATACATATCCAGAAAAGCCTGGCGGGAGTTGGCTTCAAAGTCCCAGAGGGTTCGGTCCAGATCAAAAAAGATGCAGCAGTATTTTTTCATGGTTGGATTTTTGCTGTTAGAGGCAACCGGCAAAGATAGTATTTATTTGGGAGAATTGTTTATGGCAGGGGATTTATTGGGTGGAGGTGAAGAGGTAAGGCTAAGGCTAAGGCTAAGATGAGGTAAGGTGAAGAATAAGGCTAAGGCTAAGGCTGAGGCTAAGATGAGGTAAGGTAAGGTTAAGAATAAGGCTAAGGCTAAGGCTAAGGCTAAGATGAGGTAAGGTAAGGTTAAGAATAAGGCTAAGGATAGAAGAATAAGATCAGGGATAAGGAGGAGGAGGTCATTTAAGGATGCAGATTTATAGAGGAGTTCTTTTTGGAGGAGCTCTTTTCACAGGAGCTTGGTGATTTGTTCCAGGGCCAGGCCCCTGGATCCTTTGATCAGTATGGTGCAGTTATTGATGGGGTGGTGCTTCAGCCACTCCATGAAATCAGCGGATTTTTTGAAGGCTTTCATGTTCCCGGAAGCCTGGGAAAAGAAATGTTCACCGATGAGGAATACCTGGTGAAAACCCATTTCCTCAATCTTTTCCACGATATGGCTGTGTTCCTGTTGGCTGTATGTGCCCAGTTCAAACATGTCGCCCAGTATCAGTACCTTGCTGTTTCGCGGGAGCCTGTAAAAATTCTCGATGGCTGCCTGCATGCTGGTGGGGTTGGCATTATAGGCATCCAGGAGCACTTCATTGGTGCTGGTGTGAAGCACCTGCGAGCGGTTGTTTTTGGGAGTGTAATTGCTGAGGGCCCTTTGCCGGTTTTCTGGTTCTACGCCTGCAAACTTGCCCACACACAGGGCGGCCATCACATTTTCGAAGTTGTAGTCGCCCAGCAGTTGGGTCGCATATTCACGCCCCTCGGAGCGGATCACCAGGAAGGGTGTACGTTCGGCAATATGTCCGCTGCAGTAGGCCTGGGAGGCGCTGCCGTAATCATACACGGGACAGTCTTTATCCTTCAGCAGGTCGCACAGCACCTGGTGGTTCGGGTTATAAAATATGGTTCCTCCCTTGTCGCATACATGTTCGTAAAGCTCATTCTTGGCTTTTTTAACACCTTCAAAGGAGCCAAAGCCTTCCAGGTGGGCTTTACCAATGTTGGTGATGATGCCGTAGTCGGGCAGTGCTATTTCACAGAGCTTCTGGATTTCGCCGGGGTGGTTTGCCCCCATCTCCACCACGGCAAAACGGTGTTCGTGGTGGAGCCGCAGGAGGGTGAGGGGGACACCAATGTGGTTGTTGTAATTTTTTTCGCTGGCCAGACAGGTGAACTGGCTCGACAAGACATGATGGATCAGTTCCCTGGTGGTGGTTTTGCCATTGCTGCCGGTGATGGCTACAACCCGGGCCGGCATGTTTTGACGGTGCATATTGGCCAACTGCTGGAGTGATTGGAGAGCGTTGTCGACCAGGAGGTGTTGTTCACCGGTGGCGTATTGCGGGTCGTCCACCACGGCGTAGCGGGCTCCCTCTTCCAGGGCCTGTGATGCAAAGCGGTTGCCATTGAAATTCTCACCGCGTAATGCAAAGAACATGCTTCCTTTTGTAACTTCGCGGCTGTCAGTTACTGCATCGGTACATTCAAGGTAACGGTTATAAATAGCCTGTTCATCCATAGGTATGGTAAAATAAATAAAAAAACCCCATTTTGCAATGGGGTTTTGGGGAGTGCTCTCCTGTATTTTTTTGGTCCTGACCTTTAATGGTATTGCTATCGCTTAATTTTTATTCCATCCCTCCTGGGCTGCCCACATGGGTCATGGCGCAGCGGAAGCCTAAGTCGTTGGCGGCATGATTCTGGTCGAGGAATCGCCGGGTTCCCGGGTTGAGCCAGTAGGCCCGGTCTTTCCATGATCCGCCTTTGTATACCCTTGCCTGGTCGGAGATGAGGGATGACTCATCGGTATACATCTGGCTGGTGCTGTTTTCCGCATTGGCCTGCTGACTGTTATAGTCCATCCTGGAGCGTATGTCACCATCCTTGTAGTTGCGGTAATCGGCCTTGCGGTAATTCCTCCTGTCTGCAGCATCCTCCGGGTCGATGGGCTTTTCACGAAGCCGTCCCAGGCTGTCTCTTGCAGCAATGCTTCCGTCCTCGTTGCGGACATATTCTTTAAAGACGTTGCCGCGGTAAGGCCTGAAATCGTTAACATCCTGGTGTGAGCTTGGCCTGTAGACATCCTTGACCCATTCATTCACGTTGCCGGCCATGCAATAGAGCCCATAATCATTGGGCCAGAAAGAATTGACCGGTGCAGTAATGCTGGCGTTGTCGTTCAGGTCGCCTGCTACACCCATCATATCACCTCTTCCTCGTTTAAAGTTGGCCATCATCTTGCCCCGGTTCTTCTTGTTGGAGTTTCTCACGTTATGTCCGTCCCAGGGATACATCCTGCGTTGATAGATGTTTTCCTCATAGGTGTTTCCTATATATCCCAGTGCGGCAAATTCCCATTCAGCCTCGGTGGGGAGGCGGTATTGGGGAAGCAGGATGCCGTCAGACATGCGCACTCTGCGTCTATCTTTGTTGGGATCGAGGGAGGGAAGGTTCTCTTTGACAACACCTTCGTATTTGCCGGCGAGATAAGCTTCTGTGTTAAAGTTTTCGCGTCCCACCTGCTGTGGATCCAACTCCAGTATGCCTCTTTCCACCAGCCTCATCTCATTGACCCTGTCGGTTCTCCATATACAGTAGTCCCTGGCCTGAACCCAGCTTACCCCTACCACTGGATAATTGTTGTAGGAGGGGTGGCGGAAGTAATAATCCACATAAGGTTCATTATAGGCCATCTCATCTCTCCATACCAGGGTGTCGGGAAGGGCATTTTCATGAACCTCCGGCTGGTCGATGAATACACGGTCCAACCAGTGCAAATATTCCCTGTAGTCGACATTCCTGATCTCGGTCTGATCCATGTAAAAGGAAGATACCGTAACTTTTCGCGGTGTATTGTCCCATTGGTAGAGCAAATCCTCCTGGGTCCTGCCCATGGTAAAACTTCCCCCTTCAATGTAAACAAGCCCGGGGCCTGGTTCCTGCTCATGGTCGGTGACAACTTCATAACCTCCATTTTCCGGGTTGTTGTATTCCCATCCTGTCGTGGGAGATACGCTGCCCAGACCATCGCTTTTGGAGCCACCACAACCGGCAAGAATCAGCATTCCTAAAACAGTGACCAACTGGAGTTTGAGGATTAATTTCATAACAGTGTTCTTTTTATTTTAACTTCAAATATATAAATTTTTTGTTGTCGCGTAAAAGCGGTCTTTAAAAATACGCAAATTAATAAACACCAATCCGGCGGCAATTATTGCCGTCCTCTCCCCCTTATACTGAAATTTATTGATAAGGTTACTTCATGGGCTCCAGAAAATACCGATGTTCTTTTATAGTTCAGAAAGCCAGCGTCATAGCTGTAGTCTATGTGAAAGTTTTCTAAGGCTGCCCCAACCTGAAAAGCCGGTGTCAGGTATTCCAGTCGCAGATTGTGCCGGAGAAAGGCACCCACCCGGATGTTTTTATACCGCAGGTAAGCTCCGTAGTGGAAAAGGCTTTCGTTGTCGTGGTATGAATAGTACAAGGTGGGTGTCAGCACTGTCGACGACCTGTAGGTTTCCAGCTGGCGAAGGAAGATCTCCATGTCAAAGTAGAGTATCCACTGTCGTGGGATGCGGGTTTCGGCTTCCAGGAAGGAGAGGGGCCTGTTGATGTGGCGTACGGAGAGGCCCAGCGTCCAGTCGCGGTAGGTTCTCAGGTATTCGTTGCGGTGCACCAGGATGAAACCGGTGTTGAATTCCAGGTACTGATCATTCCTGCCTGCTATGGGCGGGGAAGGGTCTGTGATCTGCCAACTGGATGGATCGAACATAGCAGGAAACACCAGTTCGGAAGTATTCAGGCTGTAAAAGGCATATTTGACCTGTAGTGCCGGCTGCATAACCAGGTTGTTTTTCAGTTGAAGTTTGTAGGCATACATACCGCTCAGGTAGGTACGGCTGATGGCGCCTTTCCCCTGGTCATCGCGCATGAATTCCAGGGCCAGTCCACCGTTCATCCATTCAAAGTACTGGTTGATGGAGGCCCTGTAGGTCATGTAGTTACCAAAGCCGGCGGGACTGAAATTCCGGTGGGTGAGCACCACATCCGATGCTTTATCGCTTCCTGCAAAGCCGGGATTTATATGAAGTTTGGAATGGTTGAGATGGGAGAATGATACATCCTGTGAAAGGCTCTCCAGGGCAATCAATAAAAAGATGAGTATTGGAAGGCTTTTCTTCATGAAATATTGGTATCTTGGGACCCAAAAATAAGGAAGATCAAAAATATTACGCTTCCGGTTCCGTTAGAATAAACTTAACAAACGTATCCAAAATAAGCATTATTTTCCGAAAGCCCTTTTTCATGAGAAGATTTTGTTGGCTCGTTGTTGTTTTTCTTTTTTCCCTCACCACCGCCAATGGGCAGCAGGTATTGTCCAACCGCACCATTGACTGGGAATCGCCGCGTAGTTACCATATCCGCATAGATGAGCACCATGAACTTTCAGGGCGGTACCATTATTTCAGCGGGGCTCACTATTTTGATCATCAGACGCGTCTTCCTTATTATTACGAGAAGTTGCCCCTGCAGTCGCCGGCCAGCTATAAGGTCGAACTCCGCGATGCTGCATTCAGCGATCTGCAGGGTGATGTTTCCCTGCCCGATTCGGCCAGGCGTTTGATCACAGAAGAAGTACAGATCCATACGAATGTCAGTTTTGAACGATCCCGGCCCTATCTTCAGATCTATTTTGTGCCCATTCGCCGCCACCCGCTCAGGGGCTCCTTACAGGGGCTTCAATCCTTTGACCTCGTTGTGGAGCCCACCGGCAGGATGCAGGCCAAAGGGATGGAGTCTGCCGGTGGGCGTGGAGGTAAAGATTTGGCCTCCGGCCCCTCGGTTCTTCGCGAGGGAAGGTGGATAAAATTGCGCATTGCGGAGGAAGGGGTTTACCGGCTTGATTATTCGTTGCTGAAAGACCTGGGCATGGATGATCCCGGCCGGATAGCCCTTTATGGAAACTCCTCGGGCGTTTTGAACACCGGTAACGGCACCACGCCCAACTACCGGCTGGCACAGGTGCCGGTTAGCATACAAAAAGGCTCCGACGGAGTGTTTAACCAGGGCGATTATCTTTTATTTTACGGCAGGGATCCCGATCGCTGGGAGTATAGCCGCAGCAAAGGGCGATTTGTTTGTAAGCCCCATCCCTATACCGACCACAGTTACTATTTCCTCACCCAGGTCCCCGGGGGTGGCAGGACAATGGGAAGCCTGAACCAGCCCGGGGAAGACCCGGATGCGGAAGTCACCACCTTCCCCGATTACCGCCGCCATGAAGAGAACCGCCACAATCTTATAGAGTCCGGTCAGCACTGGTTTGGCGAGTATTTTGATGTTCAGACCAGCCGGACGGTGGAATTTGATTTTCCAAACATTGTCCAGGATCAGCCTGCGATGGTCACCGGCCGGTTTGTTTCCCGGGCTGCTGCCCAAAGCGGTTTTTCTGTTTCCGGCAGGCAGGGAGAAGGCATTTTAGAAGTGGACATCGACCCGGTGAGTTATAACTTCACAGGTTATTATGCCAGGAAAAAATCGGACAGCGGTACTTTTATGCCGGCTTCTGACGGTTTGCAGCTGCAGGTGGATTATCGCAAGGGTACGCCTTCGGCCGAAGGGTGGCTGGATTATTTGACAGTGAATGCAGCCAGGGAGCTTGAGATGGCCGGCCACCAGCTGGTTTTTCGCCACCGGGCAAACAGCCCGGATAAAGTGTTCCGCTTTCACATACAAGATGCCGCTGACAGGCTTGAGGTCTGGGAGGTGACCGATGATCAGCATACCCGCGAGGTGGAGGGGTACACCTTGCAAGACGGCGAGATAAGGTTTTCTATTCGTGGAGACACCACTTACCGGAGTTTTGTTGCCTTCCATCCGAAAAAAACTTTATCTCCCGAAGTGGTGGGCGAGGTAGGTCAACAAAATTTGCATGGTATGGGACCCAAAGATATGCTTGTGGTTACCCGTCCGGCCTTCAGGGCGCAGGCCGACAAGCTGGCCGGCCTTCACCGCCGGCGCGATGGCTTTGATATTGGGGTGGTCACCGACGAGGCAGTCTATAATGAATTTTCAGCCGGCAAGCCCGATCCTGCCGCCATTAGAAATTTTGTGCGGCATATGTACCAAAAGTCCACACCAGGCGATTCCCTGAAATATTTGTTGTTGTTTGGCGACGGTTCTTACGACAACAGGAATGCAGAGAGCAGTCCTTACCTGATGACCTATCAGTCGGAGGAATCGCTGCATTACTCGAGAAGTTTTGTCTCGGACGATTTTTATGGGCTGCTCGATGCTACAGACAACATAGAGGCGAACCCTTCCGGTTTGATTGATATTGGCATCGGCCGCCTGCCTGTGCAGGAAAAAAGCGGGGCTAGACAGGTGGTCAGTAAGATTGAGAGGTACCTGAACCAGGACAACTGGGGACCGTGGCTCAATAATATTTGTTTTGCCGCGGATGACGAAGACAACAACCTCCATATGCGCGACGCCGACAAGCTGGCCAGCTATGTGGCACAAAACCATCCGCGTTTCAACATCAGGAAGGTGTATTTTGATTCCTATCAACAGGAGGTTACTGCCACGGGAGCCCGATACCCGGGAGTAAACCGGGAGATCAACGAACAGATCAACAATGGCATCCTCCTGTTCAACTATACCGGTCATGGAGGAGAAAGCCAGCTGGCCAACGAGCGTATACTGACCCGCGAAGATATTCGTTCATGGAGCAATGCCGACCGTTTGCCCCTTTTTATGACAGCCACCTGTGAGTTTACCCGGTTTGATGATCCCCATTTTACCTCTGCCGGGGAGGAAGTGTTTTTAAAGGAGGATGGTGGCAGCATTGCTTCTTTCTCAACCACCCGTCTGGTTTATGCCAGCCTGAACTATACCCTGAACCGCACGTTCTACGATTACATCTTCAGGCGCGACCAGCAGGGGCGGGCCCTCCGTCTGGGAGATGTGGTTCGCCTGACAAAGAACAATGCAGGGGCCAGCAACAACAAACGCAACTTTTCCCTTTTTGGCGACCCTGCTTTGAGGATGCTCCTGGGAAGACAACAGGTACGGATTGATTCGATCACCCCGGCCGACACCCTCCAGGCGCTTGACCAGGTTGTTTTGCACGGCAGCGTCAGGCAGCACGACGGATCGCCGGCACGCAATTTTAACGGGACCCTGCACCTGGAAGTTTATGACAAATCACGGCAACGCCAGACGCTGAACAACGACGGCCATGGGGTCTTTCAATACCAGGTCCGCGACAACCTCCTTTTCAGCGGTAAAAGCACCACCACCGGGGGGGCATTCAGAAGCGAATGGGTGGTGCCCCGCGACCTTCTCAATGGGGTGGATGAAGGCAAGATGGTGTTTTTTGCCCGCGACCGCAACCGTTTGGCAGGAGGAAGTTACAGCGGTTATGAGGTGGGCGGTTTTTCCGACCGTGTGCTCAACGACAGCCAGGGCCCTTCCATTGAACTTTACATGAACGACCGCGATTTTGTCTCCGGGGGCATCACCAACGAAGATCCCACCCTGCTGGCTGTTATGTCGGACAGCAGCGGCATCAACACCAGCCGCTCGGCGGTGGGCCACAACATCACCCTGACGCTCGACAACAACCCTCAAAAACAGTTTGTGCTGAACCGCTACTACCAGGCCAATGAGAACGATTATCAAAGCGGCCAGCTGCGCTACCAGCTGAGCAATCTTGAAAAAGGCCGTCATGAAGCGGTGCTCAAGGCCTGGGACATCAACAACAACGCCACCACCTCCTCCCTGGAGTTTACCGTCTCAGAGTCCGACAAGCTCAAGATAAGCCATGTTCTGAACTATCCCAATCCTTTCACCGAGCAAACCGCCTTTTATTTTGAGCACAACAGGCCCGGTGAAAGCCTGGATGTGATGATACAAATCATGACCATCTCCGGCAAACTGGTGAAAACCATTCACAGACAGTTGCAGACCGGTGGCTTTCGCGCAGGGCCCATACACTGGAACGGCCGGGATGATTTTGGCGACCGCATTGGCAGGGGCGTTTACATCTACAAGCTGAAAGTCCGCTCTGGCCAGGGAGATACAGCAGAAAAAATAGAGAAACTGGTTATTTTAAAGTAAAATGAATACCAATTCCCTTAGGAGGTCGTTAAAATACTATATTTGCCACCCGAAAAAAAATAAACATGATTAAGAGAATAAGCTTGCTTTTTGTGCTTCTGGTTGCCGGGTTAGGTGTGTTGAGAGCACAAAATGATGACGGGGATATCCCCACAGAGCGGTTGATCGGCGCCAAAGAAAACACCCTGGATTATTCAGTTCCTTTTTTGACCATAGCCCCGGACTCCAGGGCAGGTGCTATGGGAGATGCAGGTGTGGCCACCTCTCCCGATGTCAACTCCATGCACTGGAACCCGGCCAAATACGCCTTTATTGACAAAGACATGGGTGTGGCCGTTTCTTACACCCCCTGGCTGAGGGATCTGGTGGATGACATACACCTGGCTTATTTGACCGGGTATCGAAGGCTGGACGATGAGCAGGTCATCTCGGGCTCCCTGTTGTACTTCTCCCTGGGAGAGATCATTTTCAGAGACCAGTTTGGGGAATTTTACGGACAGCATATACCCAATGAGTTTGCCATTGATGCCGCCTATTCCAGAAAATTTGGTGAGCGTTTTTCCGGGGGCATTGCCTTTCGATACATCCGAAGTGATATAGCAGGAGGCAGCGAAGAATATACTGCCGGTAATTCGGTGGCCGGAGATGTGGCCGTCTACTATACCCACAAGGGCATCGATGTACAGGATAAGACGATGGATTTTGCCGCCGGACTGAATATCCGCAACATAGGTGCGAAAATATCCTATACCGAAAACCGGAAAAATTTCATACCCACCAACCTTAAGCTTGGAGCATCCGCCAATTTTCACCTGGATGAATACAATTCGCTGATGTTAACAACCGACCTGAACAAACTGCTGGTTCCCACCCCGCCCATTTATGCGGAGGATGAAAATGGCGACCGCCAGATAATCAGCGGCAGGGATCCCAACGTATCGGTCACCCAGGGCATGCTCCAGTCTTTTTATGATGCCCCGGGCGGATTGGAAGAGGAGCTTCATGAGATTAAATATTCTGTGGGCATGGAATACTGGTACCAGGATGTTTTTGCCATACGCACCGGCTATTTTAACGAGCATCAGAGCAAAGGCAACCGAAAATATTTTACCATGGGACTGGGACTGAAGCTCAATGTTTTTCAGGCTGATTTTTCCTATCTGATACCCCGCTATCAAAACAACCCACTGGCCAACACGGTGCGTTTTACCCTGGTATTGGACTTTGGAGCACTGGAGGATGAAAAACGGCAACAACAATAACCTTTCTTTATGCGCATAGGTTTTGGATATGATGTTCACCGGCTGGAGGAAGGCCACGACCTGATCCTGGGAGGGGTGCCGGTTCCTTCTGAAAAAGGCACTCTAGCCCATTCCGATGGCGATGTCTTGATACACGCCATTTGTGATGCCATCCTGGGAGCTGCCGGCCTGGGCGACATCGGCCATCATTTTCCCGATACCGACCCGGCCAACAAGAACCTTGACAGCGTGAAAATACTTCAGCATACCCTGAAGCTGATCCATGATGCAGGGTACCGGGTGATCAACATCGACACCACCATTTGCCTGCAAAAGCCCAAACTTGCGCCGCATATTGAAGAGATGAAGCAACAACTCAGCAGGATCATTCAAAACGATGCGGTTTCCATAAAGGCCACGACAACGGAGAAGATGGGATTTGTAGGGGAAGGCAGGGGCATTTCTGCTTATGCTGCCGTCTTACTGGAAGGGTGAACCCTGTTATCATTGAATTATATTTGCTATCTTTGCAAGAGGTATTAGTGCTAATTAAAGCTTTGTCTTATGCAAAAGATCATGGTTTTGGGTGCCAGCCCCAACAGACAGAGGTTCTCCAATACCTGCGTTAAGAGCCTTATACGCTACGGGTATCAGGTGGTGCCTTTAGGTAACCGGGAAGGTGAGATTGCAGGCCATCCCATTCAACTGAAAAGACCCCAGCTGAAAGACATCGATACGATCACCATTTACCTGAATGCCAAAAACCAGGAGGAATACCACGACTATGTTCTGGGACTGAAACCCAGGCGCATCATCTTTAATCCGGGGGCGGAGAATCCCAGCCTCAAAGAAAAGGCTGAGAAAAAGGACATTGAGGTGGTCGAGGACTGTACCCTGATCATGTTGAACTCAGGCTACTTTTAACGGTATGGTTGACTGAAGTCTATCCCCGTTGTACATGAAAATGTGAATTTTGCCATTTAGTAAGTAATTTTAACGATATGGATTATACCAGCCTCTCCTCTCTCGACGAGCTGAAGGAGAAAACAGCAGCCCCTACCCCTTGCCTTGTCTATTTCTCCCACCACCAGTGTAATGTTTGTAAGGTGCTCCGGCCCAAGGTGCGGGATCTGATTGCAAACAATTTTCCGGAGATGATGTTGTATTATGTGAATACTATGGAACACCCGGATATGGCCGGTCAGTTTTCTGTTTTCAGTGTTCCCACCATACTGGTTTTTTTCGAGGGCAGGGAATACATCCGGGAAAGCCGCCATGTGAACCTGAGCACCTTCCGGGAGCGACTGGAAAAGCTGTACCGGATATATTACCAGTGATTGTTTGAGCAAGGAGAATCAAAAAAGGATTTTATGGCTTTAATCAAACCGGTGAAAGGCACCCACCCGCAATTTGGAGAGGAGTGTTACCTGGCCGACAACGCCACGGTAGTGGGCGATGTGGTAATGGGCGACTATTGCAGCGTGTGGTTCAATGCAGTGGTGCGTGGAGATGTCAACAGCATACGCATAGGCAATAAAGTAAACATTCAGGACGGGGCCGTAATACACTGCCTCTACCAAAAGTCGGTGGTGGAGATCGGCAACGAGGTCTCCATCGGCCACAATGTGATCATCCATGGAGCCAAAATACACGACCATGTGCTGGTGGGTATGGGAGCCACCGTTATGGACCACGTGGAGATTGGTGAAAATTCCATCATCGCCGCCGGTGCCCTGGTGTTAAAAGACACCAAAATAGAACCCGGCAGTATTTATGCCGGGGTTCCCGCCAAACGCGTCAAATCGGTCGATCCGGAACAAACCCGCGAGATGATCAACAAGATAGCCGACAACTACATCATGTATGCGGGTTGGTACGACTAACCGTTGTTTGGCAATTGGATGTTTTCGCTTTCCGGCAGACCAAACTCTTCTTTCAGGCTGATGCCGTTCTTTTCCAGCTCCTTCAGAACCGGCTCATAAATTTCGGGTATCACCGGTCGGTATACCCCCTCCAGGCTGATTTTGCCCTCCAGGATGAGCCTCACTGCAATGGCGGCCGGGATGGCCACTGTACGGGCTACTGAAGTGTCGCTGTCGGGGCTTCCGTAGACCAGCATGCTGGATTTGATCACCTCTTTGGCTTTATGGGGGTAACTGACCAGGAAGGTGTGCTGCATGGCCACCATGTCGCGCTCGTCATCACCCAGCTTCATCTTCTCCAGCATCAGGTCGGAGGTGACCTCAAAGGGTGAATCCTTTTCGCGGTTGATGGACTCGTTGCTGAAGAGACCCAGCCATTCAAGGGCATCCAAAGCGTGGGCATCATTGGATATTCCAAGGTAACGGGCTGCCTTATCCCGGATGTTGGATGCATCGCCGGCCTCGATCAGTGTCGCTATCATATCGGCGTAGGATTTGCCTTTCAGATCGATAGGTTCTTCGGAGATGAGCCCAAGCTCCTTCATGACGTCGATGGTCTCACACCAGCCTTTGTACCGGTAGGTGCCGCGGAACATGGTTTGGGCTTCGGGTGTGTTGTAAATGTTGATGTAGTTGATCGAGTCGCGGTTGGCATATACCTCCAGCTTACCCACATCGGGGAAATGCTGCATGAAGGTGTGCTTGAAAAGATCCCTGGAAGGAATGTTCACTTCCTTTCCATCCTTCAGGTAACGGGCTGCATTGTTGCCGGCTTTAACCACCCCCTTGGGGCTCCAGGAGAACTTGTATTTAAGGGGGTTGTCGGCTGCTTCCGGTGCAGCAAGAGCCCCTGTGATGGAATAGAACTCCTCTATTTTGCCGTTTTGCTGATGAACATGGTCGATGACCTTCTTGGCCGACATATGGTCGATGCCCGGATCAACGCCTATCTCGTTGAGTATGACAATGCCTGCCTGCCTGGCCGGTTGGTCAAGTTCCACCATCTCGGGCTGCACATAGGAGGTGGTAACCATGTTCTTGCTGTGCTGAATGCATTTTTTGGCTACCATGGCATGGTAGGCGTAAGGAAGAAAGCTCACCGTCAGGTCGTGGTCTTTGACCATGGTGTCGAGGGATGACTCATCATCAACGGTCCACTGCCGCGCCTCACCGTTGGAGCGCCCCTTGAGCAAGCCTTCTGCTTTTGATTTGGTTCTTGAGGCAATGGTTACATAAAGGCCATTTTCCAGGAGATAATCCACCATGGGTTTGACGACCATTCCGGCGCCAAGGATCAGTACTTTTTTCATAACTATGGGGTTTAGGTTTGCCGTTTAGGATCGGTTAATATAACTATTTTTCCCTGGGATAAAAAATTCCGGCCTGTGTTGTTGGATCACAACCAGTTATTTTCCTGTCTCATGCTGTGTTGAAGGATTGTTGATAAGTCGCACGGGGCATGGTGAAAATCTTTTTCGTGGTTGTGATTATTGTTATAAATTTGTTAGAATTCATGATGAATCCAAAAATTCTGTAAAGTGGCCAGGAAGAACAAGGAAAAGACGGTCGAGACCCCTTTGATGAAGCAGTATTTTAGCATCAAGAGCCAGCATCCCGATGCCATACTGCTGTTCCGGGTCGGCGATTTTTATGAGACTTTTGGTGACGATGCCGTCAAGGCTTCCGAAATACTGGGGATAACGCTGACCAAGCGGGCCAATGGATCGGCCTCCTATGTCGACCTGGCCGGTATACCCTACCATGCCATCGACACCTACCTGCCCAAGCTGGTCAGGGCCGGTCAGCGGGTGGCCATATGCGAGCAGCTGGAAGATCCGAGTAAGGCAAAAAAGATCGTCAAGAGGGGCGTTACCGAGATGGTTACCCCGGGGGTCTCTTTCAACGACAATGTGCTCGACAACAAGGAGAACAATTTTCTTGCATCTGTACACCTGGAGAAGAACATAGCAGGTGTGGCTTTCCTGGATATTTCTACCGGTGAGTTTCTCACGGCTGAAGGATCCTTTGAATATGTCGACAAGCTGCTCAACAGCTTTCAACCCAAAGAGGTGTTGTATGAACGCGGTAATGGTCAGCGTTTCCAGGAGCTTTTTGGCGAGCGTTTTTATACCTATAAGCTGGACGACTGGGTGTACACGGAAGACAATGCCCGCAATAAATTGCTCAAGCATTTCAACACCACTTCCCTAAAGGGTTTTGGCGTGAACAATCTTCGTTTCGGCATTGTAGCAGCCGGATCCATCCTACAGTATCTGGATATCACCCAGCATGAGCATGTCAGGCACATCTCCACCCTCTCCAGGATAGAAGAGGAGCATTATGTGTGGCTGGACAAGTTTACCATAAGGAACCTGGAGCTTTTTCAGACCTTCAACGAGGGGGGACGCTCGCTGATAGATGTTATCGACCGCACGGTATCGCCTATGGGAGCCCGCCTGCTCAAGAGGTGGATCACCCTGCCCCTGAAGGAACTTCAGCCCGTTCAGGAGCGACTTGATGTTGTGGAGTTTATATTGTCCAACCAGGATTTTATGGATCTTCTGGAAAACCAGCTTCAGAAGATGGGCGATATGGAACGCATCGTTTCAAAGGTAGCCGTAGGTCGCATCACCCCGCGTGAGATCCTGCAACTGAAAAATGCCCTGTATGCCCTGGAGCCCATCAAGAAAGCCTGTGGGGAGGCCGAAAGCCCGGCCCTGAATAAGATTGCCGACCAGCTTAGCCCCTGTGAAAACATACGCAGCCGCATCGACAAGCAGATCAACCCGGAAGCGCCTACCTATGTGAACAAAGGCAATGTCATCCGCGACGGGGTTTCCGACGAGCTGGACGAGCTCAGGGAGATAGCCCATTCAAGCCGCGATTACCTGAAGCAACTGCAGCAGCGTGAGATCGAGAGAACGGGCATACCTTCCCTTAAGATCGGCTACAACAGTGTTTTTGGTTATTACATCGAGGTGCGCAACACCCATAAGGATAAGGTTCCCGGGGAATGGACCCGCAAGCAGACCCTGGTCAGTGCCGAGCGTTATATCACCGAGGAGTTGAAGGAATACGAGACCAAGATACTGGGAGCTGAAGAAAAATCGCTTGAACTGGAATCGCAGCTTTTCAACAACCTGGTCTCCAGTGCGGGTGATTATATTTCTGCCATCCAGCTGAATGCTGCCATGATAGCGCGGCTGGACTGTCTGCTTTCTTTTGCCCGTACAGCCAGGGAGAACAACTACAACAAACCGGAGATCAACGAGAGCCAGTCCCTGGAGATCGAACAGGGCAGGCACCCGGTGATTGAAAAGCAGCTGCCTGTCGACGAGGAATATGTGGCCAATGATGTATGGCTGGACAACGACGACCAGCAGATCATGATCATTACCGGTCCCAATATGGCAGGTAAGTCGGCCCTTCTGCGGCAAACAGCCCTTATCGTTCTGCTGGCCCAGGCAGGCAGTTATGTGCCAGCCGAATCTTGCAAAATAGGGTTGGTCGATAAAATATTTACCCGTGTGGGGGCCTCCGACAACATCTCGCTTGGCGAATCCACCTTCATGGTGGAGATGCATGAAGCAGCCAGCATACTCAACAACCTTTCCTCAAGAAGCCTGATCCTTCTTGATGAGATAGGCCGTGGTACCAGCACCTACGACGGCATCTCCATTGCCTGGGCCATGGTGGAATACATACACGAAAATCCCAGGGCAAGGGCCAAAACGCTTTTCGCCACGCATTACCATGAACTCAACGAGATGGAGAAATCGTTCAGCCGCATCCGCAACTACAACATCACCGTCAAAGAGATGGACGATAAGGTTATTTTTATACGCAAACTTCAGCGGGGTGGCAGTGAGCACAGTTTCGGTATTCACGTGGCCCGCATGGCGGGCATGCCAAAGAGTGTAGTCCATCGGGCCAATGAAATCCTAAAGGATATGGAAGGGACCGAAGATAAAGACACCGTATCCAAGCCGGTGGGTGAGATAGCCAGCCACCGTGGCGGCATGCAAACCACCATATTTCAGCTGGAAGATCCGGTGCTGAAACAAATACGCGACCAGATCAAAAACATCGACATCGACAACCTCACCCCTGTAGAAGCTCTCAACAAACTCAACGAGATCAAAAGACACATAGGTATGAAATAACCTGTCTGTCGCAACCGTTTTTTTACTATCTTGCCTCAATGGCTTTTAACTGCTTTTCTTTTTGAACCTATTGGCAGATACATTGTTGATCATTTTGTAAAAACGATTGCTATGAAATGGAGTTTCATTGGTTTTCTTGTACTCTTGCTTGTTGTTCAAACTGCTTATTCACAGGAAGATACTATGAGTTACAAAAATCTTACGGAAGCCGAAAGAAGGGTGATCATCCACAAGGGAACGGAGCGACCCTTTTCCGGAAAATATTATGACCATTACGATGATGGGCTTTATACCTGCAAAAGATGCGGAGCCGAGCTCTTCAGGTCGGAAGATAAATTTAATGCCAGTTGCGGGTGGCCCAGTTTTGATGATGAGGTAGAAGGAGCTGTTGAGCGCAAGCCCGATCCCGACGGAATGCGTACTGAAATACTCTGCGCCAATTGCGGGGCACACCTGGGACATGTTTTCAAAGGTGAAGGTTTCACCCCGAAAAACACCCGCCATTGTGTGAATTCTATTTCTCTGAATTTTATTCCCGAAGAAGGGTCAAAAAAGGATGATGCCGGGAAATAAAAGCACCTGGAGGATGACTTAGGGGGTGCTCTCGGCGATGCGAAATATTTCTTTCCTGTCCCACTCCTTCCAGTAATGGATGACCTTTTGGCGTAGGGCCTGCTGGTAGGATGCGGTACCGGGGGTAAAACGGTCTTTTATCTTTGCCGTCTCCTCCCGCAGGGTCTGCAGGGGTTCTTTGTGAAAGAAGATCTCTATCTGTCTTCCCTGGTAGGTAACCTGCGCATGCGGCTCAAGAACCTCCTTCCTGATTTTTAGTTTACCGTTGGTTGTTGTGGCCTGGCATGCAACAGCCACCCCTTCCGCCAGAGCCTTGAGGCGGGGTGTCCCTTCGCAGTGGAGGGTGATTTCCAGTTCACCGGGGGTGGCATGGAAATACTCCAACATCCTGGTGCCCATCTTTACTCCCGCCAGGGCAGCCAGCTCCAGTTGTCCGTGTACTTCACCGGTGAGCACTCCAGCACGCCACTCCCTTATTCCATAAAGTCTTTGTATCTCTTTTGCCTCTGCTGCCAGGTCACCCCGGTAAAGGTTGCTGTCGGCGGGGAAACGTTTGAAAAGGGGCCCGGGCAGGTTGTTGAGCAGCTGAAGTTGTTCGCTGTAGAGTGCCAGGAGGTTGTCGGGTGTGGCGGGCCTCATCACCCTTCCCATGTCTTTTTCGTACGTGGTGTCTTTTTCAAAAAGGCCGGGGTGATGAAAAAACATGGAGGTCAGCTCGTTCCAGACAAGTAATTTTTCCTCCGAGAGGAGTTTTTTTATGCTGTCGTGTTGATGCGACCGGTAGATGCTTTGCGCATAGGGTGATGCCATTTTTCCCAGGCTGTCGAGGTAGGAGGAGGAGATTTTGATGTTTTCCTCGCCCGGGAAGATGCGGTAGAGGGGAATTTCTGTGCTTAGCAGGTAATCGGCCGATGAGCTGTCCAATCCGTAGTTGGAGCATGGCTGGTTGGTCTGGCAGCGATCAAACCAGATGATTCGGCGGATCTTGTCCTTTATGGCCGGTTTGATCAGGATGGCATTGGCTATGTTGGTCAACGGTCCCAGGGAAACGATGTCCACCCCCGCAGGCTCCTGTTCGATGGTTTTAACCAGCAGTTCTTTTATTTCGGTGGGTTTGCGGTAACTAATAGGCTCTTCTCCCCAGGATATCTCCCTGGCAAGTGCCCGCTCCGGTGTGGGTTCGTTCTTGGTGATGATTCCCTGACCGGTTATAATACCTTGATGTCCAAGGCTGTTGAGCAGAGCGCGTATTTTCATCAGTCCTTCCTCTGGTTCCAGAACCCCATCGGCCGAGGTGATGGCAAGGATTTCTGTGTTGGGAGCGGCCAGCATGAGGTTGATGGCCCGTAGGTCATCAGGGCTGCCATCGGTGTCAATGATTACACTCCTTCCAGATTGTTCCTGGGCAGTTGGAAAAAGGGGTAGAAGAAACAATATACAAAAAAGGGCAAGGTATTTTTTCATGATATGATGAACTTTAGCCTGGTTACTGATTGAGCGGAAAGAGCAGCATCGCACCGTGTCATAGCAAAAATTGCTGGATGTTCCTGCAGCTCTGGCTGAACCCGCATTTGGGGGATGCATATACATCCTATTAAGGTCAAAATATAAGAAAAAAATGACGAAAGGACAATTTCTGCCCCGCCGTGTTTTTTCCTTATGATGGCGCGATATTGAAAAACGGTTCCTGTGGTTTTATTTAAAGAACAGGTAAAAATCCCTCGTCAGGCTTCTGTAAGCCGGGGTATAGTGATGGCGGCGACCTGTTTCGATGGTCAGCCACTCCTCGAACAGGGGGTGTTTTTTACGCTTAAACCCCAGCATCACCCTTTTGGGTTCTTTATGGGGGGCAGGCAGGATGTTCATGCGCCGTATACAGAACAACCCCGCTTGTGAGGCCAGCTGAATAAGCCCTTCGGCTTCTTCGTAAGGCATGATCACACTAAGCATACCTGTGGGTTTCAGCAACCGGGCACTTCCCTCAACCAACTCCTCGTAAGGCAGCAAGGCATTGTTTCGGGCTCGGTTGCGACCCGAACTGGGCGAAGGGTAAGGATCCTGGAAATATGGTGGATTGCAGACAATACCGTCAAAATGTTCGCCGGTGTGGCGGTAAAATTCGCCAAAGGATTGGTGAATTGGGGTGATCCGCTGGTACCATCGGCATTCCTGTATGTTCTTGCAGGCTTGCAGGTATGCTTCCCGGTCAATCTCGATGGCTGTGATCTTGGCGTTGGAGCGCTGGGCCATCATGATGGCAATCAGTCCTGTCCCCGTACCCACATCCAGCAGTTTACCTTGCGGGGGGACCCGGGCCCATGCTCCCAGCATTACCCCATCCGTACCCACTTTCATGGCAGTATTTTGTTGCCGGATGGTGAAAGCTTTGAATTGAAAGTAATCGTTGGCCAAGGCGGTTGCTGTTTGGACAAAGATAACAATTATGTTGGGGCCAGAACAATGGTGTTGGGGCCAGAGCAGCCATGGTAATTTCATAGCAATAACCGTGGCACCACTGTCCACTCGTTGGTGTTTACTTTGCATGACAATCCCTGAAATGATTGACTTTTGTGAACAGTAATTTTGAACCGCCCATTTTTTACAATCGGTCTTCCCCGATTTGCAAAAATATAGGCGCCCCGTCTTTGCGAAGTTAAACTTTCAAGACATCTTTGGGTCATACCACATAAGCTGGCACAGGTTTTATATTGTAAAAAAATGTTATCCTGACAATTAATAAATTTTTATTCAATCATTTAACTGTTTAACAGTTAGTTATTTAATATTCAACCATTTTATCATTTTATCATCTTATCATTTAATTATTTTATCATTTAAAGCCAAATCCATTACATCAAACCAAGACCCATTATGATCAAAAAATATTTCATCTTCATCCTGTTGGGTACCCTTTTTTCGTTGGTACTCCAGGCCCAGCGTCCGGGAGTGTATATGCCTCGTGAACTCAAGCAGGCCTACCAGGAAGGAACACGCTCTTATTCAGGGGCTCCGGGCGAAGGTTATTTTCAGAACACAGCCGATTATACCATTGAAGCTGAGTTTGATCCCGAAAGTGGTATTTTGAAAGGCGAGCAACAGATTGTATACCGGAACAACAGTCCGGATACCCTGCAACACCTGGCTCTGAGGGTTTTTATGAACCTGTTCCAAAAAGGGGTGGAACGGGATTTCGATATAGGTCCGGCCGATCTGCATGACGGGGTGGACATCTCCAATTTCACCGTTAACGGAGAACGGGTTGATGCCGGGGGAGGCCACAGGCTCTTGAGAGACCGGGGTACGGTCTATATGTTGCGCCTTGGAGAGCCGGTCCTTCCCGGGAAAAAGGCCACTGTTTCACTTGACTGGCAGGTTCAGATGCCACGCCATGTTGCCATTCGCATGGGCCGTTACGGACAGGGCAACAACTGGTTCGTGGCATACTGGTATCCGCACATATCGGTTTATGATGATGTATATGGCTGGGATACCCATCCCTTTACCGGATCGGCCGAGTTTTACTATGACTTCAACGACTATGACGTCAGCCTTACGGTGCCCGGCGACTATATGGTATGGGCTACGGGAACGCTTAATAACCCCGGCAGGCATTACCAGCCTGAAATCCTTGAGCGGATCTCCCGGGCAAGGGAGTCCGAAGAGGTGGTGTCTGTCGTGACAACCGGCGATCTGGAGAATGATAACGTGTTAAAGGAGAAGCAAAAGCATACCTGGCATTTCACAGCCAGCCAGGTACCTGACTTCGCATTTGCCGTCAGCAAAAAATATATATGGGATGCTACAAGCGTGGAGGTGGACAAGCAGACCGGCAGAAGGACCTTCGTGAGCGCTGTCTATGATACCAGCTCCGATGATTTTGAGCGGGTGGCCGAGATCAGCCGTGAGTCCATCCGCTTGTTCTCTGAAGAGATCATGGGTGTTCCCTTTGCTTATCCCAAGCTTACCGCTTTCAACGGAAGCGGCGGCATGGAATTTCCCATGATGATCAATGACGGTGATGTGCCCGATTACCAGGGTACGGTACATCTTACCGCCCATGAAATCGGGCACAACTATTTCCCCTTCTACGTGATGACCAATGAGTCGTATTATGCCTTTATGGACGAGGGTCTCATATCCTTCCTGCCCAGGGATGTCGAGGAAGACCTGGTGGATCAATACGATCCCTTCAGCGGCTTGATCCAGGGATACGCTTCGAATGCAGGTATCGGCAAAGAGGGGCCCCTGATGG
>CAJXLE010000007.1 GCA_913055895.1 uncultured Bacteroidota bacterium | reverse complement strand
ATGGAAAACCAATACATCGAACCCGGCGACCACATCACGTTCGTTTCGGTGGGGGCCGGCATGAACATCAATGCCATCGTTTACAAGATGCCTGAGTAATCAACCTTTCGACATACTCCCTGCCCTATTTTCAAGGGCCTACAGCTCAATGATAAAGCGCATCACATACAGACGGGTTCTCCGGTCGTAGACCCGCTCCAGGAACGCTCCGCCATTGGCCCGGATGATCGATATGGAAGCATGGTTGTTTTCATCGCAGGCAATTTTTAGACGCTGAAAGTTCAGGTTTTTGGCTTTTTCCAACCCCCGGGACAGCATAACCTTACCCAATCCCTGTCCCCTGCTGGAGGGCCTTATGTCATAACCTATATTGCCGTATACAGGCAGTGCCTTATGCCGTATGCGCAGGTTGCCATAGACATCTCCTGTTTCATCCGTCAGCCAGAAAGTGGAGTAGGGTACTTCATGATAGGGCAGCATCCTGCCTTGCCTGTGCTGCTCCAGTTTTTGTATGTAACGTGAAAAATCTTTCAGGGCGGGTCGGTACAGGTTGAGGTAGACACTTTCTTTCGACTGCAAATAGTCGTCCACCAGCTTCAGGAATCCATCCCGCAATTCTTCAGAAGGTTCTGTCAGAAAAAGACGTTGTGTCATCTTAAAAAAGCCGTTCATTTGGTGGGGTAACTCCTGGCCGACTGCCTTTCTTTCAGTGCTTTCTCCCTGATGACATCCTGGACGGGTCTTTCCTCTATTTTGCTTTCCAGCCAGGAGATGATGTCGAGATAAAGAAAAGCCCGTTTTTCAAAGGGGTTCGACTCTAGCCCCATCAGTTTGTCCTTTAGCCTCACAAACTCATCTTTCAGCTGGTCGGCACGCACCTGCCTCAAACGTCTGAGAAAGTCCAGTATATAACGCTGCACTTCCTGGAGGTTCTCCATTTTCGACAGGAAGCGGTAGGTCGATTTGACCTGGTATTCAACCAGCTCGTCGTTGCCAAGCTCAAAATGGGTGACCAGGTTGAGCAACCTGGCAAAGCTGTGTATATCGCCCCTCAGGGAAATGTCTTTATAGTTCAGCACATAGTTTACATACCTCAGGGCAGACCGGAAGTCTCCGCTGCCGAAATAGAGGGAGGCCAGTTTGTAGTAAAACACCAGTACCCGGTGGTTGTCCAGGTTCCTGGAATAAAGAGAGATGAAATGGCTGATGTCGTCAACCAGCATTAAGCCTTCATCAAACGTTCCCTCTAAAAAATGGTGGTTGATGCTGTGGGTATAGCTGAACATATAATACAGCATCGTATTGTTGTCGTTGAAGGATATGGATTCATCGCTGGTCAAGCCCTTCAGGTGCTCAAGCTCGGCTTCAAATTTGCTGTGGTAACGCAGCATATGGAGGGCGCCCAGCAAATTGTTCATCCCTTTAAGGTACATGTCGGTCTGCAAAGAAATCATACCCCGATTTTCACGAAACAGTTCCACCCACTTTGCAGCATATTTATAACACATCAGGAAATCCTGGATGATATAGTAATACCAGACATATGACTGATAAATATGAAGTTTCTCGTAAAAACTGCATTTGCTGATATCGTCAGGTGGCTCAAAACGGGAATTAAAAAAACTGCTGACCGCCAGCATGTCCTTTTTGTTCCTTGCAGAACCTATCTTCAGGTAAAGGCTGTACAATTTCAGGGCAAGGTTTGAATATTTCTGTGAGGAGGCTATCTGATGTGCGGTTTCCAGGGATTCACCTATCAGCTCATCAGTTCGGTTGTCCAAGCTTTTTGTGATATATTGCATCTCAACATTTTTCTCAAACTCAATGATCTCCATTTTCAGGATGTGCCGCTGGTTGTTTTCAGCCTGCAACCTGGCTTTCTCCAGTAATTTCAAAGCCTGGCTGTAAAGGCTTTTGTTGTATAAAACCCGCGCATAATCGATCGTCTCGCGGATGCTTATTTCCGGGTCGGAAGCCACCTGTTTCAACCTCAAGCTCTTAAGCAACTGCTTATACAAGTGGGCCTTAAGGTTAGAAAGTTGCTGGGGCTTGATGTCTTTTGATTTTTCCAAAACAGCCTTCTCGTTGTATTCTTCCTGCTTGTCGAGTATATCAAATAATTGGAGAAATTTAGCCCCTTCCCCGCTTCTCATGCGGTTCACATACAACCGGAAATTGCGTTTCTCCGATTTGGATAACGATTTTATCAGTTGGAACAAATGATCTGTTTGCTGTTTGGGCATTGTATTTTGGGATTATGATGTTCCACACCATTTTACTGATATCCAGCCAGCTGGTAAAAACAATGCGGTTGTTAGCTGTCGTAACATCTTTTCATTTTGATTTTACCAGTTGTGGTGATGCCATTAGTTTTGTGCGGGTCAACAAAGCCGAAGGTCGGGTTAAAATTATAAATTCTTTTTGAATGTTGTTGACCTGCGAAAACAAAACGATAAAGTAAAAACAGAACAGCAATCAAACAAAAAACAGACAAGGATCATGAGGATAATCATTAACGAGTCGGGATCCGTTTATGACGATCGCGGAAAGCTCAACGGAAGGGAATACATGAATCCCGAAACAGGTGAAATGCTGGGAGCACCAGACAATGATCAAATGCAGGTTTCTGAATATCTTCATCGCTGTAGCGTACATTATACCGACGAGAACGATAAGAACAGGGATCTGAACCTTGAAGACATCAGCCCATGAAGCGCCATTGTTCAGATGGGAACCGATGCCAACAAAAGAATTTCAGAGGGATGTAAGGTGCTTTTTGCTGTGTATTGGTCCCTTCCCCTGCTCTGTTAAAGCGCAGCATTCTTCCAAAGGCTGCCTCGGAAGGCTGGCTTTACAGGATTCTTCGCCTCCACCAATGTTGTCTTCTTTTATCTTCCCCGCCGGCAATCTGCCTTTTGGATGCAGGAGGGGTTTGTTAATTCTTTACGACCACAGGGAAGGGTTTGACGGTGCTTTTTTCATATTTTTGCAATAGGCATCGATGGTGATGCGTTATACCAATTCAACAAAAAGAGTCGACATGCTTCAGGACCTCATACAGATCCAACCCCAGGCCCAAAGCAATTATCATACCCGTTGGTTTGAGTGGGCCACACCGGTTCGCAATCCCAGGGCCAAAGCCCGGCATTATTTTCAGTGGGCCCTGATTCATCACGCCAGGAAAAAACCGGCCGAAGCCTATAAGTATTATGAAAAAGCCATCATACACCATCGGCATCCCCTGTACCTTCGCCAGATGGCCCTGCTTCATCATGAGATGGGGTATTTCAGGGATGCCCTGAAGTACATGCGCAGCGCCTTCGAGGTGGAACATGCCGATTATCGTAAAAAACAGGCCGAAGAAGAAAAAAGAAAGAAGGATGCCAACAACGCCACCGGCACAGATTCATTCCACTACGTCACCGACAGCACTATGGCGATGAACAAATACCGGGTGCAGAATTTTTCTTATTCAGAAGGAACCAACTGCCTGATAAGAGCGGTAACCAGAAGCGATGGCGCACAACCCCGATAAGGTTAGAAGTCCTGCAAGCAAGTGTGGTGAAGGCCGGCTATTCATGATTGCTGCCCGGTTTGGGCAGGGTAAAGGAAAAGGTGCTGCCGCTTCCCTGTTTGTTGCAGGCATCGATGGTCCCCCCGTTTTTGTCAACAAATTCCTTACACAAGACCAGTCCCAGGCCCGTTCCTGTCTCCTGATCCGTTCCAGGTGCACTGTATGATTCTCCCAGCTTGAAGAGTTTGTCAACGCGTTCTTCGGGGATGCCCATGCCGGTGTCGCTAACCTGGAACTCCCAGTAACGATCCCTCTCCACAGCATCCAGAGAGACGCTTCCGCCATTTCCAGTAAATTTGATGGCATTGGAAAGCAGGTTTCTCAAGACCGTGGTGATCATCTGATAATCGGCATATACAGGTATTTCTCTGTTTTCAAGATGATTGATCAGGTCGATGCCTTTCTCCCTGGCCCTCTGCTCATGCAAGGGGATATTTTGTTCTGCCAGGCCCGAGAAATCAAAAGATTCGGGATTGACGGTGATCTTATCCAGTTGCGACCTTGACCATTGCAGCAGGTTGGAAAGGAGCTCATAGGCTTGTCGGGTGGTGGTGTGCAGCGACTGATGGAAAGTGCGCACCCGCTCGGGGCTCATCTTTTCGCCTCTCCGCACCAACAAATCGGTCATTCCAAGAAGGGAGTTAAAAGGATTCTTCAAATCGTGCGATATGATCGAGAAAAACTTATCCTTGGTAGCATTGGCCTGTTTCAGTTCCTGCTGCTTTTGAACCAGGTCATTTTCAACTTCCTTGATGCGGGTGATATCAGAATCCACGGCAATGATCCTTTCTATCTTACCCTGCCCGTCGACAAGGGGCGTCAAGGTGGTCTGGAAATAATACAGCTTGCCATTAGCTCCCTTCAGGGTGGATTCATAATTGATGGACTCTTTCTTGTCATAGAACTCATGTAACAAACCATCCCTTTTTTCATGGGAAATCATGTCAAAGAGATTTTTCCCCTCAAAATCCTTCCTTTTTTTTCCATAGAGACGCGAGGCAGCGTGGTTCACCCATTCGATCCGGCCTGCTGGATCGGCCAGAAAAATCAGGTTGTCGGTCTCACTGGCCACGATGGAAAGCTTGCGGAGCTGTTCGTTGGCCTCACTGAGTTTTCTCGACTGGGCAGCTATCTCGCTGTTCTGAGCCCTGATTTTCTTGTTTTGTTCAGACAGGCGGTGGTTGGTTTTCCGCTTCATGCGATAGACCCGGTAGAGCAGGAATAAGAGAAACAGTATGAGGCCCGAACCAATGACCAGCACCCATAAGAACATGTTTTGACGCGATATCCGGGCTTGCTGTAGTTTATGCTGTGTCTCAAGCAGTTCAATGCGTTGCTGTTTTTGGTCGCTCTGATAACGGATCTGCCATTTGGCAATGTTGTCGGCGCTTTTCTCCGAATAGATGGAATCGGCATACCGGTCGTAGGTCTTGTACCATTTCAAAGCCATGGCAGGATCATCCGCATCTTCATATAAACGGTAGAGTTCACGGGCACAATCACGCAACATGACCTTGTCTCCCTGATCCTGTGCCCTCTTCATTGCTCTGTGCAAATAAAGACGTGAAGAATCCGGATTCCCGTCATTGCGGTAACACTTACCTATGCGGTACAGGGCATTCATCCGCCCGTTGGAATGTTCTATCCGGCTGTAGATACCCAGGGCCTTCCTGTACCAATCCATGGCTTCATTACACTGGTCCTGTTTGTTCCTCAGATTGCCCAGGTTGATATAGGCAGAAGCCATCCCGTGTTGTCGTTCGAGCTTCCTGTTCTGATTAAGCGACCACTGATAATATTTCCTGGCCCGTTGCCATCTACCCTTTTTTTCCATCACTTCGCCAATATTGGCGTATATGGTGGACAGGCTTACCTGGTCGTTGACCTGGCGAGAGACTTTCTCGGCCCGGTAAAGATGATCAAGGGCACGATCGAGGCTGTCAATGTTCATGTATATCAGGGCCATATTACAAAGAGCAATGGAGATGCCGTCTTTTTTCAACTCGAGTTCTTCTGCAATCCTGAGAAACTTCATGTAATATTCCAGGGCCTTGTCGTAATCGCCCAGGCGATAATAGGTGTTCCCCAGGTTGTTGTAACCCATACCAACATGATGCTTCTTGTCGAGTTTACCGGTAAGGTCGATGTATTTTTTTAAATGTTCGACGGCTTTGGTATGATTGCCCAGGTAACGCTGAACAATGCCCATGTAATTATGGGCGTTGGCAATCAGGAACGTATCCCCGACCACACTGGAACTATCCAAAAATCGTCGTGCATAGATAAGGGCCGTATCGTAATTGCCTGTCAGTTGGTTTATCCTGGAAAGACGACCCAGGGCTTTGGCCTTGAGCACCTTATCCGGAAAAGTGTCCAAAACCTCAAGGGCTTTATCAGCATAATATTTGGCCCTGGAAGGATCTTCATATTTAAGGGCACGGGCAAGTTGCTGCAAGGCATCAGCCCTTTCCACTCCTTCTTTTAAACTAAGGGTTTCCTTCAAACTGTCGGGGGAAGGTTTTTGGGCATGGAGAGAAAGCGAAAAACTCAACATGACCCAAACAAACAAAGCCCTTATTGATAGATGCATACACGGTACTTTAATCCGTTACTAATGATGCGGCAAAAAACACTGTTTGGGTCGAAATACCTGGTTTAAATATAACATCTTTAATGATTTTTACAAAAAAGGAAGAAACAGGGTTACAGACATCGTGGCATTTATCCTACGTGTTTATACGTAACTACCAAGATTCATCCAACTCACCAAAAAAGGTACTGCAAGACTCATTCTTATAAATTCCCCGTTAAACGGGTCAAAGCGCTTCAACGGGTTTATGTTAAATTGTCAGCCTGTATGACAGATTTTTTCAAAATTTTCTAAATATTTTTTCTGACCAGCCAAACGGTATTGAGGTTTAAAAGCCCCATCAAAAGGTAATTTCAGTATTTCTACTTAAAACATTGCGGTCAGTTCTCTTGTACAGCTAATAGTGTCATCGACAATTTTCGGTATATTTATACAGGTTTTCCCAAAAAGGACGATTACTTTGTGCCTTTATACAAAAGGATATCCAAAAACGAAAATGCATCGGGAAGAACGGATGATACGAACCTTCTAAAAAAAGAACCATGCAAAAACACCACATCCTAAAAATCGCCTTGCTGGCATTATTGCTTGGATCAGGCTTAAATCTTACGGCACAGGTCTCCAGGGGCAGGGTTGTCGAAGGACTCACCCTGGAGAGTGACATCATGAACGAAAAGGTCCGCTATACGGTTTACCTGCCTTACGACTATGAGAGTTCCAACCGCCATTACCCGGTGGTATACCTGTTGCATGGTTATACCGACAACGACATGGGCTGGATTCAGTTTGGTGAGGCACATATGAAAGCCGACCGGGCCATTGCCACAGGGGAGATACCACCCATGATACTTGTAATGCCTGATGCCGGTGTCTCGTGGTATATGAACAACCATGATGGGTCGGTTCCCTATGAAGATTTCTTCTTTCAGGAATTCATTCCCCATATAGAGGAAAACTACCGCATCAGGAAAGAAAAAAGATACCGTGGCATAGCAGGTCTTTCAATGGGCGGATATGGGGCATTGCTTTATTCTCTAAAACACCACCACATGTTTTCAGCCTGTGCCGCTTTCAGTGCAGCCATCTACACCCGCGAGCAAATAAAAACTTTTAGCAAAAAACGATGGGAAAACACCGAAAGTTTGCTGTACGGACCGAACCTTGAAGGAGAGGAACGCATCACGCAGCACTTTCTCGATAACAATCCCTTTCACCTTGTTAGGGAAGGCGATCGGGCACAAATCAAATCCGTCCGTTACTACCTGGATTGCGGGGATGACGACAAACTATCCGTGGCCAACAACAAGTTTCACAACCTGCTGGTGAAATATGAAATACCTCATGAATACAGGGTAAGAGACGGCAGCCATTCATGGCCCTATTGGCGAAGCTCACTTATCGATGGACTGAAATTCATCGGGAAAAGCTTTCACCAGTTTTAAGGGGACGTTTTGATTTACTGCTTTTTTCGGATCTTAACCCTTTTATAATGTCCCTTGCGGTCCTGGTATATCATTTCAATGGACCTGGCCTTATCAAGGGACTGGTTCAGGAAGGATTCACAAAAGGACTCTTCCAGGGAGTCGGCATAGTTGTACTGATTGATTCTCAATATCCTGTTGCCTGGCTCGAGTCCCAGGCTGTCGACCAGGGAATGCTGCCACACCAGCCCCACACGAAAAGTGTCTCGTTCTATCACAGGACTGAATCCCAGTCCCATATTTTGTGATCTTTGATAAACAAGGGAATCGTTGTAAGGTTCCATCAGGAAACGTTGACGTTTGAAATCCATTGTGATGCGTCCGTAACGGAACAACTCCTGGCCCACGCTGGAAACACTGGATGTGACCTTTATCACAGGTTCGTGTAAAGGATGCCCTGACGAAAACAAAGAATCCATGGCTATCTGGTAGACCTGCTCTTGTTTGCCCGTGCCAATCATGCCCATTTCGTCCGAACCCCTTCCCGTTTTTTCGACCTGATAGTTGATATCCTGTTCCATGGAAGAGAAATATTCCTTTTCTACATTGATCAGTCCTTCCCGGCCGCTGTCAAAAAGGAAGAATTGGCCTGGTTGATTACCAAGGCGGATCGGCACATAGGGAGCGCCCTGCTTGTCGAGTTGCATGCGGACAGTCCTGTCCGAAGCCATATTCAATTCTCTGGCATCATCCGAGAGGATAAGCACACTGTCGCGCAGGTCGACCCGCACTACCGAATGGCGCAACATGTTGCTTCCGATGATGCCATCCACCTGGAAGCACTTCCAGGGAAGCTTGTTGAGGTCATATACCAGGGCCGGGACATCCTGAAAAGCCACGTTGCCCAGCCTCATCTCACCGGTGCGAATCACTTTGGATGTCTCGCGGTTGCCATGTACATCGAAAAAATGATCACGGCCCACGACCGGGTAATCCATCTCCCTGTATAGCGACCGGGAAACAACAGTGAGGGCACCGGTATCAAATATGAACCTTTTGTTTTCTCCATTGACCCTGAGGGGAAGAATCACCTTATCCCTTACCACCTCCACCTCGACGGTATCCTGGTAATTTGCTGCCATGGGACCGCCCTGGTTCATCTCGATACTTTTTTGTAATACCTCACAGGAGAAAACCAGCGCAACAAGTAGTAGAAGAAACATCCATCTCATCACAAGCATAAATTGCTTTTCTCACATACGGATTCAGCCCTCTGAGGTTTTATCCATCCCATGATAAAGGTTCGGCATACCCTCGCAGGATAAAGATTTTTTGTCAGTAAGAGGTTACGCACCCTACTGGGCTCCTAACACTTCCTGGGCAGCCCTGAGGCAACAACCGGGTTCTATGGAGTATCCTGTCTTACGCAAGGCTGATTCCACAGCTCCTACTGTAGCCAGCAAATCACCTGCACCTGTAGATCCCATATGCCCTACCCTGAAATATCTTTTTTTGATGTCACTCAGCAGACCGCCGGCCAGGATGACGCCCTCAGCATTGGCCGTCTGCCGGAATCGCTGATCATCAATGCCATCAGGGTAATAGACGGCCGACATGGTGTTGGCCGCTGCCGCCTCGTCGGATGGTATCATCTCCAGTCCTGCAGCTTTCATGGCAGAACGGAAAGCCTTGCCTATTCTCCGGTGACGCAGGAAACGCTTGTCCACACCTTCGTCCAGAATCTTCTCCAGACTTGTCTCCAGGGCTTTCACCAGGTTGACGGCAGGGGTACCAAAATAGGCCGGTCTGCGATTGGCATAGGCTTCCATGATGGGCAACCAGTTGGTCCAGTCGGCATAATAGTTAAGAACCGGGGATGTGCGGTTTCTCCATGCCTCCATGGCACGCGGGGAGGCCATCAATAAAGCAAGGCCCGGCGGCACACCAATGGCTTTCTGGGAGGCTGTGAAGGCCACATCGATGTCCCACTCCTCCTGGCGCATGGGTTCACCGGCAAGGGAACAAACCCCGTCCAGCACGGTCAGCACGCCATAACGCCTGCCCAGCTCGGCGATGGCCTTCGGATCGTTCATCACACCCGTGGAGGTGTCCACATGGGTGAAGGTCATAAGTTTATAATCGGCCGACTGCAGTTTTCCCTCTATTTGGTCACTATTGGCAGCCTGCCCACGCTCCGGGCGCAGCACATCCACATGCCGGGTATAACGGCTGAGCAGGTCGGCATAACGCTCCCCAAAATAGCCGGTAGAGATGACCAGAACCCGGTCGCCAGGCTCCACCAGGTTGGAAGCTGCCATGTCCATGGCCAGGGTACCGGATCCGGCCACTACAAAAGGCTGGGCGGAAGGGGCCAACCACACCTCACGCATCATCTCGAGGGCGTGACCAAACGACTCCACAAAATCAGGAGCTATATGGCTGGTGGTGGGTTCGGCAAGAGATTGCATCACCTCAGGTTCAAATTCTATAGGGCCGGGGATCATCAGGAGTTTTCGTGACTTCATGACGGTTATGATTTTATAATTGCAGATTTCTCTCGTTCAACATATGATGGAGACACTCGCGTGTCTCACTGGAAACAGCCATGAGGGGGCTTCGCGAGGGTCCACCATAGAGACCCATGTAATCCATGGCTTCCTTCAGGGCAGGAACGCCCCATTGTCGGGTGACAGCCGTATTCAACGGAATCATCTCCAGCTGAATTCTCCTGGCCTCCTCTATCCTGCCCTCCAGAAAACGTTGCCTGACAGCCAGACAAGCGGCCGGGGCTATATTGGCCAGGGCGAGTATACCCCCGGTAGCCCCAATGGAGAGTGCGGGGAGAAGGAAGCCTGCCGAACCTGCCATCACCTGAAAACCATGAGGTGCCTGTTGTATGATGGTTCCCATTTTCACCAGGTTGCCTGCTGAATCTTTTAAACCCACAATGTTGTCATGGACGGCTATCTCGGTTATGGTCTGTGCATCCATGTCAAGACCTGAGTTGGCAGGCATGTTGTATACAACAACCGGCACTTCAGATGCATCGGCTACCTTACGGTAATGGGCCACCAGGGCCTCCCGGCTCATCAAACCTCTATAATAAGACGGGTTCAAAACAAGGACACCATCAGCCCCTGCCCGTGCAGCATCTCGGCTAGCACGAATGGTGGCACGGGTCGACTGGCAGCCGGTGCCTGCCAGCATAACTTTGCCGTCAGGGATGGCTTCCCTGGATTTCTCACACACCATGCGCCGCTCCTTTTCAGTAAGATTTACCTGTTCGCCATTGGAGCCCAGAACAAGAAAGCCGGCCAGACCGTAATCGGCCAGGCGCTTTATGTTTTGCTGCATCTTGCCTGGCAGCAGTTCTTCATGGTGGTCGAAAGAGGTGGGCAATGGTGGGATGATTCCTTCCAGGCTAAACATATCGGCTTCATTTAATATACCAAAGATTATTTCTCTATTACAACGACTTTATTTATTTAAAAAGGTTTAGTGCAAAAAGAACAATGCCAATAATTCAGACCCTCGATGACCGGTATATGAACCTACATTCCCAATTCACACTCAAAATTTCCCACAAAGATAATTTTTTTGAACAAACGACTGAAAAACAGGTTTACAGATCAAAACCATTTTAACATCGCCAGGAATGTATGAACTTATACACATCGTTTATGTGAGTTTTGCCAAGCGCAATCTTTCGGAAAAAGAGCTCCACGATCTCCTGCAGGAGATACGTGCCAAAAACCACGCACGGGATGTCACCGGTTTGCTGCTATACAACGACGGGAGTTTCATCCAGGTGATAGAGGGCATGAGAAAGACCATTCAGCATCTTTTCAACACGATAGAAAAAGATTCCAGGCACACCAATGTGGTCAAGCTCCTGGAAGAACCCATTGATAAAAGAGCCTTTCCCGACTGGTCGATGGGCTTTCAGAGAATCAGCAGTGAGCAGTCATCAAATATTCCCGGTTTTTCTGATTTCTTTCAACGTGAAAAACCTGTAGAGACCATCAGGGCCAGTACCCAACAGGTTGTCTACCTGCTGGACAGCTTCAGAAAATACACCTGATAAGACAGTGGCAAAAAGGCAAATGCACCCTATATCACTCGCCAGGTGAGTCATCTGCATCACGGCCCGTACCAAAACGGTAACGTATGCCCCAACTTGCTCTGAAGACAGCTGTTTCGCCAAATAAACCGGCTGCCTCCATGTGCACTCCAAAACGCTTGTTTTCAAAAGGATAAACATTGACACCTGCGGGAATCACCAAACCTGAAAAGTCTGTTGTTCGGCCTCCCACCCCACCATAAAAATCAAAGTCGTCTTCGTTTATAAAAATGTAATTGGCGGTCAGCTCAAAAGACAAATTTTCAAAATAGTTGTTTGTCCCCACCCGCAATTCAGCAAAATACCTGTCTTCAAGTTCATAACCAAATCCCAGCAAAGGCATGCTTGACTCGTGGTAGCTCACTCCAAACTGGGCGCTGGCCGATAAAGAAACAACGGAAAAAACGATGGCGGTAAGGATTTTTTTTGGTTTCATTTTCAAAATATATCAATGGTGTAACTGTTTCAAAAAATATATAAGCCTTTCCTCTCCGAGACTGGACCATGGTCAGGTAATGGTTCACCAACGGCGATGATTTGTTTAAATAAAGATAGTCATTTTTTAACAAAACATCAGGGGTTATCGGGACAAATTATGGGCACAGGCAGCAAAAGCAACATCCGCCACCTCCCGAAAAATAAAATCACACCCGTACGACCTTAAAAAAAAGAATTTTGTTATTTTCATCCCCAAGAAAGCTTATATGTCAGATAATAAAGATCATACGGTTTCGCCCGAAACACAGAAATGGCTGGATGCCATTTACGATGGCATTCGCATTCTGGACAGGCGAATGAACCTGCTTTTCTGGAATAAAGGGGCAGAAAACATAACCGGTTTTTCGGCGGAAGAGATAACCCAAAACCTTCCTGACAAAAGCTTCCCTGAGATAAGCGATGATAAGGGTAAACCGTTGTATCCCGACAATCAGCACCTCGAATCGGTTCTCTCCAGCGGTATCGCCAATGAAATCAAAGTCTATTACACCCACCGGCTGGGTTACTCCTTCCCGGTATCCCTTTACATCCACCCCATGACAGATGAGTCGGGTAAGATTACCGGCTTGTTTGAGGTTTTCCGAGACATATCCATCGAAGAAAAAGTCCAAAAAATAGAAAACCGTTACAAGAAGGTTGTCCGGCAGTTTGTCTCGGAGACCACCTACAAGGAGGTTGTCAGGGCAGTGAACAGCAGGGATTATGGCATCAAAGCCTACAACAGGAACCTGACCATACTTTTCATGGACATTGTGGGTTTCACCGCCCTCTCGGAAAAGTTGCCGCCCGAGAAGGTGGTGGACATGCTCAATGTTTATTTCACCAAAACATCCAGGGTCATTCAAAAGAACAGGGGTGACATCGACAAGTTCCTGGGCGACGGGGTGATGGCCATCTTCGAAGAGCCGGCCGATGCAGTAAAAGCTTCACTGGACATGTTGCCCGAGGGGTTAAAGACCTTGAACCGTGGACTGCAATTTCGCAAGCTTCCCACCATCAACCTGCGCATAGGCATCAATACGGGCAACCTGATACAGGGAAACATTGGTTCGGAGGACCGCAAGGACTGGACCGTAGTTGGAGATGTGGTCAATACCGCCTATCGCATTGAGGAAGCCACTGAGCCCGGGCAGATACTCATCAGCGAAGACACGATCGGCAGGCTTCAAGAGCCGGAAGATTACCGTTTTGTGAAAGAACTGTCCCTTAAAGGCAAATCGACACGCATCCGGGTTTTTAGTCCGCGTTAAACTTTTCGGGGATGTTGTATTCAAACTGCTGCACTTTGAAGCGCCCATAGGTGTAGCGCCCCTCTTCAAGGTCCCAGGAAGCTTCAATCACACCGGGAACACGAACGCCATCGACCTCCCGGTATTCACCCACTTTACCCACCCAGGGCTGTAAGCCTCGGTCCTCCATGTGTCTCTGCGTCGCCATCTGAGTAATCTCATTTTTTTCGTTGAAGGTAACCACATAATAGACGGATAAGCCATTATGGGTGTAGGTAAGCCTGGCGTGAGAGGAGTCTATGGCCGACCATTGAAGGTTTTCACTGGGCAACAGGTTGGTGGGAAACCACACACTCTCGCCAAGCCATCGAAGCAATTCAGCCTGGTCGACTTCGGGACCCTGTTGGTCGGCCACTTTGAATAAGGAAAGCAATGAGACCACAAGCCTTCCTTTACCCTTTAGGTAGATGTCGCGGGCCGTAAAGAGCCTGGTTTTTCCTATCCATATAAAACCGGGGCGCGATGCGGTAAAATATTGCTCGCCCCGAATCTTCATGGCTTTTTTGTCGGGCCCTGTTTTGAACCAGCCATCATGCCGGAGTCTTAAATAGCTGATGTAGGGCTGTCCCTCATCAAGGACATGTTTGAAATATTCCTCTACCGGGTTGGGCAAACCCCGGAGCTGCTCATGGGTAAATATTTTGCCTTCCAGGGATTGTGACTGATAAAAAAGTTCGCGAACTTCTCCATCAGTCCTTTTATCAAGCATGGCCCTGCCAGCCAGGGGTGTTAGAACAACCAGGGTTAACAGGATGATTGTTGCAATAAGTATCATGTTTCTCACTTGGTGGTATTTTAATAAGGTTATATGGTCAGGTGGATTGGTATTTTTCCCGTCAAATCACCTTTCATCTTCCATGGCATGGTTCATCTCCTCCACCAGCTCGTCGATTTTGTGGTCGTTGATCTTCGAGACGGATGATTCGACCCCGGCCACCTTTTTCACCATGGCTTTTTCAATAATGTTCATCTTCTCAAAGAGGAATTCGCCCCCTATGATCTTGCGGCTGATGGCATGAAAGCGGAGGGCCTCAGGGAAGGCATTTTCAAATTCCGATTCTGCACGCTGTTCATCCATACAACAAAGAAACAATCCCAGGGGCTTTTCAAGCAGTTCATGGAAGTGGGTGTCCATAAATTTCCTCACCCTTTTCTGTACCGAGCCTGCATGGATGGATCCTCCTATCAGGACCCGTTCATAGGGTGAAAGATCGATTCGCCTGACGTTTTTCAGGTTGAACAGCCGGGTCTTGTCTTCTCCAAGGCCCTGCTGTATACGGCGCGCCACTTTTGCAGTTGTGCCGTGATTCGATGAGTAAACAATGGCTGTTTTCATAGAATTTGATGGGATGGTATGGGTTGAATGTTGACGTTAAATGGTTAAAAGGTTAAAAGGCTGATTGGCTGATTGGCTGATTGGTTCAATGGGTTCTGCTCAATGTTTGGTTTTCAGGTTCATTGCCTGTATTCCTGCTTTTTCCATCAACAGGTCCTCCAGGTAAATGCCTGGCTTCATAACCTGACTTTTCCATTCTTCGGAGAGCTGGTCGAGCAGACGGGCCTGGGCCATGCCGCTCAGGTAAAAGCGGGTGGAGCCGTCAACACCTCCCAGGTCCTGCATATTGTTCATGTCGGTTTGCCAGTGGGGCATCTCCTCGCTGTAATCAAAGCTCAAGTCTTCGGAATGATCGGCTGCCACCCGGTAAACCTGCATTTCTACATATTTGGCGAGACCTTCCAGCCACTCATAGCGTTTTTCAAACTCCACCATTTTCTCGGGCAGCAATTGACGTCTTTTCTCCCTGGTACGGAAAAATTTCCTGCACAAAGCCTTCTTTTCCCCGGCCTTTTTTGCCCGCAGGGCAGATCGCAAATACCGGCCTTCCAGGGAATAAAGGTTGTTCAGGGTGTCTTTGCGGTATGGATATTGATTGGTCAGATGGGCCAGGGCATTGCTTTGGGCAAATTTTTCGGGGGCCTGGTTGGCCTGGTGGGCATGGAACATCTCATGAAACAGGGCAGCTATGTGGAAATCATTGGATTTCATGATCATCTGTGATGGCAGTATCCTGTTCAGTGGGGATGGCAAATCCCGGCGCAGGTTCATCAACAGATCACGGTTGAGCATATCCAGTATGGAAAACCTGCCTGCCCAACCGGCACTGGTCTCAACAGCAAAAGCTTGCGGATCATCGGCCTGGCGACGGTAATAGACAATTCCCGATGATGCTGTATCTTTAACACGCTGCCATCCATCAGGGTCAACAGAAGGCCCGCTCATAAATTCATACCGGTCGTTGTAAAGGACGGCAGGAATGTCGGCGCTGTCAAAAGACGGCCAGATCACCCCACCATATTGTTGTTTCAGGGTATCCAGCTCTTTCAGGGTAGCCCGGTCTTTGGAAGAGAGTGTTTTTTCCTGGTAAGACTGGTCGAACACATGTACCTGGTATTCATTATAGGCAAACTGAAGCAGGATGATTCCCAAAATAATCAGAAGCCCGTACAGGAAAACCTTCAAAAATTTCTTCATCTGGTAATGTATATTTATTGATTCATCCCATTCAGGTTATCCCGCGACGACGGTGGCCGTGAAAGGGAATAATTTGGTTTTGCGAACAGCCCGACAACAAAGATGATAAAAAACCATGAAAAATCCAATGCCGGAGGTTGTGGTGTGAAAAAGAACCCTCCCCCGGTTACATGACAAAAGCGTGGTCCGGCGCACTTAACCTTACGGGCAGATCATCTAGAGGCACCAAACAGGTTATGATCCGTCAGATCAGGATGCCATCCTGCCAACCCAGGCGCACCAGTTCAATACGATCGGCATGGGCATTGCCCAGGTTATGCCTTGTGTCGGCCAGCCGGATATGATGGGGAGAAGGGCTGACCGGTCTTTTTTCTCCGAAATACTCCCTTCGCCGGGCTTCAATGATGCGCAGGCCTGTTGCATCTGCTGCCACCGGGTCGAAAGAAAGGATCAGGCCATTGTACCGCCAGGTATATTTCTTATTGAAATGGTGCGGGCCCACACCATGGAACAGGGGGGTGAGCATGACCAGGATGTTCAAACGTGTCTTGCCTTTGACCATGGGTTTCTCCCATAATTTGGCCAGGTCGGCGCAGGTGTCGGGGTGGTAATCCCATGGCCGGGGATGGAACATGATGTAGTTTTTGATCAGCGATCCCACACCCGACCAGTCGTGGGTGCGCATGGGCCGGGCATTGATCAGTGCGGTGGCATTTTGAAAGACGGGGTCGTCCAGGACACCCCGGTCATCGACACTGATGTTGTCCTTTTTCACACCAACACCTCTGAGGCCTTCCCCGATCAGCTCTTCCAGCTCGGGCGGTGTTGGCAGGTGGCTCCATACATTGGATTTGACGCCCACCACATCATCGGGTTGTATGATGCGGCGCCAGGCTTCTTCCACCTGGCTCTTGCCTGTAAGTGTGGTGAGGGCCCGGTCGAAAACCGAGGCAAGAACCTGCCTGTTGACCTGTCCGGAGCCATCGGTCAGGTCTTTGTGCCGGATCAGCACCACCCTGGATTTCTCACGGTGAGCCTGGGCAAACAAACGGCCAGGCAGGCTGCCAAGAAGAAAGCTTCCGGCTGCAGCAAGTCCCAGCCTTTTTAATGCTTCTCGTCGGGATAGTTTTTTTATTGTCATGGTTCAGGCTTTTATGGATGTGTGCAAAATGATCAATTGATTTGCCGGTATTTTTCAGCAGCCCGGTTGATAAGGTAAAAGGTCTCTTCCCGCCCCGGGGCGTCCAACACAAACAAAAGCAGACGGCCTTTACGGTCGCAGCCCATCCACAGGCCTTGCTCATCCTGCAAGGCTTTCTCCTTTCTCAGCCGGGGCACCAGTTTGCCGGTTGCCTTTTTGTAGGCTTTCCTGGCCTTTTTTTCATCCGGGTATTCCAGCATCATCAGGTAGTGGGGTTGCCGGGCAGCTTTGTATTTGTTGAGCAGGGCACGGACATTTTCATCGATGTTGAATATGTTGGCGTTGGAAATGTATCGGTACCTGTTTTGCCAGGCATGATGGTGAAAATAAAAGGTACTTGTCGGCACCAGTGACTCCTGGGGAATGGCATCAAAAATGCCAGGCAATTGTCCCCTTTGGCCAATGGCATCGCTGATATACCGGGCCATCTGGTCCAGCTGCCGACGCACCTCCTCGTTTTCCTGGTGGGCAAAAATGGAGACAAAATAACGGTCCTGCCAAAAGATCAAAGACCCTCCCATATATTGTGCGCCCTGGCCGACATCGATGTTCACCGTATCCCTGGAGTAGGAAAAGACACCAAAGGCATTGGCAGGAGTGCCCATGTCAAAGATTTCCGCCTTCAATTGATGGGAGCCTCTGAACAGGTAATTTCTCTTGGCCAGCTTTTTAAAACCGTAGTTCAGGTAAAGTTCGGCACCACCATTGATGTAGCGGTAAAAATCTTCCTTCTTCACGATCACCTCTTCCGATTCCACCTGGAGGTTCTCCCGGCTGCCGGGCAGGTGATCCATCAAAAGGCTGTCCTCATTCATGGCATGTCCTGCTGCTGCGATGAACAACAAAGTAGAGATCATGATCAGCGCCTGGTGTTTCATAACTGACAGGATGTTGGTTTGACAAAGGATAAATACAGTTGAATTCGATCATAACAGAGCGACGTCACATCGTAATAAAAATATTAAAAAACCAACCACCAGGCAAGAGAAAAAGACATAAAACTCCGAAAACAAAATAGTGCCGCAAAACCAACTGTCCTGGCTGGTATTCCTATCTGTACCGGTGGCAGATAAAATCCCGTCGTCTTTTATTCAAACCATTTGGATTCTGATTTGTTATGTAAAAATGGTAAAGCTTCTATGACAAATAATCACCCAAATCACAAAGGGAGATGATGGTCCCGGCATAGTAATTTGCACAGGGCAAAGGCTTAAAAAAAAATCAACTCGTAAATCTATATGAACCTCAAAAAGATCAAGCTATGAAAATTCAAAACATTGTTTTCACACTGGTTATGTCCGCCATTTTATTCATGGCACAGAACAAGCCCGCACAAGCACACTGTGAGATTCCATGCGGCATCTATGGTGATTCGCTGAGGATCGAACAGATCGAAGAGCACATCAGGACACTGGAAAAGTCCATGAATCAAATAAAAGAGCTTTCCCGGGAAGGAGACAAGAATTACAACCAGCTGGTCAGGTGGATCACCAACAAAGAAGACCACGCGGTAAAAATACAGGACATCGTCAGCCAGTATTTCCTGCATCAGCGCATCAAGCCGGTTGATCCAGAAAACGAGGAGGCCCATGAGAAGTACGTGACCCGTCTCAAGCTGCTGCATGAGATCCAGGTGTATGCCATGAAGGCCAAGCAAACCACCGACCTGCAGTACATTGAAAAACTAAGGGATACGGTGGACAAGTTTGCGGATGCCTATTTCCACAAGCATCCGCATGACTAGGGTCTTTTTTACCGGATGTCCTTTAAACATTTTCCGCAAACCATCTCTCTTTTGAGGGATGGTTTTTTTTACACCGGAACATCTCTGCAGATTTATTAACCAGGCATCCTTCATAATCATGAAGGAGGTCCCTACGGATTATTCATCACATAGGTCTTAGAATGTATTCTATGGGTATACTTTTCATTGCCCCGGTGGTAATGTCGGGGTCATTCCAGTGCCCGGCATCCTCTATTGTACGACACCAACTGTTCTTCAACATACGGAAACATGAAAATAATCATCAAAACAAATAAAACCAAAGCGTTCTTGTTAGCGTTATAACAATTGAAGTTATTTTAATTCAAACTAAATAAACAAAGGAGTCGTTATGAGTAACCATCAAGAAACCCAGGTAAACGGTAACTACACCGAACAAGCAAAAGAAGTATTTGATTTTATAGGCAAGCTTTCCAAAGAGCAGCCCAAGATTGCAGAAGGCTTTGTCACCATGCACAAGGCAACAGGACAGGACAGTGCCCTGACCAAGAAGCATAAGGAACTACAGGCCCTGGCCATTGCCATTGGCATTCGCTGCGAAGGATGCATTGCCTGCCATGTGCAGGATGCCATCAAAGCCGGCGCCACCAAGGATGAGATCGTCGAGACCATTGGTGTTTCCGTTCTCATGGGCGGGGGGCCCTCCATCGTATATGGCAACAAAGCTTACGAGGCCATGCAGGAGATGATGTAAGAAAAACCACTTATCATAGTCATCAGCCGGTGTTCCTTTTGGGATACCGGCTTTTTTGTTTTCAACAAGCCCGAAGGGCAACATGAAGCGGCGCATCCAACTGTCAACAAAACTCAAATTACCAATTATTTATTCGAAAAAAATAAAAAAAACCACCTTTCAGACCACTACCTGGTCAACCTACTTGGCCAAAATTTTGTAGAAGAAGGCCGGAGATATAAACGGATGAGAAAATAAAGGAAAAGGTCAGGTATTATACCGGAAACAAACAATTTTATGGATACACTTTACAATACCCTCTCTTTTTTACCCATTCTTACCCTTTTGGTGCTCAGCCTCTGGAGAGGTGTAAGAACAGGAATATATGTAGGTTTTATTGTCACCACGGTGATCTTCTTTGTGATGGAAAGTCAGCTGGTCACTTACCTGGCATCCCTGGTCAGTGCTTTCGTGGGTACGATCAACATTCTGATGATCATATTCGGTGCTGTTTTCCTTTACCACATCATGGAACAAAAGGGATACCTCGATGGCATCAAGCAATCGCTATCCCGAATCCATCCGGATAAGAATTTCCGTTTCTTCTTCCTGGCCTTGTTCCTGACGGCCTTTTTCGAGAGCGTGGCCGGTTTCGGCACCCCTGGAGCCATTGTGCCGCTGATACTGATCTCGATTGGCTTTTCGCCGGTCTTGTCAATTGCGGCCGTCCTGCTGATCGATGGCTTCTTTGCCATATCCGGGGCGGTGGGCACCCCGGTGATCGCCGGCCTGGAGATCCCCCTTAATCTGGATGGGCCCACCATAGGCAGTGTATATCTCTATGCTTCTCTGGCCATCCTGCTCTCGGGATTCGTCGTGATTGGTTTCATTTACCACTACCTCAGGAAAGAAACCGGCTCCCGGATCACCCCCTCGGGCTGGGTACTCTACCTGGCCATCATCGTTCCCTATGTGCTGGCTTCCTACTTTTTCAGGGAACTTACGGGAATCATAGCTTCGGTTGTCATGGCTGCCTTCGCCTACCTGTTCCTTTTCAGGGAAAAATCGTTTCAGTGGAGGCCCTGGATCCCCTATATGCTTTTGGTGGGACTCTTGCTGCTTCCCAAGGTCTTTCCAGGGCTGGGCGATATGCTGGCCTACGAGATGAACTTATCTTCCATCTTTGGTACAGACGTACAGGCTTCTCTTCAGCCTTTCCGCTCTCCGCTCATCCCCTTTATAATCGCAGCGGCTTTTGCCCTGTACCGGGCAAAAAGTTACACGGTCAACCTCAAGCCGGTGGTGTCCAAGACCACAGCCGTGTTCCTGGTGCTTTTCCCCTCCCTTGGCATCACGCAACTGATGCTGAACAGCGGCAATGACATGCCATCGATGATCGACTCCCTGGCTGGTGTATTTGTTCAGGCCGGAGACACCTATCCCGTTTTCAGTCCGCTGATAGGGATCATCGGAGCCTTTGTCACCGGCAGTACCACGGTTTCCAACATCATTTTCGGCTCGGTGCAGTACAACGCAGCCATGAGCCTGAACATCCAGCCGGAGATCATCCTGGGCTTGCAACTGGCCGGTGCCTCCCTGGGCAATGCCGTTTGCCTTTTCAACATCATAGCCGCAGCGGCCGTGGCCGGCATCAGCAACTTCAAAGGTATATTGAAAAAGAACCTGGTGCCGGTACTCCTCACATCGCTTATCAGCACAATTTTGGGGTATTTGTTGATATTTTTCAACGGATGAGACTTCGGTGGTAGAAAGCCTGATGATTCTGACCATGCCGTCAGGAATTACTTTTCGATCCACCTTTGATGACCAATTGTCATGATTATGCTATATTTGTCATTTCTGACAGCAACCGGACGCCTGCTCGGCAGGCAGTCAATAATGAATGCCAACCCGGCCTTACACCTGATATGTACATCAAATATCCATATGATCAGCCCCTGGATGCTCCGGAAAGAACCCTGTGGCATGGAAAGCTGATCCGGGAAAAGAAATTTCTCCGCAAACTCTACGAACAGTGGTATCAGGAGTTCATCCGGGAAATTCCCAACCTGCCCAATGACACCTTCATTGAGCTGGGCTCGGGCGGAGGGTTTTTAAAAAAGCTGGAACCCCGCGTACTATGTACCGACATCCTTGAGCTGCCGGACAACGACATGACTTTTTCGGCCCTGGAAATGCCGCTGGATGACCATTCGGTAGGTGGTATCTTCATGGTCGATACCCTGCACCATATCCCCGACATGCATCGTTTCTTTCAGGAAGTAGCACGGGTACTTGCCCGGGGAGGCAAAATGATCATGATCGAACCTGCCAACACCCTGTGGGGCCGGTTTATTTATAAAAACTTCCACCACGAACCCTTTGATCCCGAAGGTGGATGGACCCTGCCATCTACAGGTCCACTCTCCGGAGCCAACGGAGCCCTCCCCTGGATTGTATTTGAACGGGACCATCAAATCTTCACCAAACAGTTCCCACAATTGAGCCTGGAAACGATCAGCTACCGCAATCCATTGCTTTACCTGCTCAGTGGCGGAGTTTCCTACCGCCAGTTGCTCCCCGATTTTTTCTATCCCATGATAAAACAAATAGACCAGTGGCTGCCCCGGATCAGCAAACAACTTGCCATGTTTGAACTGGTGAAAATCGTCCGTCTAGATTAAGCAAACAAAAGGTCTCCATCAAAACGGCGGGAGGGATTTTAAACCAGTGCCCCCATCCTGAATCATTGTATGGCTCTAAAGGCAGAAAAAAGAATTCTGGCTGTTAAGCTGAAAAAGCTTTCCAGTAAAATCCCAACATCTGGGGAGGCAAAGATTTCCAAAAAGATTTTATATTTGCAAGCGATGACGGATGTTAACAAAATAACAAAAAAAGGTTTTGCCCTGCTGCTCATCCTGTTTGTGGGATTGCTGGTGACCAATGAAGCCGTATACAAGCACACCCACCATATCAACGGACGTTCTGTTACCCATTCCCATCCCTACAACACTTCATCAGATGATGAGCCCTCCCAAACACACCAACACAGCAAAGCGCAGATTGCATTCCTGAATATCCTGGAAGTGCTGTTTCCATTAATCTTCCTGGCCCTTCTCACCTTACCCGTCTTTGGTCCGGTAAAAAGATCGTTGCACAACATCATACCCATTTATTCGGCCGCCCTTTTCAGCCACCAGGGCCGCGATCCTCCTATCTGCTGATCAAATCATTATCCACCCACCCCTTCAAATCATTTTTTTCCAATCAATTAGGATAAACCAGGGATGAAAAAACACCATCAATACCAATTCCCGGTCTACCTGAAAACAGATACGCGAGTTTACCATGAAGCGCATAACCATCATACTTATATCCATCATATTATCCCTACCCAACCTATCACTTGCTGACGGCGATGAGACCAACATACTGATAAAAGGAAACATTGTCAATTCGAAAGGCGAACACATTCCATTTGCTTCGGTGACGGTGGAAGGGACCACCATTGGAACCATCACCAACGAGTCGGGTCATTATACCCTGACCGGTTTGCCGGAGGGGAGCCATGTGTTACAGGCCAACAGCCTGGGATACCGGCCCAAAAGCACCCAAATAGAAATCAAGCGGGGCCAGCAGAAAGAGATCAATTTCAAGCTGGAGGAAGATGTACTCAACATGGAGGAAGTGGTGGTCACCGGTGACCGCACCGGCACCCCCCGGAAAAAATCCTCTGTAATAGTCAACTCCCTTAAGCCCAAGTTGTTTGAAACCACACAATCGAAGACCCTCAGCGAGGGGTTGACTTTCACCCCCGGTGTAAGGGTGGAAAACAGCTGTCAGAATTGTGGTTTCACACAGGTTCGGATGAACGGCATGGAAGGACCCTATTCACAGATCCTGATCAACAGCCGGCCCATTTTCAGCGGCCTGGCCGGGGTATATGGACTGGAACTGATTCCCTCCAACATGATAGAGCGCGTAGAGGTGATCCGCGGTGGCGGTTCGGCCCTCTATGGCAGCAACGCCATTGCCGGGACCATCAACCTGATCCTGAAGGACCCCGTCAACAATGCTTATGAGTTTGGCATCGACGGGGGATCGACGGGCATCGGGCTGGATGGCCCGGGCGATCCTGCCTCTGATTACAGTGCCACGTTCAACACCTCGCTGGTCTCCTCCGACAACAAATCGGGCATGGCCCTTTATGGGTTCTACCGCGACCGCCAACCCTTCGATGCCAACGGCGACGGCTTCTCTGAGATAACCTCCCTGAAGAACATCACCGCCGGCGCCCGGTTGTTTCACCGTTTTGGTGCCCGGCAAAAGCTGACGGCCGACTTCTTCCACATCAACGAAGAGCGGCGGGGCGGCAACAAACATGAAGCCCTGCCGCACATGGCCGGCATAGCCGAAGCCCTCACCCACAACATCACCACCGGGGCCCTGACCTACGACCGGTTCTTCCGGGAAAAGGACAAGCTCTCGGTGTATGCCTCCGGTCAGCGGGTGGATAGAGACTCGTACTACGGGGCCAACCGATCGCTGAGCGACTATGGCCGGACGGAGGATTTCTCCTTCAGCGTGGGAGCCCAGTACAATGCTTCGCTGGGGGAATCCAACCTCATCCTGGGCATAGAGGACAAGGGAGCCTGGCTCGAAGACCGCAAGATGGGGTATCCGGATATAGACAATGCCGAGATCAACTTTGCCGATTCCACAGTGAGCATTCCCTATACCGAAGACCGCATTATTGCCGACCAGGTCACCAACACCCTGGGTATGTTTGCGCAGTACAAATACTCCTGGGACAACTGGAAAATATCGGCCGGTCTGCGGTACGACCATTACCGGATAACCGACCAGAAAAAAGATGGCGGTGGCGTATCCGGCAATGTGTTGAGCCCTCGCCTCACCCTGAAGTACGACGTCAGGGAATCGCTCCAGGCCCGGGTTAGCTACTCCCAGGGTTACCGGGCTCCCCAAATTTACGATGAAGATCTGCACATTGAAACCTCCGGGGCCCGCAAGGTCATCCACCGCAACGCTTCGGATCTGATCCAGGAGACCAGCCACAGCTACATGGCTTCACTCGACTACAACGCCCAGCTGGGCAGCACCTATCTGGGCCTGTTGGTGGAAGGCTTCTATACCCACCTGCAAGATGCTTTTGTCAATGATTTTGGCTCACCCAATGAGAACGGGACGGTGGTTTATACCCGCATCAACTCCGACAACGGCGCCGTGGTGCAGGGCGTCAACCTGGAGATGAACCTGGTGCCGGCCGGCGAGGTCTCCTTTACTGGTGGCTTCACCATCCAGACCAGCGATTACCAGAGCCCCCATGCCTTCAACAAGGAGGCTTTCTTCCGCACACCCGATGATTACGGATACATGAACCTGGATTGGGATCCTACCGAAAAGCTGGGCATCTCCGCCTCGGGAAGCTATACCGGCCGGATGCTTGTGCCCTATTTCGGCAACGAACTGGCCAACCCTGAAGAAGGCACCCTGCGCAGGTCACCCCGATTCTTTGACCTGGGCCTCAAATTGACTTACACGGTAGGCATCAACGAAGAGACCAATATGGAGCTCTCGGCAGGTATAGCAAACATGTTCAACTCCTACCAGGGCGATTTCGACCGGGGCATCGACCGCGACCCGGGCTACATATATGGCCCATCCGAACCCCGTACCATTCATTTCGGGATCCGAATAGGCAACATGCTATAGACTGACAAGCCTCAACAACAAATAAAACGCTTCCGGGAGCGGATTCTTTGAACCAATGGAAAACATCTTGCAAACAAAACAGCCCTGTCTAAATCCAAAGCAGGGCTGTTTTGCTTGCATCACCTATGGATCCAATCCCTTACGTCATTGAGCGGGATGGAAGTCTTCTCTGCCACCTGCTCGGGCGTTCTGCCTTCCAGGTGCAGCCGGCGGACAAAATGTTCCAGCTTCTCGCCCACCTCGATCAGGTGGCGGTCGGGATCATAAAAACGCATGGTTTTCTGCCCCCAGGGCTCCTCATGAAGGGCATGCAGCATCTCAATGCCCTTTTCGCTGAGTTTCCTGAATACTTTTTCAATGTCCTCCGTTTCAAAATAAAGCTCAAAGCAATTGGCCTTCGTGTCCACCACCTTATTTGCTCCAAGCTTTTCGGGAATGATGTGATCCGGATCCACTTCCCATAAAGTAACGCCACATCTTAGAATCACATTCTTGCCAAAATCCAAAGCCACTTCCTGTCCTAAAATCTTGGTATAGAATTTTTTAGAGGCTCCCACATCTTTAACAAACACAACAGTTGAGTGATATTTGATCTCTTTCATGGCCGGAATTTGTATTAATGATTCAACAACGTACAAGGTACAAAATATCTGGATACGTGAATAAACCAAAATGACCCTTGCCGGAATTTCCCGATTAAAAATCCAGGTTCCCGTTGGAGACCAACTCCCACTGAACCAAAATTCGTAAAAAAAAGGGAATTTATATATTTTTCGGCTTATTTAACGAATTTTATATTTTTTCGGCATTAAAGCCGAATTATTCATGATTTTTTTTGTATATTTATAAAAAGAATGAAAACACCATGATAAACAGGGGAACCATATCCGGAGATATCATCTCGTATACATCATTGACAGTCAACGACAAGAGAAAACTTGAAGAAGCCATTCAAGGCTTGTTATCTGAATTAAGCCACCAGCTCGGGAAAGATAATTTCCTGGGACGCCTTGTACAGGGTGATCACATTGAATGCGCATTCATGGAACCGCGGCAGGTATTACGGACGGTCCTGCTGCTGAAAACCTATATCAAGTCACTCGGCATACCGGAAGGATCAACTAAAGACAAACGCCTGCATCTTTTTAAGGAACATGGTGCCAGACTGGCGGCTGCTGTTGCCCCGCTTGAGGCTTTCGATCCGCAAGCGGGGATCATCGATGGAGAGGCCATTCAATTATCGGGACGGACCATACAGAGTCAGGATACTTCCGGAAAGCAAAACATCATCATCAAAAAGACGCTTTTTTTCCGGGCTTCAGAGCCGGAAACAGAAGAGCAGTTCCAGCCGGTATTTGCCTTGTTGGATACCCTGCTATCCAAATGCACCGCCAAGCAATGCCAGGTAGTTTATCTTAAGCTGATGGGTTATGATGAGGGAGCCATCGCTGAAAAGCTCAACAAATACCGCTCGACCATCAATGAACATTCGACAGCTGCCGGTTGGCTTGCCATCAAAACAGCCGTAGACCATTTTGAAAACCGAATCCAATGATTGCACTGTATCAACTGCTCCTATTACAGTTCACAGCCCATTTACTGGCGGACTTTATATTTCAGGGACAGCGCTGGAGCCAACGGAAAGCATCCCGATCCTTCACCCATTATCACATGTGGCATACACTCATTGTCTTTGGTCTTTCCTTTCTTTTATCTTTCGATACGGGTTTCTGGGTAGCTGCCCTGTTGATCGCCCTCCTTCATCTGGGCCAGGATATGCTGAAAAGCAATATAAAAATCAGAACAGATAAAAACTGGTTTTTCACCGATCAGCTGATTCATCTCATGATACTGGCCGGAATCAGCATCGCTTACCATCATTATCTGGAATATACCATGCCCTTTGAGGTGAGCCTTCGTACCCTGGCCATCGCCTCCTCCCTCCTCTTATGCCTCAAACCAGCCAACATCATCATCAAAAATATCCTGGATATCTTCCATATTGAAGCCCCAGGTGAACCCTTCCATCATACTGGCCGCGAACCCCTGGAAGAAGACTCCAGGGGATTGCCCAATGCGGGCAAGCTCATCGGTATCACCGAACGGCTGCTGGCATTCATCTTGGTTCTTTTTGGCCAGTACGGTGCGGTGGGACTGATCATCGCAGCCAAATCCATTCTCCGCTTCCGCAACACCAAACAATCGGAATATGTGCTGGTGGGCACCCTTCTGAGCTTTGGTATGGCCATATTTCTGGCCCTGCTGGTTTCCCAGTTATAATTCGATTGAACCATTTGATAAGTTGGGTGATCTTTCTTAGTTTAGACACCTGAATCCGCGTTTAAAATCATCCGTATGCTGCATACTTCCTACATTGAACTAAGCAAAGAAGCCCTGAACCACAACCTGCAATTCCTGAAGGGCAGGCTGAAGCCAGGTGTTCGCTATTCCATGGTGATCAAGGGAAACGCATACGGCCATGGCATTGAAAGCATCCTGCCCATGGTTGAGGAGGCAGGCGTCGATCATTTTGCTGTCTTTAGCGTCGATGAAGCCATGCGGGCCCATAAGATCAAACAGGAGCACTGTGAGATCATGGTCATGGGCTTTATCGATGATGAATACCTGGAGTGGGCCATTGAACATGACGTATCTTTTTATGTCTTCACCATGGAACGGCTGCGGGCGGTGCAAAAAACAGCCAAAAAAACCAGCAAGCCGGCCCGGATCCATATAGAGCTGGAGACGGGGATGCACCGCACCGGTTTTTTGCCCCACGAGCTGACCGAGGTAGCCGAGATCCTCACCAAAAATGACAAAACTGTTTTTCTCGAGGGTATTTGCACGCACCTGGCCGGTGCCGAGCACCTGGCCAATTTCGACCGGGCCGGCAAGCAGCTGGAGCGTTTTCGCAAAAGGTGCACCTGGTTTCACAATTTTGGTCTCAAACCCCGCTTTCGCCACATAGCCTGTTCGGCAGCCCTTTTAAATTTTCCGGATTCAGCCCTCGACCTGGTGCGCATCGGCATCGCCAACTATGGCTTCTGGCCCAGCGAGGAGACCCGCATGCTTCATTTACGTAAAAATGGCGAGATTCCCAAGGATCCCCTCCAAAGGGTGCTTTCCTGGAAGAGCAAGATTATGAGCGTCAACCATGTGCCGGAAGGCGAATATGTGAGCTATGGGACCAGTTACCTGACCAACCGCGACAGCCTGATCGGTGTTGTCCCCGTGGGATATGGCTATGGATTCAGCCGGAACCTGAGCAACCTGGGACACGTACTGGTCAAAGGCAAGCGGGTCACGGTAGTGGGCACGGTAAACATGAACATGATGGTCATCGACGTCACCGACATCCCCGACGTACAGGTCAACGATGAAGTGGTGCTCATAGGCCGGCAGGGCAACAATACGATCACGGTCAGCTCCTTCAGCGATATGAACAACAGCATGAACTACGAGCTGCTGACCCGCCTGCCCGAGGATATACCACGGTTCAGAACAGACTAAAGACAATGGGTGGATGAGTGAATGAGTGGATGGGTGGATGCCTGCCCGACGAAACGTCGCGGAACCATCCCGGTTTTTAGAAATGATATCCTACTCCCATCCCTGCTGAAGGAAAAAATGTATCTCCCGGATAATTGGCCCTTTTATCCAGCGAGTAAAAAGGGGTAAACCCGATTCTTAATATGATTCCCTTAGTAGGTGCCTGATAGCGATATCCCAGGAAAGAAGTTACGTTGAAAATCGAATTGGTTTGCTCGGTCCCGCTGATGGCACCCATCACCCATCCCAGCCCAACCTCAAAATGGTTATGATGATCCCCCCGGATCTAATGTAACATAAAAGGAAGCGTGGTGACAGATGTCTCAGGGCCCATAAAACCCGAACTCCAATACCCAAATCCCATCCGTCCGTACAGATTTGGTCCAATATTCCTCTCATAATTCAACGAATACAAATCTCCATTGTCCAGAACCTCAATGTATACTGTATTCTTAATTGTACCGCCATTCTGCGCGAAACCGGGTTCATGAAAAAAAAAGACCAGCCCAAAGAGTCAGCCAACATACATATTTTGCCATTTCTTTACCAGTTGAAATCTGGCCCTATATGGAGCCAGATAAAAAGAAGCGTTGCAGCGTTATCCTAATAGATCCATAGCTAGAGCAGCTCGGATATTATCCATTCAGTCTCCGCCCAAAAAAGTGGATTTAAGATACAAAACAGCGTGAAGGAAGTATTGTAAAAAATGGATACAAGGTAAAAAACAATCCATTCGCTCTTCTGTCCATTTTTAGTTATTAGCCGGTACAAATCTAAGCTTCACCGGCCCAGGTCTATGCGTACAGATTCACTCCGTTGCGAGACCACCCCGTCGGATTTTCTTTTTAGTGCTACCTGGTATTGGTAGATGGTATCCCTTGAAATTTCGGTGTCGGTATATTCTGATTTTCCGGCGTCGATGGATTCATGAAGCAATGGCGTCTCTTCTCCCTGAGCACGATAAATCAAAACCCGGTATTCGGTTTGTTGGTTGGGTTGATTCCAGCTGAGTTTCACCCCTTCTTCCCCGGATTCATTTGCCTCCAGGGATGCCAGGGAGGGAAAAGCGTTGTAATCCTCCACCACTACCTTTTGAATATTGGACAAACCAGAACGCAGTCCATTGTCATCGACCGTTTGGATGGCCAATTGCCAGGATCTGGTTGTATCGGGCCAAGGCGTTGAATATTCATTTTCACTGCCCTGGAGCGAATCCAGGACGCGCCAGGGTTGTTGACCCTGACTTCGAACCATCAGGTATTGCTTTTCCACATCCCGGCTGGAACTGGGCTCCCACTGCAGGTGCACCCTGCCCTGGCTATAATCGGCCCTGGTGAGCAAGGCCTTGGTGGGTGCGATGGTGTCGGGACGGCTGACCTCTAAAACATCGGAAAACCCCGAATGGTTATACTGATCGTCCACGGCCACCACCTTATAAAAGATCTTGCTGTCGAGAGAAGCCAGGTTGAGTGTATCCACAAAACCGTTATAGACCGTTGGGGTATCGGTCACCTGGATGAATTCGTAATCCCGGTTGACGGAGCGAAACACCCGATAACCGGTAATATCGTCGGTTTCTCCCAGGTCCCATCTCAGGGCTACCAGACCGCGGGAAGAATCGAGTCGGGCCTCCAACCCATCGGGGGCTTGGGGAGGTACGGTATCTCGCACGGCGGCACTGACTCCCCGGCTCATCCGGTAGTTGCCGGCCTCATCAAAAGCGGCAACGGCATAATAGCGCCCATTCCCGGTGGATGCGGATTCATCGGTATAATGCATCCGATCGGGCGACAACAACTCGTTGTGCAACCGGTTAAAGGGGCCACTCAGGGAACGGCCCGAGCGCACCACATAGAACCCGGCCAGGTCGTCAGGAGCCCCGGGATACTTCCAAACTACCTCAACACCCTGGCTGGTGGGTTGGGCGCGCAGCCTGACCGGAGCAGGCGGCGGCGTCTGGTCACGTCCTTCCACCTCTACTTCATTGGAAGGCTCGGAGGACAGGCCGAAATAATCATGGGCCACCAACCGATATTGATGGCTCACGCCATTCTGATCGAGTGAATCCACATGGTACATGTTTCCCTCTGCAGTATCGGAAGGGCGGGTCTGCTGATTATACACCAGCGGCACATCGGTGATCTGCCGGTAGCCTTCCCCGTCCTGAGATCTTTCCAGATCATAAGAAACAAAAACCTGATCGTAATTGGTGTGATTCCACGTCAGCAAGGCAGCAGAATCCAGGCTTCCTCCTTCCAGTTCAGGAGCTCTGTATTGCTCTGGGATGAAGGACAACGCTGCAATTTTGGTACCGCTGTGACCGGTGGTATCTTCAAAACCATCGATGAAGGCCCGGTATACATACTCTGCCCCACGTTCTGCCGATTCATCCTTGAACTCCAACCCGGAAGCCTTCGAAACAGACCGGCTGTCGGCAGAAAGAAAAAGATAGAAAAAATGCCGGTTGTTCAGTTCATCATGAGATTCCAGCTGCCCCATAAACGTTTGGGGCTGCTCATCGGGCACATCCGGGTATAATACCTCCAGGATGGCTCCGGCGGCCTGATTGCTTTGTGCCATCTGCTGCCACCTTTCTTTTGAAGCAGGTTGGATGGGTTCATCATTCAGCTGCTCAAAATCACTGGTGTCGCCTTCCCGGATTGTAGCCCGCTCCAGCAACCAGCCGCTTTCTTTGAAATGCATGAAGGCATCGGTTTGACGGGGGACGATCTTGATCAGTACATCCCCCTGATGCTTACGAATTTTAATTCCCAGGCTGTTATCACCGGTATTGCCGGTATCCTGCTGCAGTTCCTCCGGCAGGTCCGGACGGGTTTGCTGTGCAGGTAATGTGCTCCAGCCACCTAAAAGCAAAAGGATGAAAATTGTGGTGAAATATCGCATGGTCATCTTATTTTTAATCAATGGTTTCAAATAAAATTCGATTTATATCAGGGACTTAGAGTTATGGTGAAATTTTGGGCTCCACTGCCCTGGATCTTGGTTCCCACAGCTCCCTGAATTTCCATATTTATTTTTGTTCCTTGTTGAATAGCAGGATAAGGGCTCAAGCCAGGATTTTCCGACTGGAAGTTGGGGCATTCACGGAGCTTTTCGTGGTTCAGCCTGCCCCGGTAATCATCCATATGACTAACAGTCAGCACATCCTGGTTGTTTTGCTGTCCGCCCGACTGGAAATCAACAGGCAAAAGGAAATAGGTATTGTCATTGCTGTTGCCTGATGACTGGTCGATGCCCACTTCGGAATCGCTCAGAGGGCTGTCCACATGCTTGTAACTGCTGCCTCCCGAGGCAGACCAGACGGCAGAAGGCGATTTTTCTGCAAAAGCCCAGGAGTCGATATCATAAGCGGGCAATCGCATGGCGGGGGTTATCCGGCCAGGGGCACTGATACAGAAATCATCCCCATCGATCATTTTTTCCATCTTCAGCTGCCACTGACTTTTGCTGTTGGGTGTCTCAACATCCACATGCGAAGCATTGCGCGAATTGGCAGGCTGAAGATCATAATAGCCAAACGGTTCCGGCCCCTTAAGGGTTATCTGAACCACATCGTAGGTGTTGAATTTTTCCAGGTGAGGTTGTTTGGCCCGGTTGGCCTGTTTGGAAACGACCTTGCTGTTACCTGCCGATAAGGCGTTGATCTTGGCCTTCATGGTATTGAACTGGCTGGTGCGAAAATAGCTGGTATACAGCACCTCCGTGTTCAGGCGCCTTCCCATGCTTTTGGCGCCTTCTTGCGCCTTTCCGGCCATTTTGGTAACCGGTTTATCGGAGTCGTCATCCCCCCAGATGCTCTTACCCGGGCTCTTATCCTTGCCGGTCAGGCCACCCGATTGAGAGGATTCTTCTTCAGGCGGTGTGGCGATAAGCTCCAGCCGATAAATGGTTTGCTGCTCCAGGGTAGGGATATCATATTTTACCAGTCGCCCATCATTGGTTTTTCGAACACTCTGAAGGATCTCATCCTCAGTGCCGCTGCTGTTGATCGGTTCAAAACGGGCTTTCAGATCATAGCCCTCGGTCTCCAGGCTGTCCCAGACAGCGGAGATATCGGTATTAAACCGCATGAATCCCTCATCATAATCATCCTGAGTGAAATAACGGCGACGGGGAGTAGGAATAATATCCACCACCTGCTGTTCCGGAATGCTTTTCGGTGTGCCGCCGGTGGTAAAGGTATGGGTTTCCACATGCTGAATCTTTTGGCCTTTCAAGGAATCCACGTTATAGGTTGCGGTTTTCCAGGTATTGGGCCCTGTTTTTTCTTCAACCGTCACGGTGGCTTTCAACCGGTAACGGGTATTGCCTTCCAGCATAATTTTCCGGTAATCCCTGGAAGCCAACGAACCCACATTCTCTTTGAGCGTCAGAGTAAGCATCTCGCTATTCCTGTCGTAGTCTTCCATGATCTGATCATCCAGGTTCCGGTAGATATCGGTCCATCTGCCCGGCTGATATTCTTTCTCCCAGGTATAGGAAACATCAAAGCGGTAAGTGGCTTTTTTCGTTCCACCTTTGCCATCGGAGTAGGTAAAACTCATCTTAGAATCGTGGTAGATACCCCGGTTAAAGGTGATGGTGGGCTCGACAAACAGCCCTACGCCCTTCTGATGATCTTTGGGTGTGACGGAAGAGATGAACTGCATCCTTTCGACAGGCGAGCTGACCGAAACCGATCCGCCCCCTTTCACATTAAAATCGCAGATACTGCCCATGGTGAATTTCTGATTAAAGACCAGCGACTTGCCAAGAACGACCAGGTCGGCCTTAATCTGACCTTTTACGCCCACCGGATCGGGCAGGCCGACTTCAACCACCGATCCTGCTGTGGTGCCCAGGATCTCCTTTTGGGCAACGAAAAAGCCCAGGTTGCCGTAGAAATAACCCTGGCCCATGGCATACCAACGATCCAGTCCGAAGTCGCTGTTGCCATTGCACAATACCGAGGGATCATATTTGGTCAGGGTGATATCGGCACCGGCAATGATGTCGCCCTCTACGCGGGCTACTTTGCCACCCAGATCAAACCCGGATTCAAACTTCAGTCCGGCAGCTACCCCGGATCCTTTGCCCACCAGGTTCGCCTGGTTCAGGCTGGAAGTATATCCACCCAGGTAATTGCTGATCTTATTGGGTATGCTGGGCGAAGGAAGTTTCTCCCCGGCCATTAAATAGCCCGAAGACTTAGCGATTTGAAGCTTTCCAAGACCCAGCGAATAGCCTACCCGGTTGTTGGGAGTTCCAAAATGAAGGTACCAGTAATTGGTATTGCCATTCAGGTGAAAACGCAGGTCGCCGTTGGCTTTTACCACTGGCGTTCCGTAAGGTATGCGCACATCGAAAGAAGATTGAAAATCAAAGATGTTGTTCAAATATTCGGCGGAAACAGAGCCTTTGACCGGAGCGTTGCCCCTTTTGCGGACCCCGGTCAGGGCATAGGCATCGCCGGTGAAGCCCAGGGATTTCACACCAAAAGGATTGCGCCTGAAGGCTGCCTCCAGGGTGGCATCGGCATTCAGAATGAAAGGCTCACCTTCCAGGCCGATAACCGTAGAGGCTTTCATGCCCAGGGTGTTCTTCTGGGGTTTGTAGCGCTGGCGCACGTTGGGATTCTGAGTAAGCGACTTGCTCTTGAGTTTGGAGGAGCTCACCTGCGATTTCTGGACCAGGTTGAAATAGGCCCCTCCGCCAAAACCATAAAAAGCCAGGGGTTTGGCAAAAGGGATCCCCATGGGATAAAACGTGGCCATGCCGTCGACATACCAGTAACGAAGCTCCTGGTTGTTGGCCTGCATCTTGCGCCCGAAAAGGGCATTGCCTTTAAAGTTTTGGGTGCCGAACACATTCATTTCCAGGTCGCCGTCAAAGCCCATTCCAAAGGTGGGATCGTTCTTGTACATGTTGAGCGAACCCAGTATCTTCATGGGCCCAAACTGGGCGTTCAGCTTGATGGAGTCAATCTCGGCCCGCTTGAATTTGAATTCCGGGATAGACGTTCCACCTTGATTCTGATTGGTTCTGATCTCACTGTAAAGCCTTACTTCCGATTCACCGGAGACCTGGTTCAGCCCTTTGGAAAGGTTGAAGCGCAGATCAAAACCCAGGTTGGCATAGTATTTTTGCTGACCGAACTGAACATCGATATTTTTCAGGTCGGTTGGGTATCCCACTACTTTCGGGGCTTTTGCGTTGGTATTAATGCCGAAATTGTTGATGTCCAGGTACGGATCGCGGTTGGTAATTTTAAAATTTTGAAACCTGAGATCATTCATAGCAACACCTGGCACTTTACCAAGGCTGCGGTCGAAAGAAAACTTACCATTAAGCACCGCCTGAAAATCCACGTTGTTGCCCTGGATGTTCAGAGTAACCCTAGAGTTGGGATTCAGGTTGGCCGTAACCAGCCACATGGGAATCCGCATGGTGTTCCTGGTCTCCAGGAAAAAGTTGTAGGAGGCCTGCTGGTTGACATAGGTGATATCGGCCTCATAACCCAGTGGATCTTTAAAAGAAGGGATGGTCAATCCACCGGTCATCCTGGCCGTCCTGAGCATGTTCTTTTCTACCTTCACATCCAGGGTATCGATGGAGACCGGCATGTTGTCCAGGGACCCCTGGTCGATCAGATCGGTGGCAAAGATGTGACCGCTCACACCGCCCGCACCAATGGCCAGCTGATCGCCGGTGATGCGTATGCGGTCATTTTTTCCGGAAGAGTTCTGGGATGAACTGCCGCCCGATCCTTTAGTGTTCGATTTCTTTTTGCTGAAGAACTGTGGCAACCATACATCGGCGCTGCTCAGGTATACACCCTGCCATCCGGCACCTGCATTCAGACCAGCCGGACTACTCCCGCCGCCGGCCTTCTTGAACATATCTTCTTTGGAGGAATGATCCAGGTAAGCCGTTTGAACGTTGAAGGTATAACCGGGCAGCTTGACATAACCGAACTTTTGGGTTGCCAGCTTTTTGGTAGCGTTCACTCCGGCAGGCAGGGAAGAAAAATCCAGTTTGGCTACCCAATTATCCCAGTTCTTAAAAGCGGTTGAAAAAGTAGCCGCCAGAGTATCCTGCTGACTGACCTTACCGTTCTTGTTCATGGGTTTAACCAGATTCCTCGAAAACTTAACCATGCCGTAGGCCTGAACATCACGGAAACCCTCACAGTCAAAATTCAGATAGGTAGCCTTTTTATCTTTCTTTCCTCTCTTATCAGCCGGCATCAGGGTAACCGTATAGTTTTTTGAAATATCCACGGTCACCGGCTTCAAGAGCTTGAGG